>JBNKLQ010000039.1:0-31613 GCA_050292445.1 Promineifilaceae bacterium (SeqCode) | reverse complement strand
CCTTGTCCCAGGCCAAAGTAAACACCGCGCAGTCGCTTTTCTTCTTTCTCAAACAGCTCATCAGCCAATTTTTTAAAATGGCGGGTAAGGAATAAGCCAACGGCCCGCCAGGAGTGGCCGGGTAGCACGCCCAGTTCGCGCACGAAGTAGCTTTTACCAAACTGTTTGTATTCTACGAAGGCAACGGGTTGGGGTGGGGAAACGGCCGTTTCTACCAGGTAAAAGTGCCGGGCATACATCGAGGTTGGGTCAGGAATCGCCAACTCATAGCGCCAGCTGGCTTCGTCACGCACCCGACTCAGCAGGCTGCCCCGATTATGTGCTTCGTACAATGATTGCAAGATGGGCCAATCTGCCACCGCTGCCGGACGAATCTGATACGCTTCTTCTTCCACTGGTTTGTCATTGCCGGGCCGATCCCATAAAAAGTCACGCCCACCACCCAAATCCAGCGCCATGCCGTAGCCAAACTGGCGATAATACCAGGGGATACCCGTGATCGCCTGTACCAATTCACCACGCGCTGCACTTTTGGCGTGGATAGCTGCAAACTGTTCCCGAATCAGACCGCGACGTCGATAGTTGGGGTCTGTTGCAACCAATTCGGGCCGACCTACCCCAACGGGAACCCCCTCATACAGCCACACCTGCGAAATCAAATTCATGCTGGAGACGATCTTGTCGTCTGCATTTTCATCTACCACCACGGTAAAGTCACTGGCGCTGGTGGTAGGATGGTCACCACGCATTAAATCCTCGGTCCAACGAGCCAGCCACGTTTCTGGCTTTTCGGGATCGTCACTATGAATGCCTACATTAAATTCGGCTAATTCCTCTGTATCAGCTGGCGTCGCCCAGCGCAAAACCAGGCCATTTCCTAAATTCTTGGGCAAATCGAATTGATTACTCATTAGATCATCCTAAGGCAATTTGTTTGGTTTATTTATCAAGTGAGACTATTGTATGTGTATCTCTCATCTTTGGGTAATATACGTGGCGCGTTTGTAAGATATGTATTGGAAAGTCCAGAGATATATTGACGTAGTACTGGTCTCTATGACACAATCTAGACCAACTGTTGAATAATTACTCAGGACGAGATCAATAATGCTTATAACACCATTTTTTTCATTTGGATTGATTTTATTAAGTGGGGCCATGGGGACGTTATTGCTATGGTGGCAGAAACGGCCGCAGCCACAAGTTGCCCTGGTTCCTGTTCGCATTAGGAATTAATCATAGCAGGCGACAGATCTCTCAAGAAGTTGCCAGTCGCCTAATCATGACGAGGTTTGAACGATGTTTTTTGATCCGCTTTATTTGATTTTTGCCTTGCCCGGCCTTCTGCTAGGCCTGTATGCTCAATCGCGCGTAAAAAGCAACTTTAACAAATATGCCAAGGTTCGTACGGCACGCAATGTTACTGGAGCGGAAGTGGCCCGACAGCTTTTGGACGCTCAAGGGTTGTATGATGTTGCTATTGAAGAGACACAGGGTTTTTTGAGCGATCATTATGATCCGCGCAGCAAGGTGCTGCGGTTAAGCCCGGATGTTTACCGGACGCCCAGTATTGCCGCCGCAGGCGTTGCTGCCCATGAAATGGGACATGCTTTGCAGGATGCTGGCGGGTACTTCCCACTACAAATTCGCAGTGCGTTGGTGCCTGCGGCTCAGTTTGGCAGCTCCTTGGCTCCCTGGCTGTTTATCGGTGGTTTTTTGCTGAACTTTACCAGCTTGGCCTGGGTTGGCGTGATAATGTTTGCCGCTGCGGTGCTGTTTACGATTGTTACCCTGCCGGTGGAGTTTGACGCCAGCAAACGTGCTAAGCAGTTGCTGGTAAGCAATAGTGTCCTCATTGGGGATGAGATTGATGGTGTGAACAAGGTTTTGAATGCTGCGGCGTGGACGTATGTGGCAGCGGCCGTTTCTGCCATTGGTACTTTGTTGTACTATGTTTTGCTCCTTTCCGGTGGCCGCCGCCGCTAAAATTTGATAAGCAAAATTTGGAAAAACAAAGAAAAACGGGATGGCTTTCAAACCATCCCGTTTTTCTTTTGGCTAGAGAACTCGCGGCTCAGAACCCCCAATCCCCTTTTACACCAACGCCACGTTTACCGTGACGAGAATGACTGCTGACTATTTGTTTAGTGGCCGTCCGCAAATAAGTTAGCGGAATTGTGTGGACGGCTTGGAGTAAGCGGCCTTACAAAAAGGGAAGTTATAGTTGGCCATTTACTTAGCGAGGACGTGTTGTGGCGACGCCGATTATCATTCCGGCAATAATCATCATGAGAATCACAATTACCAGGGTAGATACTTCAAGATGAACTTCCATGTTGTTTCTCCGGTTCACGTTTATTTTGTTTTTAGTTGCTGTACAGTGTACGGTCTTTCAATGTTATGTTCCTGACATCAATCTAACGCCAGTCGCACAGTTTGTGACAATTGTTACAAATTAGCGAAGCTTGTCGTTGAAGACGAGATAGACGATTAGCAAGAAAGGAAAAACAAGCCCCAGGATAAAGGCAGCCAGCAGTAAGCCAAACAGCGCACCGTATGATAATGTCAGCATGTTGTTTCTCTCCCTTTACTTCTTACCAATACAAGCAATCGTCTACCAATACGTTTGTGAAGCAACGGTGCAAACACGGCCGTTGCTTGGCTTTGCTGGCAAGCCTGCCTTTATCCTATGCGATTGTAGATTTTTATACTGACGGGAAACAAACGGGAAGCAAACAGTGGCCTGACAAAGGGAAACGGCCGTTTCCCTTTGTCAGGTGATAAATATATTTAGTTATCGTTGATTTGCAGCATGTAGCCCTGGTTGTGGACGTTTTGCAAAAAGCGGGGGGTTTTAGAGTTTGGCTCGATTTTTTTGCGCAGGCGGGCAATAGCGGCGATAAGCGCTTCATCGGAGACGCCACCCTTGGCGTTGGGCCAGCCAGCCGAGATGAGTTCATCTTTTTCGACGACTTCGCCTTCTTGTTCATACAGTCGCTGGAAAAGCTTGTATTCCAATTGGGTGAGGCGAGGGGCGGGGTTGCCCAGCACCCAAACTTGGCGGGATGGTTCATCGAAGAATAACGGCCGTTCCCACAGCGCCTCCTGCGTCTCAACAAACTGAGCAAAGAGGGGGGAAAAGATAACGGCCGTATCTCCCTCTGTTAGTAGCCCCTTAATTTGCAGCTGTGACACAACCGCCGCATCTTCAGCTGTACCAAATGCTTGCGCTTTAGCCATCAAAGTGCGTTGTTCATGGGTGCTTAAGCTGCGCCAAAGCTTCTCGCATTCCATCTCGACACCAGGAATTTGCAGTAAACGGGCGGGCGCATCATCCTGATGCAGATAGCCTGCCAGTTTGTCTTGCGCCGCACCCAGCAATGAAGCCCGCAGCAGTCCGGCATGACCCCCAGCCAGACTATACAGACAGTCGCGTAACTCGTCCGTTAGCGTGAGCTGGTTGCGCCCGGCCACACGTGCCAAAACTGACATGGCGTCACTTTTAGCGTAGGGCTTTAATCCCATGATGTTGGAGGCCAGCAGTTCATAAAATTCTTCCCTTGCCTGATCCATTTCGATGAGATTGGGTAGCATGTCTCGCGTGAAAACTAGATAAGAGATGCGATATTTGTATGCTTCGCGCAGGCCACGTAAATTGGCAAAAAGGCGTGCCTCCGCTTCCTGATACACATCATCAAACTGGTCAAAGAGGAAAACCAGGCGGCGTTTTGACTGCCCCAGCAGCACGCGCAAGGCCAGCTTAAAGTAGCGCTGTACCTTGAGTACATCATCCTTGGCGTCCAGCAGTTGCTCATGGTAATGGCTGATTTGCTCAATATCTTGGACACTCAAGCCAAGACGGTCGGCATCCCCTTCTAATAATTCCAGCTGCTCCAAAATAAGGCTGTAAATGCTGCGGTCAGAAAAGTCTGGAATGTAGTGGAAGTTGGCCCGCACGATGACGGTAATCGCTTCTGAATTGTCTAAATAGGCAGCCTGTGTTTCGGGATTGCGGAGATGGTTGAACAGATTAGATTTGCCCACCCCGCTAATGCCAATGATGGAAGCAGATTCACCGGCTTGCATCCATTTGAATAATTGTTCTGTTTCTGATTGGCGAAAGCCGGATCGTTGTGTCGTCAGAGTCATGGGCATTATTCCTTTGTCAGGCCGGGAATGTCCCCACCTTCGTAATTAGTTAGCGTGAAGAGCACTTTGAGCAGCTGTCCAGGGGCATCTGGTAGGACGCGGAAGTCGAGGTTGCGATAAACGTCTTGCTCTTCTTCGGAAATGTCGCCACCGGCCAGCCAGATGAGGCCCTCGGCCGTATCAGGTTGGCAATATTGATAGGCGGCCATCAGTTCGTCCTCGGAGGGGCAGAGCATAAGTAAAAAGTGGCCTTGTTGTACGGCCGTTGCCAGCTGCTGCCAGAGTTGTGTGACCCGGCCAATGGTTTTATGTTGGCGATGATCGTACTCGGTAATGGGTAAGCAATCGGGTTCTGTGTCTTCTTCTTTGGCGTTGAGGGAGCCAAATAATTTGCGAATGACGATTGGGCTATCTTTCTCGGGGCAATCTGTGCCGTTGGCATGTAGCTGGATGGCAAATGATTCCCCTTTTTCTTGATACGCTTGCTCTAGATAGGTGTGCTGGTTGGTGGTGTACACAGCGCACCAGGGCAGTTTGGCAGCGGCACGATAGAGAGACGGCCGTTTACCCGGCGCATAATATTCGGCATGTTTTTGAATCAGTCGTTTGCGGTTGCCCATGCGATTAATGTAAAAAGCAAACAGCTTTGTGGGCTTGTCGGTGACCGATGCCGAAATATCAACTTCTTTCATGAGCTGCTGGGCCAGTTGATGATTGTTGGGCCACTCGGCATTGCGTGGTACGTCAGATCCGATAAACAAGATGACGTTATCTCTGGCCACATTTTCGGCCAAAAAGCGCTGCTGGGCGGTGGCCAGCATGAGCGCCGGGGCAAAAAAGCTGCTGTCTTCGGCAAAGGAGGCCTGGCTTACCGGCACTGGTTCCCGGTACATGTCGATGATGCGGTTTGCAGACGGCCGTTCCGCCAACATGTCCAATTCCTCACACATCATTACGGCCGAATGTATCGCTTGCAGCTTGCGATTTTCTGAAATGTGGCGCAGCCGCACCACATTCAGTGTGCCCATCAACTGACTTAACAAATATTCCTTGCGGGCTTCATCTTCTTTGGTGTTGTAGTTGCTGGCGTATTTATGGGCTAACTGCCGCAAGGCAAAAATAACTTCAGCGGCTTTGCGGGCATCTTTGGAGAAGGAGGGGGGCAAAATGGGTGGCTGGCCTTGTCGGTCAGCTTCTAGCAGCGCTTCTTCCAGATGCAAAAAGTCTGTCAGGCTGAGCAAGGACATGAGTCGGTATTTGACATCGGTTTCCAGGATGACGAAGTCGCGCAAAATGTGGCTTTTGAACGTGCGATAAAAGTCGATCAGCCAACATTTTCCAGAATCATCCACCATGATGTTGCGTCCAGTCAGATCGCCATGCGTGATGCATTTATGTACCAGCATGACACATTCATCTCGGTGGATTTCTAGCCAGGCAACGGGGTTGAGCACTTTTTCTTTGCCAGGGGTCAGCTGGATAAATTCTGCTTCTGAATCTAGTTCTGGCAGCACAATTTGGATACGGCCGATTAACTTTTTTCGATCCAGTTGAAACGCTTCATAATAAAGCATGCGCACATCGGCCAAGACGCGTTCTGGATTGGCAAACCAGTAACGGTACGTTTGCTCAAACAGTTCGCGCAAGCTGGTAATAACATGGTTGGCGTCGCTGCGATTATAAAATTCATCAAACTCTTTTAGGGCTATGCCTTGCTCTTCAGCAAAGGTGTAGAGCAGGGTGCCCAAATGCCGCGAGTAATGCACATCGGCCTGGGTGACGGCGTTGGCTGTGAGGAAATGCTTCACGTTGGCTTCGTAATGGCGCTGCTCGGTTTCTACCTTGTCTTTCCGGCCCACTTTGGCCACGTAAGATCGCCCCAGGCCACCGTTCCAGGTAGGTTGTATGCGCACCACAGCTGCCCCGGTAAGCCCAGGTTTGAGTTTGCTTACAAACAGGCTGCGGGCATCGACAAACAACTTGCCAAAAAGATCGCGTACCTGGGGGGCTAATAGTTTGGTAGACGGCCGTTCCGCCATCGACCAATTCACATCTTCCGCCACATCTTCCAGCACATTTAGCGAATCGCTCACATAATCCAAAGCAAAGTTAATACGAATCTTTTCTTCGTCTAGCTCTTTAATTGCCTTGACCAGCTTTTTAAGGTAGCCTGCTTCCTTCATCACCAGGCGATCTGCCTTTAAGTCCCAGGCCCGCAGCGTGTATTTTTGATGCGCTGTAAGCACAATGGTGGGCATAACATCCCGCAATTGAAGCCGCTCAATATCTTCCAGAAGCTGTAAACCATCCGTATTTTCAGGGTCCTCATCTACAAGACGGATATCAACGATAGCCAGATGAAAATGGTCAGTTTCCAGTGCCGATTTAGCTTCAGCATAAGAGGTTGCCAAACGGATCACATACCCTTCTTCCTTTAGCCAGCGGGTGATGGGATCGTAAGAACTTTCATCATCTTCAACGAGCAAAATGCGCAATTGATGGAGTGTTTGCTCAGGCATCAACCAATCCCTCCTGTGTGGTAGGCTCCGTGCTGGTTTGCAGCGGCAGGCTGAGGGTGAAGATAGAGCCTGTGCCGGGTTCGCTTTCTAGCTGGAGCAACCCATTATGGACTTGAGCAATCAGGTAACAATGATACAGTCCGACGCCATGCATTTTATGTACAGCATCACTTTTGGTAGAAGTGCCAAACTTAAAGACATTTTGTTGTAGCTCTTTGTCCATGCCGCTGCCATTGTCTTGCACCTGTAGATGAATATGAGACTCATCTGCTTCGGCGGTAATGGTTACGAACCCATCCCGCGTATTGGGGATGGCGGTAAAGGCGTTGACAAACAGGTTTTTCAACAGCATTTCAATCCAAAGGCTGTCCGCTTGAACTTTAGGCAGCTCTGGGGCAATCTCTTTGATGATGGCAACGTGTCGGGGCTTCTGTGGTTTGCTTAAATCAATCGCGTTTTGGATTAAAGTCGAAATATCATTTAGCTCGGGTTTATAGGCACCGGTAAAGACAAAATCTTTTAAACGGCCGCTTATCTTATCCGTCACCCTGGCGCTCTTTTGTAAATTGGCCAGCGGTGCAGAAATGTCCCGATTGTTTTCGTGTTTATAAGCAATCTCATCGATCAAATCGGGGAAGGCCGCCACCGCGTTGTTAATATCATGCACCAGCCCAGTGGCCATCATGGCGGTTTGTTTGGTTAACTCCAGTGCCTTTGCCCGCTGGAATTGATTGGCATTTTTCACAGCCAGGGCCACATGTTTGGCCAACGTCCCCAGCATCTCTTCATCATCCACGGTGAACGCAGCTAGCTGGTCGCTTTCTACGACTAGAATGTAGCTCACCGCATCATCAATGATGATAGGTACCGCGATTTCTGATTTTGTGGAAGGTATGGCCGGAATATAATCCATATCCTGACTGACATCTGGCACGTTGCTAAGTGCTTGGGTTTCTAAAACACGCCCGGCAATGCCCCGACGCTTGCTCAACTGGGTGCGAAACGTTTCATCTTCCATGAGAGGTACATCAATTCGGTAAAATTGCTGCGTGTTGGCCGTTACGGCCACTTCATCTCGGTCTGGTAGATGCTCCACAATGCAGGCATTCTTAGCCTTGGGGAACGCTGCCAGCACTTCTTGCATCAGGTTGTAGAAAATAAGGTTGGTTTCCACACTGGCGCTGATAATGGGGGTGATGCGTGAAACGGTCTCCAGCCGCTGTTGCCGCTGCTTGGCTTCCGTGTGCAGGCGCGCCCGCAAGATGGCTAATGCGGCTAGTTGGGCAAACAGGGCCAGTGTGCCGCGATCTGCTTCCCCAAATTTATTCTGGAATTTATAGCCAAAAAACATGCAGCCTACGTGGTTGTCGCCCACTTCCAGGGGAAAGATGGCTGTGGCACGATATTGATTGGGATAAGGAAAAACAGACCGCAATTGGGTTTTTTGGGCCATGTTTTCCACAAATTTTTGGCGAGAGAGCTGCCAGGCTGCCTGTACAAGTGGTGGGTTGCTTTCTAGTGTGGTGGCAACGGCCGTTTTCAGACTACTAGAAATGGTCGTGACGATATACCGTTCTGTTTCCGGGTCTTGATGATAGACAGCAATGCCATCCACCGCCTGTAAGGCATTAAGCGCCTGGGTGATGATTGCGGCCAACAGCCGTTTTAAGTCTGCTTCATCCGCCAGCCGCTGTGACAAATCGCGTAGTTCGCGCAAGGCTCTATCGCGGTCGGCTTGCTCTAGTTTTAAGGCTAAACGACCTGCCAATTTCTCCAAAAAATGTCTATGTTCTTTTGTCAGGCCGTGCCGTTCTGGGCTTTCCAGATACAGAATGGCCAGGGCGTTGTCTGTTACTTTAACGGGGATGGCCAGGCCGCAGCGAGATTCTGGATAAAAGCGGAAACGAAACTCACCTGTTTCTGGACGACCTGCGTTGATTTCTAATTGACTGTGGGCTTGTGTGTATGCTTTTTCAATAAGACCGCCAGGAAGATGGTCGATATGCCGCGTATGTAACTTGCCGGTGGAAAGCAGTTGGTAAACACCCCAGGCACCTTTTGGTTCGTCCCGAATGAGGAAGACGCGCGGTGCTTTTGTATATTCCTGCACGCGAAGCAGCGCCAGCAAAATGGCGTTTTTAATTGCCCCATCAGTGCGAAAATACATGCTGCCTAAGACCTGATCCAGGCTTTTCTGTTCGATATTGCGCAGGTTAAGGTTTTGCTGCACCTGCTGATAACTCCGCGCTCCAGGCAAAGCAATGGCCACAAAATTGGCAAATACTTCTAAAACGGTTTTTTGCTCGCTGGTCAGCTGATGTGGCTGCATCCAGTTTAGGTAGAGCAGCCCAACAGGAGCAGCGGCCGGACCTAACCGAATGCCGATAAAGGAGCGAACGCCTTCGCGGGACAAGAAGGTGCTTGTATCCAGGCAGAGGCGTAATCGGGCAGGAACGGCCGTTTGCACATCGGGTACAGCAATGGTGCCCTGTTGTAAGATGAAATGAGCCAATCCTTGGGCAGGACGGGGTTTGGCGGTGGGGGTAACGGGCAGGCGGGTGCCAACGGCCGTTACCTCTTCTGGTTCATACCGGTAGAGATCATTGTCTGTGGTGCGCTGAAGCGGGTAAAACACCGCACTATCAGCCTGAAACAAATCTTTGGCTGAGTGAACCACGGTGGCGAGAAGTTCTGTTACCGAATGGGTGACCTTGTTATTGAGCGTTTCTTCAACCTTTAGCAGTTTACGCCAACTTTTGGTGCGCTGCCGCTCAACCACTAAAGCGCGGGCATTTTCTAATACCAGAGCGACCTGGTTGACAAATGTTTGCAGTAGTTCAAACTGCTCCTGACTGATGCCGAGAGGTGAAAACTTATTGTCAATGTAAAAAATGCCGTAGGTATGCTCACCGGTTGTCAGTGGAATCAGGGCAAATTCGGCAGGGGTTCCAATGGCGTCAGCCAGTGCTGGCGGTAGGCCAAGGCGGGGTAGTTGGCTGCTGCTAAACAAAGCTTCGCCGCTTTGTAGCTGTGTGAGCAGCAGATCTGGGGTTGGGGCGTAAAGCGGTAAGCGCAGCCGCTTGAGTGCGTTTTGTAATGGAGCCGTGCCGGTGTGGGAAACGGCCGTTTCCGTCAAGGCTGTTTCGGGGGGATGTTGCAGCCAAATTTGCCGCTCTAGCTCGGCATTTTGCTGTGTGAGCTGGCCGACGGCAAAGTTGGGCTGTAAACATTGTTCATTTTCATTGAGCATAAACAAAACGGCCCGATTCAAGTCCAGTCCATAAGGTGATGTGATGCCGTTTAAAGCCAGCTGCAAAATACGGGTTTCTGGCCATTCTCGATGATTCAACATCTCCGTCAGCATCCCATTCAGCCGATTGAGTTTTGTCACCCGCACCTCAGCCTCACTAAGTAGATTGGCGTATTCTTCTCGATCTTCAATGATTTGGGCTGCTTGCTGTAAGAAACTCACGAGCTGCATCACCTCATCTTTTCGTTGGTATGGGGAGTGGCGAGAGATGAGCCTGCCTAACGAGACAAGGCCCACAGGGGTGCACGGCTTTAGCTCAGTGCGCAGCGGGATAAGCAAGCGAAGCTCTTTTTGCACTGGCACGATGGTGTAATCGGCACCGTTGAGCGCCTGCATCTCAGCTCCGTGAGGATTATTTAGTTCCACTGGGCTGTCAGTATGTTCGGGTTGCGGATAGAAAAGCATTAGTTTGTTTTCTTGCCAGGCGTAAAGATGAAGATCGCTTTCGGGGAAGGCGGCGCTTAGGCCTTGCGCCAGGCTGTCAAAAGCGATGTAACCGTTTTTGCTGGCGTGCATGGCGTTGAGAACGGCCGTAAACAATGCTGGCCGAATATTTGTTTGCCCATCGTTTAAAGCCTGCCCCAAGTAGACAAACGCGTTTTGCCAACGGCCGTTTACCGCATAAAAGCCACCCACGCGTGCCGGATCTAAATGTTTTTGCAGCAACTGTGCCCAGATATCGTTCTTAATAAAATATCGGTCCCCGTCCCGTTCAAAAATACCGCATAAATCCAGTAAATTGGGGAAGTCGGTTAGCCGCATGGGTAACTGGCTGGTTGGAATCGCTCCATGTTCTAGCATTAACAGGGTGCTGTGCAGTAAATTGGTATCTCCCTCAACCTGGCGCAAAATCGCTTCTATTTTGGTAGTTGGTTCATTGTTTAGAAACGTGTCAATCGCTTCGGCCATTCGGGGAGATGTTAACTTTTTTTGGCCTCGTCGCTTCATATGCTTCAGGCAAATGCCTAAAATGTGCTCGATGAGGAATAAATCGCCGCCAGCCTGTTTAAACAAAGTCTCTAGACCCTGCGGACCTGGCTCGATTTCTGCCCGTTGGCAGGCTGCCAAACCAAAAGCAAATCGTTCTTCTGGATCTAAATCTTGAATCCAAACCAGATCGGAAACTTTCAGAAAACGGGTTGGCGCGACGCTGCCATTTTGGTGTAAATGGAGTGCGCCACCAATAACCGCCTGAAATTGTGGCCCGCTGTGTGCGGAAACGGCCGTATACAAATCGGCCAGTGTGTTTAACAAGGAAAGGATAACGTTGGGCGGTGCCGCGTTCAAATTGTCAATGAACAAAACCAGCGGTTGGTCCAGCCGCTGAATCATCGTCTCCATTGCTTCGCGAAACTCCCGGGCTGTTTGCATCAGCTCCGGGTGAACGGCCGTATCCATGGGAAATAACTCTTGCTGTAAACGGCCGTATAGCCCGGCGTACAAATCGGCTTCGCTTAATAGCAGCAAATCAGTAGAAAGCTTCATGATAAAGCTCTGTTCCCGCAAATGGGGTAGGTCCTTCATGCTTAGATAATGAACATAGTGAGTGCCATGCTCCTGAAGGATCTGAGCCGCTGCCAGCATCAGGGCGCTTTTAGAACGAAAGCGTGGTCCAAGTACGCGGACACAATGTCCAGCACGGACAGCCTTAAAAATAGCCTGCAAGCAATCGTCTTTATAAATGGGTGATGAAATTGTTTGAAGATTTGGGTAGGTTCTGTTCATAACTTCTTCACTCCCCGACAGAGCTACCGGGAATGCGCCACTGTAAACAACAACGACGATGTTTGCAAACTGCCTCATATTGGGCAGCACATTTACGCAAATGGATCAAGGACAAAATACACAGCGGATGAAGGTTTGTTCTCCAGCCAGGATCGTAACCAACGTGCCGTACGTCTATTCTAGGTGCTAGCTAGAGCCATCACCTGACAAAAACATGATAGAAAAATGGTTGGGAGCTAACAGAAGTGACAATTAAGTATGCTGCCCACAAGGTTGTTTTTTCTCCAATTTCCCCTAATAAATTGTGGCTTCGCGAATGATGCGGATTCCTTCTAAGGGGGTGCTGCCAGCATTGTTGCGGCTTTCTAGAATGACCACGTCAACGTACAAATCGATGAGCATTTGGAAGAGCTGCAATCGTTCCCGTCTGGAATAAGATGCTTCTCCTTTTGCCGCGTTTGAATGACGTTGCAGTAACTGTAAGCTGCGCTGAAGCGTGCTGACACGTAGATGGATGCGGGCATCAGCACGACTGTAGCTCAATTCATCCAGCAGCTTTTGAGCACTGTTGAGAGCCCGGTTGACATGGCGTACCAGTTCGCGGTAGGACAAAAATTCGGCTTGTAGACTTTGCTGGGTTGTCGTTAACTGGTTGTGCGCCCGCTGTAGGTCTTGCATTAATTGGCGCATCAGTCGGGTGACTTCCGGTGGAAACGGCAGGTTGTCCAGCGATGCAAGCAGCCGGTTGCCCATGACGATGATTTCTTCCAGAATGGGACCACGGATGGCCGCGAGATTGGGATTATCAACGGAAGCTTTGGCATGGATGAGCGCTTCTTCCATATCGGTGGCTACGCCTTCAGCATTGCGATCTTGAAGAAGGCTAAAGTAACGGCCGATTTCCTCTCCACCATTTGCGGCAAATTGCAGCCTTCGTTCCAAATCCAGCAGGGAATAAGCTCGTTGTTTGGCTCGGGCTAAAATGCTTTCCCGCAAAGATTTGGCCATCGGATCGTCTTCGGCCAATTCCTGGAAAACGATCAGGTCATTCAAGAATTTCTGGTCAAGCTGCCGCTGCAAAGATTGTACGAGGGCCACATCGTGGGTCAGATCGGGTGAGGGTTGTAAAGCTGGTTGGCCTTTGTTCAGGTACCAGTACCCCACTGGGGTTGCGTTTTCTTCCAGGGCCGGTTCGTTGAGTGGTGGGCGTGATTTTTCCTGGGCAGAGGGCAGACGGAAGTGCCATGGACCGGGATTGCGTTCAGAGAGCCAATCGCAGAACGCTTGGGCATCAGACGGCCGTATCCCGGCCACCGGTTCCTGCCCCATTCCTCTGGTAAATTGCTTGTCGGTCCAATGATCTGGCTGGCGGTAGCTGCCCTTAGCGCGCATGTCGTCGAGGAAGAGCTGGTATTCTGCCTGGGTCACCAGGGTACGGTCAGCGTAGGTTGTCTCATCCAGCCGCACCAGACGGCGCAGGCGCAAATGCAGCATCACTTCTGCCCCGATGCGGCGCACTTCTGGATTTTCATCCTCGATACTGCGCATCAATTCTTTGGGGATTTTGCGGAAATCATCTTCCACTTCGAAAGCTTCATCCAGACATTCCACAGCCAGGGTGAGCGCGGGAATCGAGGTGGGTTCGCGCATGACGCAAGCCCGAATGATGTTGGTGGCGTTGGCCTGGGCGGCGTAAAGGCGAATGGTTTCGTGCCACCAGGCATCTTCTACCTGTTCCAGGAGAACCTTCTCTAACCGCTGTTCTTTGATGTAAACGGCCGTTAAATATTCCTGGAACGTGAGATGGGCAAAGCTGTACACACCGGGCGTGTGTTCCACCAATAAACCACTGGAATTGGCAATCATGACCAGAAATTGTTCGCTTACAGCTTGCGGCTGAATTTTTTTAAGCGGCTGATCAATAATGTCGGCCGCATCTACCTGGGAGATATTGCGCAGGTTGCGGCGCATCATTTCATATGCCAGAATTTGTAGCACACGTCTCTTTTGAGCCGCTGTGAGTTCGGAATTGATGCCCTTGGCTTGCTGGCGCTTGCCCAAAAACACGTCGCAAATTTCGTGGTACAGCGCGACGCGCTCGTCGGGCAGGCTGTTGCGGTAATGGTGAATGGTGGCAATCATGGTGAGCAGCAGCGGATTGACACCCATTTCTAGCAGCGCGGGGGCTTGATGCAGGCGTTGCAATAAATCAGCGGCGTGTTGCGCCGCATCGCGTCGCACGCCGTCGTCATTTCTTCCCTGCGCCTGTCGTTCAGTGGCCAGATACCAGTTTTGGATAAATTGGCGTACTTGTTCAATAGTGAACGGTTTCACTTCCAGCAGCAAGGTTTCTGGTAGGGGATTGCTTTCATAACCAAACGGCCGTGATGTCATGATGAATTGGTTGTTAGGGTGCTGCTTCATCTGGCGCTGCACCCAGGCGGCAACCATCTGGCGTAGCTCCAAATTAGCTACTTCGTCTAATCCATCTAGCATGATGAGACAACGGCCGTTTGCTAAATCCGTGGCAATCCAATCCAGATTAGCCGCCACTTTGCGGCTGGCCAATATTTTTCGCACCGCCTGGCGCAGGCTGAAGTGCGGATCGCGCTGAATATGGCCAGAAATATCGCGCAGATACAAAAAGATGGGGGTCTTGTCCAGCCGAGGCGCATCTTGGGTGGGGGTAGCCAACGACAGCGTAAGATGTTTGAGCAGGGTTGTTTTGCCTGTGCCGGGCGCGCCCAATACTACCAAATTTTGCAGGCGATTGGCTGGTTGGTGCAGCAAAAAGTGCCAAATTGAGAGACGTTCTTCACGGGCGCTTTTTTGCAGACTGGGAATGGGATTGGCCGACGCTTTATCCAGGGTGGGGCTTAAGCCAACATCGACAAAAACACGCTCCAGATCGAGCGTGGATTCGCCCGGTATGGCGATGCCTTTCACATCAAAATGGCGATGCTGAAAGATAAGATCTTCTAAATAGGTAAGGCGATCAGGATTATCTGGTTGTGCTTCTGGTCCCCCAAAAAAATTACGTATTGCTTGAAGTGGGGACCACGTGCTGGATGGTCGTTTGTTCTGGGCCATGATGATACTGCTATCTTTGGCGTCTGTGCGACTGGTGTGTACACAGACAGGCATGATTTTTGGGAACAAAGACCCCGTTTGGGCAAAGACACGAACGGGGTTATGGGACCCGTTTTATGATTTTGGAACAACAGTTGGAACAACTGGAAACTATTATGACATTAAATGGATAAAGCGCAAACGGCCGTACTAATTGTGAATCGTGAATTTTGAAAGGTTAACATTTGAGCGGGGTTTGCCGCTCGATTTTGCCATCCACCAGATGAACGCTGACGCCACATCCGGCCGGGCAAACAGTACACATGCTGACGATAGTTTGGGTGTTCACAACAGTGGCTCCTTTCCCAAACGTGGTGCGCCGATGGCGCGGGCCTGCACACGGTAGGTGTCCATGCCATTTTCCACCTGCTGCACCGTCACCTGTGGATTATGAGCGCCAGCGCGCTGGGCGTCCGTGAGCGACTGCTGCTGCGTCAGGTCTGTGGCGTGGGCTAATGCTTCATCGAGGGCGTCTAATTGGGTACGGCCGTTTCCCGCCTGCACAAAATAGCCCAATACTTCCAACCCTTCTTCAGACAAACGTGGATAAACCAGCGCTTCGGCCGTCACCATCACGTTGCCCGCCACCGTACCCACCGCATTGGCCACCACGTGATTCTCTGGCAAGAGCAGCTCCGTATGCAGCTTGTCAGCCACGCCTTGCAATACAAACCGGGCCGGAGCGCCGATGCCAATGATCGGCAGACGCAAACGTAAACTGCTTTCTAGCTGCGGATGTGTCTGGTACAGGCTGTTGCCGAAAAACCAGGCACCTAGCTGGTCTGCTTCCCGTGGATCGTCCAGCGCAGGTACAGGCCGACCGGTGAGAAACGCAACGACGGCCCGTAATACCATCTCTGTCATCTGCCGCCACACCTGCTGGTGCAGTTCCTCTGGCTGCCGGAAGAGGAAGCGGTAAAAGAGGTCGATGGCTTTGGCGGCGGCGTCTGTTTGCCACGGCGAGAAATGCCCCTCTACGTGCAGTAGATCGGTCGGCGTCAGCCCCGCTTTGCCGATCATCTCCTGCTGCCACACGGTAGGCAACTCTAGCTGACCCACGTGCAGGCGACCCAACTGTTTGAGTATGGTGGGCAGCGGCTGGGGGCCATCACGCAAAAAGCGCAGCAGCGCCTTTTCATCGGTGGTCAATGCTGCTTTTTGCACCGCGTCCGGCGGCGACACCACAAACCAATATTCGAGCCAATCAGTCGTTGGTCGTGTCCGTACCCGTTTGGCCAGCGACTGGAGCTGCTGATTAACCTGGGGATGATGGGCAGCCAGGTAGGCAAGTGGCGTGACGCGCTCTGGACCAATTTTTAACTTCCCGTTGGCGTTGAGGTGGATGTGGCTGTCGCCGCCGAGGGGGATGGAGAGGATGTTGGCGGCTTGAACGGCCGTTTTAAACCCATTCACCGTCGCCCCTTCTTCACTCACCGCCACTGCCCCATCGGTAATCAGGGCGATGTCGGTGGTCGTGCCGCCCACGTCAATTACCAATGCCTCATCTCGCCCGGACAGGAAACGGCCGCCAATGGCGCTGGCTGCCGGACCGGAATGAATGGTCTCTACCGGGGTGGCGGCGGCAAACTCGGCGCTCATCAACGTACCGTCGCCGCGCATCACCATCAACGGGGCGTCGATGTGCCGCCGCACCAGCGCCCGACGCACGGCCTGCATCAACGCTTGCAGCACCGCCAGCAAAGAGGCATTGAGAGCGGCCGTTGTGGCCCGCTCTACCGATCCCAGCTTCGTGGAAAGTTGGTGGCCCAGCACCACCGGCAAATCGCAAACGCAGCGAATAGCTTCGTACGCTTCCTGTTCGTGTGCTGGATTGAGCGGGCTGAAGTAACCGGACACGGCAAATGCTTCTACTTGATCCTTGAGAGTATCTACGTGTTGCAGTAGGGCGGGTAAATTGAGGGGGGCTTTTTGACGGCCGTATAAATCATGCCCCCCACCAATGAAGGCGTAATGTGGCGTGCCAAAGCGCCGGTCCATCTTAAACTTGCTGATTAGCTCCGGATCGTAGCCCAGCAGCAAGAGCGCCGCTGGGCGCCCCTTGCCTTCGGCAATGGCGTTGGTGGCCAGGGTGGTGGAGATGGACACCATTTGGATCGCCCCCGGATCGTCGATGCGGATGCCGTCGATGACTGCTTCAATGCCCAGGGCAAAATCACGCCGGGTGGTCAGGCGCTTGCATGTCGCCAGCACCTGCCGCGAGGCGTAATCCATTAGGATGCCGTCGGTGTACGTACCGCCGGTGTCGATCCCCAGAACGAGGTTTTTCAGTGTCATTTAGTTTTCCCACGAGTGGGATACTTACGAACAGCCATCGAAATGGAACGCTGATTTGCCTGATCAACCTGATTTTTCTTATTTTTTATCAGGCTGATCAGGACAATCTGTGTCATCTGCGTTCTATTTATCAAGCGAACATTTTTACGTCGAGTTCTTCATCCTGGTGACGGGCGTCGGCCAGTTCGCAGATGCGGTGCAGCTCCTGGTACATTTTTTCGTCCAGTAGCGGCTCTGTCTCTGCCTCCAGAATCTCGATCACCCGCTCGTGGATACGCTCGCCGTACCGCTTGGCACCAGCCGCGTTCCAATCTTCCCAATTTTCCCGACTGATCTGCTTCGGCTGCCAGATTTCTTCCTTGAAGCGGTAGTAAGTGTGGTCGTGCTCCAGGTAATGGCCGCCAGGGCCGACGTCTTCTATCACGTCCAGGGCCATCGTTTCCGGCGTCACCGGAATGCCGCGCAGGATGCGCTTGACCATGTCGATGATTTCGTCAGCAGCGACCATCATTTCCAGCGAGCTGGTCAGCCCCTGCTCGATGTAGCCCACGTCATGAATCATGTTGCCGCCAATGAGACCCGCCGTGGCAATGTTGATAGCTGCTTCCATGGTGGCCTGCTCATCGAATAACTTAACGTCGGAGCAGCCAGCGGTTTCATATTCAGGCACGCCCAGCCATTTGGTGATGTCGGTGTAGGCGGCGCTGAGCAGGGCCATTTCTGGAGAACCGTAGCTGTAAACGGCCGTTTTCATATCCATGTTCGACATCAAGCCGCCAATAATCAAGGAAGCGCCCGGTTTACGCAGCTGGCTGAGGACGATGCCTAGCAAGCTTTCGCTGAGCGCCTGCACCAGCAGACCGGCCAGCGTTGAAGGCGCGGTAGCCCCGGCCAGCGGGCAGGGCGTGTAGACGAAGGGAATGTTGTGGTCCGTGGCAAAAAGCAGTTTCTGTACCACTTCTTCGGAATGGCTCAGCGGGGAAACGGGCTCGATGTAAAGCGAGAAGGCCGGGCCTTTGTCCCATTCCGCTTTGCCGCCGAGACGGATGTGGGCCATTTCTAACTGATCGCGAATGCCTTCCAGGTCAACGGCCGTAATGTTAATCGGCTTGCTGGTCCCTTCCAGCATCGCTAAATATTGCCAACGATCGTAGGTGCCAACGGCCGTATCCTGCACAATCCCCAGCGACATGTGGAAATCTAGATTAGGCAGCGCCTGCGTCATACGGGCAAAATTCTTCACGTCCTGATAGGTGGCCCGCCGCCGCTCGCCAGTGTACGGATCAATCGTAAATGGCGTGTCTGAGCCGCTGCCGAAGTAGATCTGATTCTTGTACAGCTCCATGCGATACTGCCGATCTGGCCCCACAACAACCACCTTGCGCGGCACGGTCGTCAGCGATTTTTCCACCAGCCAGGGCGGAATCTTGACCAGGCTGCTGTCATCTGTCGTGTCTTCCACAATCGCCCCGCCATCATAGGCCAGGTCAACCCCTTCTGGCTCGTAAACACGCACGCCCGTCTCATACAAAACGCGCAGCGCTGAAAAATAGATGGCTTCAACTTCGTCTTCCGTCAGCACCTGCAAGCGGGGTGTGGCGTTGACGGTGTAATTTGTTTTTCTGACTTTCATATCTCAATCTCCCGATTGACGTTTTTGCGTCTTTCCAGTTGTCAATCAAATAAAGGCTTCCTGCTTGATTTCACCACCGGGCGGCACGATTAAAAAGTTTTCGTCCACTGTGCCTAACGCCGCCGCCACTTCAACCAGGCGGCGCACGTACTGGTCCGACCCGACGATTTCTTCGTAGCGCATGCCCCAGCGCTGGCAATATTCGGCTACCTCCAGTGCTTGTGGACGGTAGCTGTCCATGTCTGTTTCGTTTTGGGTCACCAGCACCAGCCGTTCATAATTTTTGTACTGGGTATCCATGATCCACTGCGCGTCTTCTTCGCCGTACTTTTCTACGTATTCGCGGTACTCGTTCAGCGGATTGCTGCCGGATTCCAGCCACCCTTTGCTCAGGTAGTACGTGCCTGGCTCCGCTTCGAACTCACGCAGATACGCTTCGCGCGAGCCGAGCAGGATGGCAATGCAGTCGTCGGTGCGGGGCACCAACAGCGTGTGCTGCCGCGCCTGAATGCCGTTAAGGCCATTGCCGCACAGTCCATAGCCCAACACAATCAAGCTGGGCTGTTCTACGGCATCAATCTGGTCTTGCAGCGTCCAGGTCATCTTGCTGGGCGTGCGGTGCAGGCCGTAATCCATGTAGGTGACCTCGCTGGCGAGTCCATCCGGCAACAGGTCGGCCAACATCGACTGCATCACCTGACAGGCAATGATCACAACGGGCAGTTTTTCCGATGGTGTCGTTTTTTTCATTGTGTCTACATCATACCCATAAATTGCTTGGCCAAATCAGCGCCGGCGGGGCCGTTGGAACCGTAGCCATCGGCACCGATGCGCTCGGAGAAGGCATCATCAACTGGCGCGCCACCCACCATAATTTTCACCTGGTCGCGCAGGCCAGCCTCTGCGATGGCGTTGATGGTGTAGCCCATGGCGCGCATGGTGGTGGTCAACAGCGCCGACATGCCCACGATGTCCGGCTGGTGTTCTTTAATCGCTTCGACAAACTTTTCCGGCGGCACGTTAAAGCCAAGGTTAATGACATCAAACCCTGCCCCTTCACACATCATGCCTACCAGATTTTTGCCAATGTCGTGCAGGTCGCCTTTGACAGTGCCCATCACGATTTTGCCAACGAGTTTGGCGCCGGTGGCGGCCAGGTGCGGCCGTAACACCGCCAACCCCGCCTGCATCGCATCAGCCGACATGAGCACTTCGGGTACAAACATGTCGCCTGCCTTGAAGCGGACGCCGACCTCGTTCATGCCCGGCACCAGGCCATTGTCCAGAATTTCTTTAGGGACCATCTCTTTGTCCAACGCCCGTTGGACGAGTTTGGGTGTTTTTTCGTCGTCGCCTTCAAGAACGGCCGTTGCCATTCGTTCATATAATCGACTCATGATGTCTCTCCTTGTTTAACACGCGCTTCGGCCGCAGCCAGCACGTCGGTAATCGCCTGTTCTGTCTCCGGTTTGATGGGTGACGGTTGGTGGGTGGCCAACATTTCATGGGTGCGAGCAATGACACGCTCTCGCATGGTCGTGCGGCCCAAGTCGTCCCACTCTTCAAAGTTGCGCCGGTCGCACAGATTGGGATACCAAAACTCTGTTTTGTAATAGCGGCGCGTGTGCGGCTCACGCAGGTAATGGCCGTTGGGGCCAACGTCGTTGATCACACCCACCGCCAACGTATCCTCGTTAACTTCAATGCCGCGCGTGATGCGTCGTGAATACCCAATTGCTTCGTCCATCATCACCGTCTGCAAAATGGAGCCAGTCATGCCGCTTTCCGTGTAGCCAACGTCGTGGCACATATCCCCGCCGCTGAGCGCAGAGAAAAAGACGGACAGTGAACCTTCCAGCGACGCCTGTTCATCCAGCGTCTTGGAGTCGGTGCAGCCGCCGGTTTGCCACAGTGGCAGCCCGACAAAATGGGCCAGCTCCGTGTGTCCAGCCATAATCAACGACAGCTCCGGTGCACCATAGGTGAGGATCATGGCGCTCATGTCCATCACGGAAAGCACGCCGCCCATGAAGAAGGGCAGGCCCGGCTGGATTTGTTGGGCCACAACCAAGCCCATCCACGATTCGGCGGCGGATTGGACGATGATGCCCGCCGGGGTGACGGGGGCCGTACCACCGGCCAAAGGACAGGGGGAGAAGATCACCGGCACGCGGTGCTCGGCGCTAAAGATGAGCTTGTCCATCGCCTCGAAGGTGCTAACCAGTGGTGACAGCGGTTCGCAGTAGTGGACGTAATTCGGCCGTTTTTCAAACGCATCCTGCCCCCCAGCTTCGGCAACCGCAATTTTGTGGATGTCCTCGGCATCGTCACGGCCGTAGGACCAGGCGACGATGGGTTTGCTGGTGCGGGGGAACATCTCGGCAAATTCGTAAGATGCCGCCAGGTCAGGATGCACGTCGCTGATGGTGCCTAACGATTCGCAAAAGTCGATGTTGGGCAGGGCGTCACAGACAGTGGCTACAATTTGGGCGTCACTGCGGAGATACGGCCGTCTCTCCAAAGTCTCAATGTCGATAAAGTTAGGCGGTGTGGGGCCTGGTCCAAAATGAGCATTTCCCGGCTCGATGTGAATGTCGTGCGCCGGGTTGCCGTCGCGGGAAAAAATGGTGAAGCTGCGCGGAGCACGTTGCAGCGCCTCCTTCACCAGGTAGGCCGGAATGCGCACCCGCTCCCCATCTACCCAGGCACCCGCCTCTTGCAGAATATGGCGTGCCTGCTCGTGCTGTACGTCGAGACCGATGTATTCCAAAACGTGCAGCGCGCCATTAAACAGCGCTTGCAGCTGGTCAGGAGACAGCATCTCAAAACGTACGCCAGAATTTACGCGGTAATTGGTTCTCATGAAAACCTCCTACTTCCAGATTGGTCCAATCTCCAAGATTGGACCAATCTCATGTCAAAATTATTATTGGTCTAAAGCAATCAATTCCTTTTCACCTTGTTGTTTAAGTTGGTCCAGTGTAAGAAGGGTCGCCTCAGGTAATGGTGTTGGCTCATGGTCGGCTGCAAGCGCCTGCGTTTTCTCCTGTACGCATTGGGCCATTGTTTGGCCACCGGCCATTTCCCACTCGTCGCGTGGCTGACGCGCCAACAGCGATGGCCGCCACAGCGCCTGCCGGAAATGATCGTAGGTGTGGTCCGTTTGTAAGTAATGACCACCGGCACCTACTTCGGCGATCACGTCGCGGGCCAGCGTTTCGGGATTGACCCGGATGCCGTCAATAAAGCGCTTGGCCATCGCCACGACTTCATCACCCATCACCAGCATTTCGGCCGAGCAGGCCATGCCCATGTCCATGTAACCCACGTCATGAATCAGATTGATACCTGCCAGCCCCTGGGCCAGCACGTGGAAGCCACTCTCGATACCGGCCTGGGCGTCTAGCCCCTTGGAGTCGGTGGCTCCGGCCAGGCCCCAGGTGGGTAGGCCAAAGGATTGGGCCACTTCGGCGTGGGCGGCCAGCGCCAGGCTGGTTTCTGGTGCGGCCATGCACAACTGGGTGGTAGACATGTCGAAGACACCGAAATTACTGCTGAGAGTGCAAGGGGCACCTGGCCGCCGGAGCTGGACCAGTGTCAGGCTCATCAGCCCTTCGGCCAGCGCCTGCACAATGGCACCAGCCATCGTCACCGGGCTGGTGGCCCCAAATTGGGCCGTGGGGCCGGGGATCTGCGGCATGCCCAGGTCAGCAGCGACAAACATACGTGCTACCACGTCAGCAGGAAAAACGAAGGGGGAGATGGGTTCGGGGTACAGCATGAGAAACGGCCGTTCCCTTAACCGATCCATCCCACCAGCCACAGCTGCCGCCATCTCAAACACCAGCTCAACGCCACGCGGCGTGTAGCCGATGAACACAATCGGCTTGGTCGTGTTGGTGACCACCGCCTCAAACTCATGTACGTCAGCTGCCTGGGGATGCACATCCTGCGACGAGCCCATGGGCATCACCCAGTCGATGTTAGGCAGGGCGTCAGCTACTTTGGCACCCAGGGCAATGTCGGCCACGGTGGTGGGGCGAATCTCGCCGGTGTAGATGTCACGCGTGGTGGGGCTGGCTGTTGAGGTACCGTAATAGCTTTTGCGCCCTTCCACTTCCAGCGCGCGCTGCCCCTGCCGGTCGTAGATGGTAAATCCTTTGGGTGCCGTGGCAATGCACGCCTCCACAATGTGACGCGGCAGCTTGACTACATCGTCCTGAACAATGGCCCCGGCGTCTTTTAAGAGTTGGCGAGCGCCCTCGTGCAATATCTGGCAGCCAACTTTGGCCAGCACTTCAAACGCCGCTTGTTTGATCTCCCAAATCTGGTCGTCGCTGAGCACGCGAAAGAAAACAGACCGATTTTCGGCAAAGGATGATTGAATCATGAACCTACCTCACGTGGCGTGAACCTAACAAGCCTCTTATTCCTTCCTTACTCTATTTGTCACTCCCGCGAAGGCGGGAGTCCAGGTGTGTGGATTCCCGCCTTCGCGGGAATGACATCCAACCTGATTGTTTTCTTAGAGAGCAATGAAGTCTTGGCAGTCGTTACCTCACGGCGACAAACTGCTTTGCCATATCGACGGCGGACGCAGCGTTGGAGGCGTAGCCGTCGGCCCCAATCTGGTCGGCAAAGGATTGGGTCACTGGCGCGCCACCGATCATGACCTTGATCTGATCGCGCAGCCCGGCTTCTTGCAGCGCTTTGATCGTTTGCTCCATCGAGCGCATAGTGGTCGTCAGCAGTGCCGACATGCCTACCACGTTGGGGCTAAACTGTTTAACGGCCGTTACGAAATCATCTGGCCCCACATCTTTACCCAAATCGATCACCTCAAACCCGGCACCTTCACACATCATGCTTACCAGATTTTTGCCGATGTCGTGCATGTCGCCTTTGACCGTGCCCAGCACCACTTTGCCCGCCAGCTCCACACCGCTCTCAGCCAGCAGCGGCTTGAGCACATCCATCGAGGCCTGCATGGCCCGGGCGGCACGCAGCACTTCCGGCACAAACATGCTGCCAGCGCGAAACTCCTTGCCCACATAATCCATGCCGGGCATCAGGCCGCTATTGAGAATGGCTTGTGCCTCCAGCCCGTCATCCAGAGCATCTTCGGTGAAATCGACGATGTCGTCTTTGTTGCCGTCGATAACGGCCGTTGAAATCTCCTGCAAAATATCACTCATGGTTTAAACCTCCCGTAAAAATATAGTTACACAGAGAACCACAGAGTAGACACAGAGAACCACAGAGAGAAAGCAGGAGAAAATCTGCGTAATCTGCGTAATCTGCGGATTCCCACTCATTTACGCATTGACAATTGCCGCTTTTTCGGCTTCGCGGCTGCGGTATGCCTTGATCCAGTTCATGCCGTATTCATCTCGCCCCATGGCTAAATTGGCAGCGAGTACGGCCGTTTTCACTTCCATCACCATTGGATTGGTAATGGGGCAGGTCAGCCCGGCGTGAATGGCCATAGCGATAAAGGTGGCATTGATGTATTTGCGATCTGGCAGGCCAAACGAGATGTTGCTGGCACCCATTGTGACGTTGACGCCAAATTCTTGTATGACGAGGCCAATGGTATCCAGGGCCACGCGGCCAGCGTTGCTGTCAGCGCCCATCGTCAGGGCCAGCGGATCGATGACCACGTCTTCCAGCGGAATGCCCATCTGGGCGGCACGGTCGATGATCTTGCCCGCCACCGCCAGCCGTTGTTCGGCCGTTTCCGGAATGCCATCATCATCCATACACAATCCAATCACGGCCGCACCGTGCTCCTTTGCCAGCGGCAGCACGGCCGACAGCGCCCGCTCTTCGCCGTTGACGGAGTTGATTAGTGCCTTGCCCTCATAAATTTCCAGTGCGGCTTGCAAGGCGTCGGGATCGGCCGTATCGATGCATAGGGGCACGTCGGTCACGTCCATCACCATTTGCATCACTTTTTTCAGCAGCACCGGTTCGTCTGCACCGGGCACCCCAGCATTCACGTCGAGAACGGCCGCACCCGCTTCCACCTGGGCAATGGCGTCCTGACGCACGATGTCGAAGTTACCTTCTTGCAGGGCAGCCAACACCTTTTTGCGTCCAGTGGGATTTATCCGTTCGCCGATGATCACGGTGGGATTGTCGCGATGCACGGTGACCGTTTTTTCCTTTGAACAAAGAACCGTTTTCAAATCTTCTGGCATACATCACCTCTCAAAACTCAATTGTTGAAATTATTTCGCCTCGTAGCCGAGGTTTCCTAACCTCGTCCCCCGCGCGATTAGGAAATCGCGGCTACTTTTCCGCTTGCTGCGTGATGGCCTGGATCGTTTGCTGCACTGCTGCTGGCAGCGGTTCGGGCTGGTGTTCGGCTAGGATTTCATTGACGCGAACGGCCGCTCGCTCTGCTAACGACTGCCCTCCTTGTTCCAGCCAGCCATCGTAGTTGTTGCGCTCGAACAGCGATGGATACCAGCGCTCGCGAAAATGGTTGTACGTGTGATCGCTGTCCAGGAAGTCGCCGTCAGGTCCCACGGCGTCGATCAGGTCCAACGGCACCATTTCCTCGTTAATGGCCACGCCGGGCATGAAGTGAGACAACCAGTCCACAATCTCGTCGCAGATTGCCAACTGTGCCAGTGAACCGGTTAACCCGGACTCTAGGTAACCTAAATCATGTACCAGGTTGGCTCCGCTTAGCGTGGCACTCATCAGCGTCAGCGCTGCTTCAATCCCGGCCTGCTGGTCGACCAGTTTCGACTCGCTGCAACCAGCCAGCCCAAACATGGGCAGCCCCAGCCAATGCACAAAATCGGCGGCCAGCGCCTGTTTGTCTGGATCGGCGTAGGGCTGGACGGTGGTGCGCATGTCCAGCATGTTGCCACCCCAGCCGGGCATGATGATGGGCGCGCCTTCCCGCTGCAACTGGGACAGTACAACGCCCACCAGTGCCCCTGCCTGCGACACGGCCAGCGCACCGGCCGGGGTCACCGGTGCCGTTACGCCGCCCTGGGTTGAGGGTACGTAGGCAAAGGGAATGCCTTTTTCGGATAGAAAGAGTAATTTTTGCAGTGCTTCTTCATTGTGAATCAGGCCAGTGGTGACATTGACGTAGCAGCCGACAAACGGCCGTCGCTGTAACGCCTCAGGGCCACCGGCGACCGCTTCGGCCATAGCAATGGCATCGACGCAGCCGGAAAATTCGTTGGTGACAAAGATGATGGGCTTGGTGGTGTGGGATAGCATGGTTGCCATCTGGTGGCGATCTACAGCTTCCTGGGGCACGTCATGCGGCAGGAACATGCACATCACAAACCCGACGTGTGGCAGGGCATCCGCCACAGTAACAGCTTCGACCACGTCTTGTAAAACGGCCGTTCGCCGCTCTTCAGTACGATGGTCAATGACGTGCAGGCAGTCTGAACCGGGACCATAAAAGACACGATGATCGGAGACAGGCAGGGCGCGACGGCCGTTGCGGTCGTAAAACGTCACTTGTGAGGGCGCGGTCGTCAATGCCTTTTCAACCATCCCGTGTGAAATGCGGACCCGATTGCCGTCGGTAGGCGTGACGCCTGCTTTACGCAGCAGGTCCAGCGCTGCTGGCGCGTACAGTCGCACACCCGTGCTTTCCAGAATCTCCAAGCAGTTCCAGTAAAGCTGCTGGCACTGTCCATCAGACAACCGTCGAAACTGAACGCTAGGAAGCATTTCTTCATTGCTGCTTAGGATTTTCATCGCCATTCCCCCTAACATGCTTCACGGCCAGCTTCTCGTCACTATGCCATCAAAACAAAAAGGAGCATTTCCCAATTGGGAAATGCTCCCTCTCCTCGGAGACTAGCAAGTGCCATAAAGACGGATGGTCTGGCTTGGACAAGGATACCCTTGGCCTTACAGTTGCGGGACAGCGCCGGATTTCTTGCCGGGTGGCAAGGCACCGGACTTCATCTCGGAAAAGAATGCTCGGCTCTTATGAACCTTTACTATTTAATCGGGTAATGGCGTAAAGGTTCATTTAGGCGATTTAGCGACCATTTGTTTACCTAATTAATTTGTAAATTGCCATGAGACCGAGGCAAAGGCGAAATGGTTATCTTTACGGCTGTTTTCCTGATCTTGATATATTTCTAATATATCAGAATCCTTCTTTTTGTAATTGATCACCGAACAGGATCGACAGTGCTAAACGCCATGATATTTAAGGATAAATGTCACCTGCGGCAGCACCTTCGAGCAAACTCAGCAAAAATCTCGTTCAGAGCAGTTACGACAGTATTTTGTTGATTTCACTTTCTACAGGTGGTGGCAGTGGTTCGACCTGGTGTTCATCCATGATGGCAATGACCTGATCGCGTAAACGGCCGTTAATATCCCGCTCGCCATCCTCCTGCCATGACTCCAGACGCTGCCGGTCAAAAAATTGCGGCTGCCAATATTCACGCCAATGGGCCATCGTGTGGTCGTGGCTCAAAAATTCGCCGCCTGGCCCCACGTCATGAATCACATCCAGGGCCAGCGCTTCGTCATCCAGGCGCACGCCTGCCACAAAGCGGCGCGTCATGGTGATCAGTTCGTTGGTCAAGAGGATCATTTCTGGCGAGGTGGCCAGTCCAGCTTCCAGGTAGCCTACGTCGTGGTTCAGGTTTGTTTTGGCCAGCAGGGCGGTCATGACCGAGAACTGCGCATCGGCGGCTGCCTGGCCATCGACCACTTTGCTGTCGGTGTGGCCGGTGTAGCCCCAGACGGGCAGATGATAAAAACGGGCCATTTCGGCGGCCATCACCCGTGCCAGCTGGAATTCTGGCGCGCCGTAGACGCTGATCATTGTTTTCATGTCCAGATGGTGCACGCCATGCCCGTACAGGAAGGGCGCTCCACCGTTTTTCAATTGATGCATTACCAGGCTGCTCAACAGTTCTGCATTGCCCAGGGCCACAGCTCCGGCCAGCGTGATGGGAGCCGTGCCGCCAATCATTGGGGCGGGGGAGTGGGTGATGGGGATGCGATGTTGGGCACAAAAGAGCAATTTTTCGGTGGCTGCCGGTGAATGCTGCAAGGGGGTTGTGGGTTCTGAATAAAGCAAAATGTTGGGAAATTGGGCGAGGCGATCCATGCCACCGGCTACAGCCGCAGCCATCGCCGTAATTGCTTCCATATCAGCTAATGAATCACAAACAACCACAATGGGTTTGGTGCTGTTACGCAGCAGGGTGGCGTATTGGTGCCAGAAGTAACGGCCGTCTGGCACATCACGCGGCACGCCCATCGACATGACAAAGTTGATTTCCGGCAAGGCATCACAGAGGCGGACACAGTCAGCGATGTCGGCCAGTTTAAAGTTGCGCCGTTGGCCACTGCGTGGGTCCAAATAGCGGAAGGTGTCGGAGCCGGGGCCAAAATAACAGGAACGGCCGTCTAGCCGAATAGCCACTTCCTCTGAACCGCGAAAATGCAGATTAAACGCATTGGGGGCAGAGGCTAAGGCCCATTCCACCAGGGACGGGGAAAGCTTCACCAGATCATCCTGGATAAAAGCACCGGCTTTTTGCAGCAGCGCTTTGGCCTCAGGGCAGAAAACCTGGACACCGGTACGGTGCAGGATGTTGAGCGAGGCGCGATGAATGCGGTAACAATCTTCTTGACTAAACAGACTCAGGCGCGGTTGGATGCGGGGTAAATCGGACAGGGAGCTTTCAAGATCAGCCTTTGGGGTTTGTCGGCGGGACCGACGACGAGATTTCATGTGGCAGCCGCTTCCATCATCCCCAGGGCGAAGGCACCCAGCACGCCCGCTTTGTTGCCCAAGCCTGGCGGGACAATGTACGTGTCGATGTTGTCCAGGATGGCGGGGGATTGCACGTAGCCATTGAGCGCTTCCAGCGTTTTTTGGCGCACCAGGGGGAACAATTGTGGCTGCTCCATGACGCCACCGCCCAAAATGATGCGCTGCGGTGACAGGGTGCAGATGAGGCTGCGCAGTGCCTGGGCAATATAATGCGCCTCCAATTCCCAGGCGGGATGGTTGGCTGGCAAATTTTGCCCCTTGGTTTCCCAACGTTCCTCGATGGCTGGTCCAGCAGCCATGCCTTCAAAGCAATCGCCATGATAGGGACACTTGCCAGGATACGGGTCTTTCTCCCAATCGTGGGGTAGGGTGATGTGGCCCATTTCTGGATGAATGAGGCCGTGGAGGAGACGGCCGTTTACCATCGCCCCGCCACCAACCCCGGTGCCAATTGTTATGTAAATAAAAGTGTCTAACCCCTTTGCTGCGCCCCAGCGCCCTTCGCCGAGGGCTGCACCGTTCACATCTGTGTCGAAGCCGATGGGCACGTTGAAGGTGCGCTGAATTGGCCCAGCCAGATCGGCGTTGGCCCAGCCAGGTTTGGGCGTGGTGGTGATATGGCCGAAGGTTGGCGACAGGGGATTTGGATCGACGGGGCCAAAAGAAGCGATGCCAATGGCGGCCAGCGGGCCACGCTCGGCAATTTGTGCCTGGAAAAAGTCAATAGCTTGCTGGATGGTTTCTGCTGGTTGGGTGGTCGGGAAGCGCACTTCGGCCTGGATGTCGCCAGGGCCGGTGCCCACGGCACAGACAAATTTGGTGCCGCCTGCTTCGATTCCGCCATAGAGTGTCATGGTTTTGTCTCCTTCTTGAAATGAATCCGCAGATTTCGTAGATTACGCAGATTTTTTTTATTTGTAGCCGCAGATTCTTTCTGCGTAACTGAGTCGAGCGCGGAAAGAATCCGCGACTACGGAGTTTGCTGGAGCCAGACGACCTGGTATGGCTCCAGAGTGAGATCTTGCCACATATTGATGGGTTTTTCCGTAAGCCGATCATACAGTAGGCCGCTGAAATCAAGCTGTTGCAAGCGGTCGTGGCTGACGGTTTGTGGTTCTTCGGTGACATTGGCCAGGATGAGCAGTCGCCCGCGCGGATTGTCGCGGAGCAAGCCTAAGACGTGATCATTGTGAGTCCAAGTGGGATAAACGGCCGTTTCCGCATGAAGCATCAGCGTTCGTTTTCGCGTCGCAATAAGTTGACATAAACCCAGGTAGATTCGCCCGGTGACCGTTTGCGGATCGTGTCGTTCGGCCGCTTTTTCCCAATCCATAAAGGGCCGGTGAATCCAGCGGCTGTCGTTGGCCAGATCGGGGTCTTCCAGGTAGCTGTGGTCGTTGAGCAGGCCAATTTCATCCCCCATGTAGAGGAGCGGGATGCCGCCGTAGGCAAAGATGAGGTTGTGCAGCAGCAAAATGCGGCGGATGGCCATTTCTACTTCAGCCCAGTTGGTGTTGGATACGGCCGTTTCCAGCCCAGCCAGCGACGCCAACGACCCATTCACCCGCCGGTCATTGTTTTTGGGATTGAATTGGAAGGTGGTGCCAGCGGCAAACGAATCTGCGAAGCGCCCCGTGTAGAAATCGCTCAGAAAAGTGCGATGTGCATAACCGTCCAGGCCCACTTGGGCCGCATCTTCTTCGGTGATGGCCCAACCAATGTCGTCGTGGCAGCGCACGTAAGTGACCCAGCTGGCCCCAGAGGGGATGGGCGGCATGTTTTGCAGTGCCTTCGTAGCCAGCACTGCCTTGCGTTCTGCCAGGCAGCTCCACAGCACCACCATCAGCACGTTGTGGTAAGCCAGGTGGCACTCCTTGTTGGCTGCCACGCCACGCCCCAGGTAAGGGATGAGCTGTGGCGGCGAGACAATCGCTTCGGCTTTAAGCAGCAGGGCAGGCGCAGCCAACCGGCTGAGGGCACGAAACGCTTGCAGCAGCAGATGGGCTTCGGGCTGATTCTGACAATCGGTGCCCAAACGCTTCCACATAAAAGCGACGGCATCGAGCCGTAAAATCTCTACACCCTGGTTGGCCAGGTAAAGCATGATCTCCAGCATTTCGGTGAAGACGGTCGGGTTTTTGTAGTTCAAATCCCATTGGTATTCGTTGAAGGTGGTCCAGACCCATTTGTCTAAATCTGCGTAATAGGTGAAGTTGCCTGCCTTAAAATCGGGGAAAATTTCGGGCAACGTTTCTTCGTAGGCGTCCGGCAGGGCACGGTCGGGGAACATAAGGTAGTAATCTTGATAGGTTTGGTCACCAGCGCGAGCTTTTAGCGCCCATTTGTGTTCCTTGGCAGTGTGGTTGCAAACAAAGTCGATGCACAGGCTGATGTCGTTGCGGCGCAGTTGGGTGGCTAAATTGGCCAAATCTTTCATGCTGCCCAGCCTGGGATTCACCTGTCGGTAATTCATAACAGCATAACCGCCGTCGTTGGCACCGGAGCGGGGTTTAAGCAGGGGCATCAGGTGCAGATAAGTGATGCCCAGTTCGTTGAGGTACTCTATTTTGCCAGCTACCCCTTTGAGATCATCGGCAAAGCGGTCGGTGTAGGCGACGTAGCCGAGCATGGTTGATTTTTGGTACCAGTCGGGCTGGAGTAGGCGCTTTTCGTCGAGCAGTTGCAGTTCGTGGGGGCGCTGGGCGTAGGCGCGGCCAATGCGGGTGATGGTGTCAGTCAGCCACGGTTCAAAGTTGTCTAGATGGCCGTAGAGATGGTGTAACGGCCGTATCAAATCATCCCAATACACTTCCAGCCGCTGAAAAAACTGGTTTTGCCGGTACTTGTATAGTTTGGCAAAAGTGGGGTCTTGGGATACTTGCTCTTTAATTTTTTTTTGTACTGAAGTTGCGATCATTTTGAAAGAAGGTAACTGGGTAATTGAGTAATTGGGTAACTGGTGAGATTAATCATTGGCTAACTGGTGGAGGAACTGGATGAAGTTATTAAGGTCTTGTTGAACGGCCGTAAAACATCCTGGCAGCATTTCGGCCAATTCTTTTACGCGAT
>JBNKLQ010000038.1:0-31667 GCA_050292445.1 Promineifilaceae bacterium (SeqCode) | reverse complement strand
ACTGCCACTACTTAATCTAACTAATCAATCTTATTGCTGCAGATCGATCTCGAAGATGTTGTACATCTCAGAGTTCTGTGTCGGGTCCACACCGAAGTTCAAAACGTTCGGGCGAGCCGCAGCTACCTTCAGACGGAGGAACAGCGGGATAACCGGCAGTTGATCAGAGAAGACAACCTGCGCTGCCTTGTGGCCTTCTTCATAATCTGTGGTACCAGGCAGAGAGCCTAAAGCGCGGTTACATTCGGCGTCGAAGTCTGCATTCGACCAACCGGTTTCGTTGGAGTTACCCCAACCACCAAAGCCTTCTTCTTCTGGTCCGGTAATGTCCACGGTGCGGTACAGGTTACAGCTCGGTTCTACACCAGTCAACCAGGCAAATTCACCCAGGTCGAAGCGACGGCCAAACAGCACGCCATCGGGGCCATCAGCAAACCATTCGCTGGAGGGCAGATAGTATAGTTCTACGTCGATACCACATTCCAGCATGTTCTCTTTAAAGATCTGGGTCAGCTGTTGACGCATCTCGTTACCAGTGGTGGTACCGAGCGTTACAGCAAACGGAGTGCCAGTGGCTGGATCTTCACGGATACCATCACCATCGCCATCTACGAAGCCAGCTTCGTCAAGCAGAGCGTTGGCTTGCTCCACGTCGTAGGGCCATTCGGTCAGCTCGCCAGCAGGGTACAGCGGATGCACACTGGGGATGTAGCTGTGGATAACTTCGGAACGGCCGAACAGAATGTTGTCCACCATGCTCTGGCGGTCTGTACACATGGTCATGGCCTGACGAACGCGTACATCCTCAAACCAGTCGGGACGGCCAACGCCATCACCGTAGTCGCCATAGCTGTCAATACCAAAGTCGATGTGCTCGTAAACGGTACCAGTTTGGAAGTAGGGGGTCAGCAGGCCGTTGTTCTCAGCTTCGATGAGGAACGGGGCCTGGCCAGCATCCATACCATCCTGGGTGCCGATGTCGCAGGAACCAGAAAGCAATTGAGCAATCAGCTGGTTGGTATCTGGGATGAACTTGTAGGTTACGCTATCCAAGTAAGGCAGACCTTCTTGATAGTAGTATTCGTTGGGGGTCAGGCGGATGCTGTCACCAGCAACCCATTCTTGAATGGCGAAGGGACCATCACCAACGGGCAAACGGCTGGATTCCTCGGCTTCCAGCAATTCAGCTGCCGAGAAAGCACCCCAAATATGCTCAGGATAAGGTGGCCAGAAGTTGACAAAGTATGTCGCGTCACGGAAACCGGGCAGGGCTGTCCAGCGGGTGGTTAGTTCACCAGTAGCTTCATAGCTGGCCGTACGCTCAACCGTATATTTGGAAGTGGGTGTATCGGGATCAGCGGTCAGGTTAAAGCTGTAAACTGAGTCAGTGGCGTTTACAGGGACACCGTCGCTCCAAACGCGTGGTTTCATGGTGAAATCAACAACCAACTGCTCCATCATGACAGAATTGCCATCGAAGGTAACATCTTCACCATCAGCGTTGGTCACGGTAACGCCTTCACCCCAAGCCACAACTTCATCGGTTGCGTCGCGAACCATATCTCCAGGCTGCACTTCAACAACATTCAGGACAGCATCGCCGTCAGCCAGACTAGGTACTTTTTCAAGACCTTGTGCCTGATAACTATAGGACAAAGTGGTGATGTCATTTTCAAAGATGGCATGCTGTACAGCGCGACCAGCCAACATGGAACCACCATTGGGGTACATGGTGTCCGGTTCCTGAGCCATACAAACGATCAAGTCTTTTGGACCAGCTGGTTCAGCTTCTGGCTCAACAGCAACTTCTTCAACAATCGTTTCGGTTACAACACGGGTAACTTCTACAGTCTGACCTTCTTCAACAACCGTTTCGGTAACGACGCGGGTAACTTCCACAGTTACGGTTTCGGTTGTGGGGGTACAAGCTGCCAAGACAACTGCACCGAGTGCAACGAGTAGGGCAACGAGTGCCCATTTTTTTGTATTAAACATGGAAAAATCTTCCTCCTCTCATGTTTTGAATAGGGGTTTTCAAGAGAGTTTCTGACCAACTATATCTGTTTCATTGTTGGTCAGCTTTCTACGAACATTTAATCTAAATGTTATATGCTCGCAAGTAAAGCTACAATCAACGCAATCGCACCACCTCCTCCAAATTTATTATCAGCTGCTTTTTCTTTGTTTTGCACACAGTCAGGAAATATTTCCTTATTGTTGGGAATGACTGCCTATTAGCTCACTTCTTTGTTATAGAAAAAACAGAATGCGGCTCCAAATTAGGTACTCAATATAAATAAATTTAGCACAGCCAAGCTTACCAAAGGTAAGATTAGTTGTGCTAGTTCAGATGAAGTTATTTTGGGATAGCAATGTTGATAAACAAGAAAGTCTCTTCTTCTCAAAGGCTTGGTTTATTACAAATATACAAAAATATTGCATATATAAAACTTGCAATTTACCGAAAAGCTAGTGATGGTTATTATAAAGCGAACAATTAAGGATGTCAAACAAGGGACAAATAGGGGACAATTAAGGGCGAAGTGGTAGCGAAGTGGCAACAGACACGTTACAGGTTCCGCTGTTGCAACTGTACCAGATAGGGTAAATATGCAGAAACATCTTGTTCTCCCTGGGTCTTTACAAAATAATCTTGGATGATTTGGGCCTGCTGTTCCCGGTTAAACTGGCGAAACATTGTGCCTTGCTGCCAGCATGATTTCAAACCTGAAGCACCACCATATTGATAGCAGTCGCGCTGTGTGGTCACTAAATAGTATATTGCTTCTCCTAGATAACGAGAGCCAACATGGTGGTATTGAAATACATGGGTAAGTTCATGGATAAGCAGAGAAAGATTTTGACGGCCGTTTCCCTTTTCCCCCACCCCATTCCTCACACCCGGCAAATGAATCGTATACCAGGTAGCAAATGCCAGCCCACCATTGTAGCGAAAGACCAGGTTCAAAATGCCACCTTGAGCCACACGCACATCCTGGTAACGCAGATTGCTGGAGCCAAAAATGGATTCTACGGCCGTATACTCAGCAGCCGTTAAAGGGGATGTGTGCATGCCCAAATGCATCACAAACTGGCAAATCTCTGGCCCTCCAAGCAGATCAAACAGCTGCACCAGCAAAAGATGCAGCCAACGACCAATTTGTCGCGCCCCCTGTCTTGACTGTGCCTTCACAGTTTGCTGACGCACGGCACGCCAGATAATAAGTGGCATAAGCAGCACTGCTTTGCCACCCGCAAACAATGTCGTGGCCAAACGGCCGCTTCGAGCCGGAAAATCGCGCACAAAATTAAGGGGCCACAGCCAGGCGTCCCGAAAACGCTCTTTTAGCCAATACAAAACTGCTTGCATGATGAAAAAGTTAGATATGGTTGATGTTGATGTCAGCTGCTTGTAACACAGCCATGACGGGGGGGGCATTCAAAAAACAGTTACACAATCGCTCGTCTTGCAAAGGTTCGGCCGTTTGACGGATAAACTCGGCCGCAATGTTGAGATGGACGGCCGCAATTTCTTTGTTTTCAGTGACATGACTCATAGCCGCATGTAATTTCCAGAGGATGCCGCGATCAACGGCCGTTTGCGCCGCCAGCATTGCCAGATTCAATTCACTAAGTGCCTCAGCCTTACGCCCCTGATGATACAAAAGCTCGCCGTGGGCAAACGCCGCCAATGCCCGATAGCGATCAGCGTTGAGTAACTCAGCAACATGGGTTAAAGCCAGCACAACTTGTACTGCCTGTCCATCAGCCCCCTGATGCAAATAGGCCCGCGCCAATTGATAAAGCGCCAATGCTTCATGTTCTCGGTTGCCATGCAGCCGCGTACCTTTTAAGGCCGCTTGCAAATAAACCAACCCTTCTTCATACCGGCCTGATTCGACTAAATCGACACCTAGATTGCGCTTAATTTCGGGGATAAGCAGTTCTGCCTCTGATTTAGTAGCCAACTGCAACGCATGTTGATGATGCTCATACGCTTTTTCAACATCGTAAAGCGCCTGGTGGCATTCGCCGATGTCATTCACGGCCTGAGCCACGCGCCAACGATCGTTGACTGATTCGAGAAGGAGATAGGCTTCTCGATGGGCAGCCAGTGCCTGTTGGTATTCCCCACGCGCCTGGCGTGTTCGGCCCAGACTGGTTAGCACACGCCCTTGTTCGCGCGTTTCACCCCCCTGTCGAAAGATGGCCAATGCCTGAGTCAACTGGCTAAGCGCCCTTTCTGTATTGCCCTGGCGACGGTCCAAAATGCCCAAACCACGCCGTGCCCGACCAATGACAAGTAGATTTTCGGTAATATTCCCTTCTTGCAACGCCTGTTTATAAAGAGCGGCAGCCATCTCGTACTCACCGCGAAAATCGGCCAGTTCCCCCAGGCGAACCCGGGCGCGAGCCATCTGATCAATTGAATCACTGGTTGTGAGGGATTCGTTGTAATCTTTTTCGGCCGCCTTAAATTCACCAATCAACCAAAAACAAAGCCCGCGATATTCAAAAATACGGGCACGGAAATGGACGGGTGTGCGATCAAAGGAAAGCGCTTCCGTATAATATTGAATCGCCTTCATAAACTGCTGCTCACTAGAAGCCAGGCGACCTTCACGGAAGGCGATGACGGCTGCGGCCGAAACACCTGCCAGACTAAATTGGCCGGAAGAAATGGTATCTGACATAACAATATGATACACCGGGGTAAGGAATTGACAATGAAGGTGGCGTGAAACGTGATAGGTGATAGGTACTCAATAATCGGTTCGCCCGCAATCAATATTCGGTAAACGATTACTGACTTACTGATTACCGATTACGGCCGTCCGAAGGGCGGCAATAATCTTTCGGTCGGTGACGGCAAAGGCGTAGTTGTCCAGTTCTGCTAGAGTGACCCAGGCATGATTCGCCACACCAAGATGCTGGGGACTGCCAGAAAGGTGTCGCGCCTGGAAAGCATGGAGGGTAATGCGGAAGTGGGTGTAAGCATGTTTCACTTTAGTGAGGAAAGCGCCCACCTCAATATTCATAGCTAGTTCCTCTTCAATTTCTCGCATGAGTGCCTGGGATAATGTTTCATTGGATTCTTGCTTGCCGCCAGGGAACTCCCACAAACCACCTAGCAGACCATCCAACGGCCGTTGCGCAATCAAAAATTTACTGTCAGGATCACCAACAACGGCATCCCTCGCCCAGATGATTCCAGCGACAACATCATAGTGCGGCGTGCGCTTGCGTGGCGGGCGCACGGGACGCTCCAGCTGGGTACCACGCTGCCGGGCCAGGCAGTGGGCCGAGAGTGGGCAAAGCAGGCACATCGGCTTGGCAGGCAGGCAGATTTGCTGCCCCAACTCCATCAGCGCCTGGTTGAAGTCGCCGGGGCGGTTGGTAGGCACAAGCTGCGCGGCAAGCTGCCAGAGTGCATTTTTGGTGCTGGTTTGGGTCACGTCGTCGGGCAAATCGGTGAGGCGACTGAGGACGCGGATAACGTTGCCGTCCAGCACGGGGGCTGGCTCATCGAACGCTATCGAGGCAATGGCTCCGGCGGTGTAGCGGCCGATCCCTTTCAGTTTCATCAGGTCTGCGGCCGTTTGGGGAAGACGGCCGTTCCAATCCACCACCACCATTTTGGCCGCCGCGTGCAAATTGCGGGCGCGGCTATAGTAGCCCAGCCCTTCCCATAGCTTCAGCACGTCATCCAGTGGCGCTTCAGCCAAGGCCTGCACCGTGGGGAAGCGCGCCAGCCACCGCTCAAAGTAGGGAACGACGGTAGCGATTTGCGTCTGCTGGAGCATAATTTCCGACACCCAGATGGCATATGGGTCTTTGCTTCTGCGCCAGGGTAAATCAGCATGATCGGCATCCCACCAGTTGAGCAGAATCTCCTGAATCTGTTTAGCATTTTCCATAAAGCTATGCTTTTTGATATTGCACGACAGGATGGTGGGTCTTCTGGATTTCGTCCAGGTTGGCGGCGCTGAGTTCGCCCCGCTGGTAGAGGTATTCCACGTGTGCGCCGGTTTCTTCCAGGGCCAGGAGCACGTGGTAGCTTTGCACTGTGCCAAAAGGGTCGCGGCTGATGTCGGCCAGAGACTTGGGTTTGCGGCAGATTTCCAGAATTTTGTTGAGGCGGTCGTCATGGGATGTTTTGATGGCCTGGATACGGCCGTACACATCCCCCATCGGTTCCTCATGTCCACCCAGCGCCAACCGCACACCGGTCAGTTTCTCAATCTTGGTCAATGAATCGAGGTAATGGCCCAGACCCATGTTGTTGGTGATGCTTTCCGGGGCCTGGTGCGGCGTAATGCGGCTGAGAACGTGATCGGCCGTCAGGAGCACGTCGTCCACCAGCAGGCAAACCTGCCCTGGACAATGCCCTGGCACATGAAACACCTCAATGCCCCCCACCGTCGGCGTGCCTTCTTCCAGCAAAAATTGCACCGGCGTTGATTGGTAATACTGCTTGCCAAAGAGGTAAACCTGCATCAACTGCTGCCTCCGCTCTTCTGAGACGCCAGCCCCTTCCAGAAAACTATCCAGCCGACTGGAGGAAAAGATAGCCCGTTCCTCATGGTTAGAAAGGACCCGTCGGTCCAGCACATGGATACCAATCGGGGCGTTGGTGAACTGGCGCACAAAGGGCAAGCCACCAAAATGGTCGATGTGGCCGTGGGTAATGAGGATGTGGCTGACCGCTTCCAGGCTGATGGCTTCGTTGAACTGCTCGGATACGGCCGTAACCCCCGCCAGCAGATGATCGTTCGCCTCGGCAAAACCAGAGCCTGTATCGATCAAAATCAGCGTGTCACCATCGCTAATTAGGTAAATATTGTTCACTAAGCTGGGAAACGACTGTACCGGGAAGGAGTAAATGTGGCGTCCGGCACCGGTTGTGAATTTTTGTGGTGGCTTCATGCGGGGGATTATATTGAGTAATTGGGTAATTGAGTAATTGGGTGAGAAGTTGCAGGTACCAGGTTGCAAGTGAAAAGTTATCCACCGGCAAACTTGCCCACTTCCCCACTTCCTATGTGCAGATCGCGTTAAAAATAGCGAGACAGATCGTTAATTTATGGATTATTGGCGGCAGAACGGCCGTTTCTGTGCCACAATGCAATTCAAAATTTAGAATTGGAATGGGACGCAGATTTGCCTAATTTACCAGATCAGGAAGATCAGGTAAATCAGCGTTCTATTTTCTTCGAGGTTTCGCAAACATGAAGAGAGTAGCGATTTTACTAAGTGCCTTTTTTGTGCTGATGCTGGGGTTACAAACTGATAAAAACGTAGCGGCTGGGACGGAAACGGCCGTTTACCTTCCCCTCATCATCGACAGCAGCGAGCCGCCCACCCCCGAACCAATGACCGAGTTTCGTGGTGTCTGGGTGACCCGCTTCGACTGGACCAGCTACGGTCAACCTGCCAATCCCGCCAAAATTGATGAAATTGTACAAAACGTAGCCGACGCCGGCTTCAACGTCATCTTCTTCCAGGTGCGGGGCATTGCCGATGCCTACTACGAATCTAGCCTAGAACCGTGGGCCGACCGCGTCAGCGGTGTCTATGGCCAGGCACCGGACCCGCTGTGGGACCCGCTGGCGTACATGGTGGAACAAGCGCATGCGGCGGGCGTTCAGGTACACGCCTATATCAACGTCTACCCCGTATGGAACGGCGGCAGCTTTTGCACCAATCCCCCCGATGCCAGCGTGACACCCACCCCCCTCTACCATTTGCTGCTCAACGAACACGGCAGCACCAATGGCAAACCCAACGGCCTGCAATGGACCACCAATGATGACGTGTACTGTGGCGCTTACATGCGCGGCACGCCCGGTTCTATCTTCCTCGATGACCATCTCATCGCCGTGGGGCAAGATTTAGTGACACGCTACGACATCGATGGGCTGCATTTGGACCACATCCGCTACGGCGGCAGCAACACCTCCTGCGATCCTGTCAGCGAGGCACGGTATGGTGCCAGCTGCTTTAGCGACAGCGGCTACGCCGATTGGCAGCGGGCGCAGGTTAACGGCACAATGCGCCGCTTTTATGAAGAAGTTGTACCGCTAAAACCTGGCCTGTGGCTCTCTGCCGCTGTCTGGCCAATTCATGAACTGGACCCTGCCTGGAACTTCCCCGGCTCACCACAGCAGGGCAACCTGACCTACTATCAGGATTCCAAAGCGTGGCTGGCCAGCAGCACCATCGACAGCATCTCGCCCATGATTTACCCCGGCAGCAGCTACAACGGCTGCGACGCCGACGGCAACTACTTGGAAGACCCGGCTCCCACCTCCAGCGATTACTGGATTCGGGATCGTTGGCAGATATTGGTGGAGGATTTTCAGGCGGCAGGGAACGGCCGTTACGTCATCCCCGGTATTGGGGCAGGCTACTGTTCTTTTGCCGAAATCGAAGCCCGCATCGAAATGGCCCGGGTCGCAGGCACGGCCGGACATGCGCTCTTTTCTTACAGCAGCCTGCTGGCCAATGGCTACTTTGACGATTTAGCCAATGGGCCTTATGCGGAAACGGCCGTTGTGCCCGACATTAGTTGGCATCCATAAGAAATGGTTAATTGTTAATGGTAAATGGTTGATGGTAAACTCGTGCGCTGACTTGGTTGGGGAATAGCTTTTTGGCAGGCTTCCCCATCACAGGAGAATAAAATATCTGAATTTATCCAGGAAAGCGTATGATGATGAGAGAAAAAGAAGAGGATAGAGAGGATGCCGAGTGGCTCCTGAAAAAATCACAGGTTAGCGAACGGCTGTTCGCCTCAAACACCCCCATCATAGGTCCCCTGCTAGTGCGCTTTCGGGAAGCGTGGAACAATGTTGCCACGAAATGGTATGTACGGTCGTTATTGCAGCAGCAAAACAGCTTTAACCAGCTTGTTGTTTCTCAACTTCACGAACATGATGAATGGTTCATTTTGCAAGATCGAGAGCAAACGGATTTAGCAAACGATCTAGCCCAAATGTCCACTCATTTAGGGCAAATTGGCCGCCGTTTGCAGTTATTGGATGAACAGTTGACCCGGTTGGAAGCCGAGCAATCTGATTCAGTATCATGACCACGGTCAACCACTCGCCCCCTTCTGTCACTATTGTTGTGTTGAACTGGAATGCCAGTCATTTCTTGCCAGACTGTCTTACCGCGTTGCTTGATTTGAATTACTCTAACTTTCAGGTAGTGGTTGTGGACAACAACTCAAGCGACGATTCGGTTGAAATGGTGCGCCGCAGCTTCCCCAATGTTAAGTTGATTTCCAGCCAGACAAATCGTGGCTTTGCGGCAGGTAACAACCTGGCTTTGCACCAATCCGATACAGATTTTGTAGTGTTGGTCAATCCAGATGTCATTGTTGATTCGGATTGGCTCCATCATCTTATTTTGCCCATGCGGGCAGACGAGACAATTGGTATCACTGGCAGCAAACTATTCTATCCTGGACGCAAACTCATCCAACATGCGGGAGGCTACATCACCTCACCCCAGGCGCTATCCGGCCATTATGGCTTGCGGGAAGCAGACACAGGCCAGCACGATGTGCCTAGAGATGTGGATTACGTGATTGGTGCCTCATTGGCTATGCGGCGGGAGGTCATTGAGCAGATCGGCTTGATGGATGAAGAATTTTTCCTCTATTATGAGGAATGCGATTATTGTCTGCGGGCCAGACGGGCGGGGTTTCGCGTGATGTACATGCCGGAAGCAACGGCCGTTCATATTGAATCGGTTACTATCACCCAAAACAGTATCAGCTACTTCCAGACATTCCATACGAGCCGATGGCGTTACTTGCTTAAGCATTTGCCAGTAGCAACCATTTTAGCGGAGACGATACGGGCAGAGGTCGCCTGGCTCACCACGCTTCCGCCAGTCCATCGGCACGGCGCAGCTTATGCCTATATGGCCACACTCAAAAATTTAAGGCCAATCTGGCAGGCACGGCAAGCCAACAATCTCGCACGCCCGACTTTGGATGAGGAAGCGCAAGTTAGTCGCATGTTACAAAATTTGCGGCAGGCGGCCTGGCACTCTCCCTATTTAGTAGCAGACGTAAGCAATGATTTATCTTTGGAAAACAAGATGGTGGTGGCGGAACGGACGTTCATCTCTCGGCTCCCCGTGGTTGGCAAAGCCGTAGCTTGGCTGCGTACCATGTGGGGCAATATCGCTATGCGGCATTATGTGCGATCATTAGTACAGCAGCAAAATGAATTTAACCAGTTGATTACAACATACTTTAAGCAGCACCAGGCAAAATTAGCACAGCATGATACAAACAAGATAGAAATGATTCAAGCTTTAATTACATTGCAAACCCAAATTGTCCAGGTCAACGAGCAGCTTCAGGCCGTAGAAGCCCGCCTTGCCCGTTTAAGAAACAGGAAATAACTTTGATGCCTGCCCCATTTGTGATTCTTGTGATTATTGCAGCCAATTTGGGCCTGGGTTGGCTGCTTCTAGAGCACCTCACCCGGCATCAACCCCTCTTTACGTCATTTCCAGAGAAGTTATTTATCAGTTTAACTTTGGGCATTTGCCTTACCGGATGGCTGGCCGTCATTTTGGCTGAAATCGGTCTATTTTCTAGTATCTTGCTGGGCTTGTTGTGGCTCATTTTGATTCTTTTTTTTACGGCCGTTGCCTGGCGTCGCCGGGGGCAATTGCAAGAAACCTCAAAAGCTTTTAATGATAATGAAGGCGCTCCTCACTTTGCCGTTTTGCACATGGACTTTATTCCAGACTGGGTAGAGTATCTTTTGCTGGGGATGTGGCTTATGGTGGCCATCTGGCTATTCTTTCGCCCACACCAATATGTTAATGGGGCGGCCGACGCTGGCGTTTATGTCAACCTGGGAGCGGAAATTGCCCAAAATGGCAGCATTTTGATTCAGGACGATTTTTTGGCAGAGTTGAATCCAGCATTGTATCCAGCCTTTTTACGGCCGCTTGATAACCCAATCGCCCCGGCTTACATCATGCCAGCATTTTTTGTCGTAGGAGAACCAGCCGGGGAAATCACGCCGCAATTTTACCCGCTGCATCCGGTTTGGCAGGCAGTGGCTTTTGCCCTGGCTGGCGATTTGGCAGCAGGTGTTCAGGCGGAACTGCTGCTGACAGGGCTGTGGGGCTTGTTGGGTACATTGGCTGTTTATTTTACGGTAAGGCAGATTGTCGGCTGGCAAACGGCCGTTCTCGTCCTGGCTGGCTTATCATTGAATGCGCTACAAATCTGGTTTGCCCGTTATGCGGTAAGCGAAGCCTTGTCCCAATATTTGCTGTGGGTCGGTTTGTGGAGTGTTGGTGCGTGGCTAAACGGCCGTAAGACAGCTCCAGTATGGCCTTTGCTGGCTGGATTAACGTTAGGGCACTTTTTCCTGACCCGCATTGACGCTGTATTTATGTTGCCCGTACTTGGTGTTTTAATAGCTTGGCTCTGGCTAAAAAATAAGCCAGAAACCGGATTCTGGTGGTTTTCGCTCCCCCTTACTGCACTGGTCAGCCACTCTTTGCTGCACGCACTTACCCAGAGCCGCCCTTATTTTTTTGACCTCTTTAATTTCGCTATGCGTCTGCTCACGTTAAACTGGCCGCTGGCTGTGGGGGGCATTGTTTTGGGGCTTGCGGTTTTAATTATCTTGGGCCGGTTTAGGGGGCGATTTGTTCATTTGGCACGATATCAACGGCCGTTCATCTTTATTGTCATCACGTCGCTGTTCTTGTTTGCTGGTTATCTCTGGTTTATTCGTGCGGGCATTGCTCCCCCGCCTCCAAGACAAGATAGCTACAGTACGGGTCTCATTCCCCAGGTAAACCATGAAAATCTCGTTCGGTTGGGTTGGTATCTTTCTCCTCTAGGCGTGTGGCTAGGCCTGGGTGGTATTGCCTTGCTGATTTGGCAAGTGAATAGGCGAACGGCCGTACTCATTGCCGTCAACCTCATTTATGCTGGTATCTACCTCTGGAACATCCGGGCCAATCCGCATCAAATTTACGCCATGCGCCGTTACGTTCCCTCCATCATGCCCTGGTTCATCATGGGTGGCGCAGTAGCTATTGGCTGGCTAACTACCTATCAAAAACGATGGCTCCAGGGAGTTGCCTATCTTTTGGCAATTGGTTGGTTGGGCAGTTTGGCATGGTCAGCACGCGGATTTATAGCGCAAGTTGATCATCCCAATCTTCTACCGCAGCTTGCGCAACTCAGTGCCCAGTTTGAGGATGACGCAGTACTCATTTTTAATGATCCTGCCCCCATTGGCCAGGGAGACATTATCGGGACACCGTTGCGTTTTATCTTTGGTCATGACGTTTTAACACTGCGGGACGTGACGCAGCTTGATACGAACCTATTTGCGCAACAGTTGGACCAGTGGGAGCAGGCAGGGAAACCAATGTATTGGCTTACCATGCCCAATGGGCAAGAATGGCCACTGGAAAGTTGGACAGTAACGCCTGTTAACACCTACTCTATCCAGACTACTGCTTTGGAAAATGTGTATGTGCGACGACCAACGGCCGTTCTCACCCAAACCTGGAAAGGGCAAATCAATCGTATTACCGTAGAGGGAGTAACGCCTTGAAGATTGCCTATTTCACACCATTGCCACCACAAAAATCCGGCATAGCCATCTACAATGCCCAGTTGCTGCCTTACTTGTCCCAGTTTGCGGAACTTATCCTTTTTACTGATTATCCCCACGAAATAGACGAACCATTGCGGCAACACTTTACTATTCGGGACACAAAGCAGTTTGCCGGTCCATTAGCCGAGAGTTTCGACATTTGTCTTTACCAGATGGGCAACAACGTTAATTACCACCGTCAAATTTATAAAACATTGCGCCGTTTTCCTGGCATTGTGACCCTGCATGACACAAATCTGCACTCCTTTTATGGCGAACTTTTAATGAAGCAAGGTCAGTTTGCTGCCTACACACGGGAAATGGCCTTTGCCTACGGCCAAATAGGCCTAACTCATGCCCGGCGAACCCGCTTTGAAAGAGCAAATTATGATGTCGCACGTTTTCCCCTATTTGAGCGCATTGTCCAGAAGAGTTTAGGGGTAATTGTTCACAATCAATACAGCAAAAAATTAGTAACCCAACGTTGCCCGCGAAAAGCGGTGGCCCACATCAACCTGCACCAGGTGCCGCTGGCAGAACAATTACCGTCTCAAACAGATGCCAAAACCCAGCTTGGCTACCAACCAGATGATATTTTGCTAGCCTCTTTTGGCTACGTTTCGCCCAGTAAACGTGTCGATGTAGTTCTGCAAGCATTAGCAAAGCTCAAGGAACGTTTACCATTGCCGCGATTGCGTTATGCACTGGTTGGCCAACAAGTGGAAGGGTATAATCTTCAATCCTTGCTGCACCAACTTGGTTTGGAAAATGATGTAAGTTTGGTTGGGTATGCCGATGAAACGCTCTTTCAAACTTATCTGGCAGCAGTAGACATCGGGATTAATTTACGCTATCCAACACACGGGGAAACATCGAGTACGTTGCTAGCCTTGATGGCGGCTGCTAAACCTACTTTGGTTTCTAACTTGGATGCATTTGCAGAACTTCCCGATGATATTTGTCTTAAAATTGGTATTGGTCCAGATGAGCAGGCACAAATCGAAGATGCCTTAACACGATTAGTGAGCAGTGTGGCCGAGCGGCACGGTTTGGGGCAACAAGCGATTGCTTTCATTCGCCAGGAATGCGATCCGCTGGGGATTTCCCAAAAGTATATTGCTTTCATTCAACAAATCATCAACGATAGCAAGTAAATGGTCGTAAACAGTTGAAAGTGCGCTGCGGTGGACCACGATAAATGAAATATACTTAACGTAGATTTACTCTGCGGTCTGTTTTCACAGAGGTGTTTGGTTTGAATATTTTTAGTGTAAGCGCCGATGAGCAAGATGTAGAGGTTTTGCTGGGTAATGTTAGTGATGCCTTGGACGCCTGGAAATCAGGTAAGACGCTGCCGCTCGATCTCTCCTTGTTGCTGCATGAAACAGGGAAGGCGAAACAGCAGGTGCGTCAGCTTAACAGTCAGTGGCACATCGATAGCAATGCGGTGATTTTGTCCAACCGACCGGGAGTGGGTCCCTGGATTATTCGTTTTCAACAGTTGGTGCGGCGGCTTACTTGGTGGTTTACGGAGCCGATTGTGCAGCAGATTCGCACCTTTCAAAGGAGTACGGCCGTTTCTATCACACACCTCGCACAAAACCAGGAAGATTTTTTGGCAAACGGACAAAATCAGGCGGCGGAACTGGTAGCGTTGCAAGAAAGGGTGGCGCAGCTAGAGGCTACACTAAGATCCATTGAGACAGCATCAGCAAAGCGTGAGTGAGCAACGGCCGTCTACCACCATCATCATTCTTACCTGGAATGGCCTGGATTACACCCGCGCCTGCCTGGACTCAATTCAGGCGCATACCAAACTGGACCAGCAAACCCAGGTGATGGTGGTAGACAACGGCAGCACAGACGGCACGTTGCCCTATCTGCGCCAGCTTGATTGGATTACGCTGGTTGAAAACGGCCGTAACCTTGGTTTTGTCAAAGGCAACAACGTCGGCATAAAAGCCGCCCCGCCAAACCATGACATCTTGCTGCTGAACAATGACACACTCATTCAGCAGGAGAACTGGCTGGAAGAGATGCAGCGGGTGGCTTATTCTGCTGAAAACGTGGGCATTGTGGGCTGTCGGATGGTGTTGGGCGACGGCCGTTTGCTCCACGCTGGCGCTTACATGCCCCAGGACAGCTTTTGGGGGCAGCAGATTGGCAGCCTGGAAAAGGACGTTAATCAGTACGGACTGGATCGGGAAGTAACGGCCGTAACCGGTGCCTGTTTTTACATTAAGCGCGCCGTACTCAATGCTATCGGGCCACTCAACGAGGCATTCTTTTCTTATTTTGAAGACACTGACTTCTGCTTCCGCGCCGCAAAAGCCGGATTCCGCACGATGTGTGCCGGTAACATCACCATCGTGCATCATGAAAATGTTAGTACCAACGTTAATCAGGTTAATTTTTCTAAACTGTTTCGGAAATCGCAAAAAACCTTTCGTAAACAGTGGGAACATGAACTTATGAATCGATTTGAAACGGCCGTATTCTGGCAATCTGCTGTGGGCAATCCCTCTGGCTATGCCGTCTCGGCCAGAGAAATTCTCTTGCAGCTGGATGCACTGGACGTGGATGTTCGCCTGGCTTACCTGTACGGCACCGACTGGATGGACACGCAGCGGGACGATCATCGCCTGGCCGCCATGCGCCACCGCCCCAAGGATCTGAATCTGCCGCAGGTTGTGTATGCTTCTGGGGACCTCTTTTGCAAAAACAGCGGCCGTTACCGCATTGGTTACACCATGTTAGAGGTGGATGGCATCCCCAAAGATTGGATTTTACAGGCCAACGAACTGGACGAGGTGTGGGTGCCTTCCAGCTTCAACAAGCAAGCCTTTTTAGACAGCGGACTCAGAGTGCCCATTCATGTGATGCCGTTGGGCGTCAATCCCAATTTTTACAATCCGCAGATACGGCCGTACCGCCCCACAGACCGTTTCACCTTCCTGGCCGTATTTGAATGGGGCGAACGGAAAGGGGCCGAAACCCTGCTGCGTGCTTATCATCGTGCTTTTAGCAAAAAAGATGACGTGCTTTTGCTGGCCAAAGTCATTAACACCGATGGTGGTGTCAATGTGCAGCAACAAATCAAAGCCCTGAACCTGCCGCAGGATGGGCCACCCGTGGCCATGATTTACAATCAAGAGCTGCCAACCCACCAGATGGGCAGCCTATACCGCTCGGCCGACTGCCTAGTTGCGCCTTCGCGCGGTGAGGGCTGGGGCATGCCCCACATTGAGGCGATGGCCTGCGGCTTGCCCATTATTGCCACCGACTGGAGTGCGCCGACCGACTTTATGAACGAAACAATTGCGTACCCACTGCGAGTGGCCAAACTGATTCCCGCCGTGGCTAAATGCCCCTATTACGAAGGCTTTCGCTGGGCAGAACCAGATGAAGATCATCTGGTGCACCTGCTGCGGCATGTGTATGAAAATCGGGAAGAAGCCGCCGCAAAAGGGCAGCGCGCCTCTGCCGAAGTGTTAAGCATATGGACCTGGCGTCATGCGGCCGAAAAGATAAAAACTCGGTTACAAGAAATCAATATATAGAAATGAAAGTCGGTATTGATATAACTGTTCTTTATCGGGCCTGGGCCGGGGTGTTTACATATCATTACCGACTGATCCAGGCATTATTACAAGTAGCACCAGCTTCTTATGAATTTGTGTTGCTCGATTATTTGCCCTTGCACAATGGAGCAACACATCATCATGGGGAAATTGCTCGATTGGCAGAAAATCGGGCAAAGATGCTGCACGTTCCAGGGTTGCGACACCGCAGATTGTCTCATCTCTCTTTTTTGCAGAAGCCGGGGGTTGAAACGGCCGTACGCGCCATCGACAACCTGCTAGAACCAACCTGGGAAAAACTGACCGGAAGGGTACAAAACTTTCAGCTGCAAAAGCATCTGGCCGGCGTCGATATTTTTCACTCATCGGACGTACTGAACTATGCCCTGCCCGGTGCCAAAAGTGTCACCACCATTCACGACTTGACCACGCTCATCCTGCCCCAATACCACTTGCCGCACATTCAAAAGATGCAGGCTGAAAAGTTTCGCTTTGCCCAGGAGCAGGCTGATGCGGTCATTGCTGTATCGGAGAATACCAAGCGGGACATCGTGCGCTTGCTGGGTATTGAGCCAGAACGGGTGCATGTGGTGCATGAAGGGGTGGAACCTGGTTTACGGCCGTTATCCTCCGAAGCCATCGACCCCACCCTGACAGCTTACGGGTTGGAATCACAAACGTATATCCTGCATGTCGGCACCATTGAGCCACGCAAAAATTTGGTGCGCCTGGTTGAGGCATACCATCAAGTGCATCAAGCAATGCCACAACCACCCAAACTGGTACTGGTTGGCCGCAAAGGGTGGTTTTACGATGAAGTTTACGCTAAGGTAACTGTACTCAACTTAACCAGAGATGTCCTGTTTTTTGACACCGTTGCTGATGATGAACTGCCAGCTTTTTACAATGGTGCACTATTGCTAGTTTATCCAACATTGTATGAAGGGTTTGGTCTACCGGCTTTAGAAGCAATGGCTTGCGGAACGGCCGTTGTTGCTGCCAACACTTCTTCGCTGCCCGAAGTCATTGGTGATGCTGGCTTACTCATCAACCCAACAGACACACTAGCTTTAGCCGATGCTATCGTACACTTATTGGAAGACCCAATAAGACGAGCCAAGTTATCTCAAAAAGGCCTGATCCAGGTCAAACAATTCACTTGGGAACGCGTGGCTCAGGAAACAGTAACCGTTTATGAAAAAGTCAACAAATGAATAAAGTACCCGACCAGCAAAAACCAATGCTATTGTTCTTACATATACCCAAAGCAGCTGGCACAACGCTACAGCAAATTATTGAGCGTCAATACCCTTCTTCGCAAATCTATTCACTTGGTGCGGATTCCCACCAATCTATTGCTGAATTCCAGGCATGGCCACAAGAACGTCAAGCTGATATTCATATTCTTAAAGGTCATTTGGCTTTTGGCTTTCATGAATCCATTCCGCGATCTTGTACCTACTTTACGATTTTGCGTGAGCCAGTTGAGCGAACTATTTCATATTATTATTTTGTTCTGCAAAATCCAGAGCATTATCTGCACCAGCAGGTTGTGTCCGAAAAGCTTGATTTATCGGATGTTCTTGGGCGTAAAATGACCCCAGATCTAGATAATGGCCAGGCGCGACTAATTTCTGGTGTTTGGAATGAGGTACCAGTTGGAGAAATGACAAGGGTACACCTGGCGCAAGCAAAAGAAAATCTGAATAATCATTTCCAGGTTGTGGGACTTGCTAATCACTTTGATGCAAGTTTGCTTTTATTACGGAAAGCGTTTGGCTGGCAGCGTATTTTTTACACAAAAACTAACATTACTCAAAATCGTCCCCAAAAAACAGCGCTCTCGCCTGAAACGATTGAAAAAATTCTCCAGTATAATCGCCTGGATGTAGAATTGTACGCCTTTGCCCAACAGCTATTTGAAAGACAACTAAAACAGCAAACGATACTTTTTCGGCTATGGGTACATGGATTTAAACTGCTGAATTGGGGATACGGTCGTGTTTACCACCGTCACATTTACCCTTATCTCACCAAACATCTAAGATAGGAAACCCTCAAGTAAGATGCTGTCGTCCAACTAGCTCTTTGATGGTGCGTTCTCCATACTATCGATCTGAACAAGGAGTCTAATAACAACATGCGTAAAGAGATTCTTAACTTTATTCGTTGTCCAATTTGTCGAGAAGTAGAGTTTGAGTTGGAAACGGCCGTTGCCAATGAACATGAAATTCGCGAAGGAACCGTCACCTGCTGTACCTGTCACACGGCTTATCCTGTTTCAAATGGGATTGTTGATCTCATGCCCAACCCTGACCAAACCATACAAAACGAACAAAAAGGCTGGAGTGAGCTTCTGGGTGAAACATCGGAAGAACTAATCGACACCATGTTGCAACTCCCCCATTACGGCGAAGACCCACTTTGGATTAGTGTTGCCAAAAGCTTTGACGACATTATGGAAAAAGTTGATTTTAATGGCAAAAAAGTGCTGGACATCGGGGCAGGACGTTGCTGGTCAACACGCCACATGGTCTTGGCTGGAGCCAGCTACGCTGTGGGTGTTGACATCATAACAGAACGGTTTATCGGATTAGAAACGGCCGATATTTTTCTGGAGCACGACAACATTTACTTTGAACGGCTGATCGGTGACATGAACAATCTTCCCGTTCGTCCAGCTACCTTTGACATTGCCTTCATGACTGCTACCCTACACCATACCTCTGACCCAAACCAGGCCATGCAAGAAGTTGCAGACACCCTCGTCCCAGGGGGAATTGCCATCCTTATCAATGAACCCGTGGGTGGCTTACGACAAAAAAACACGCTAGATGGCTGCGTGGAAATTGAACATGGCATAAACGAAAACGTTTATTCCCTACGCGAATATCTAAATGCTGCCCGTCAGGCAGGATTAAGACCAAGCATCTATTTATCTCCAGTTGTCAAAGATGAGTTAAGTAACAATCCCAATCAACTTGTGCATCGCTTTGGCCGGTTGGGGCGATATGCTCTTCTGCCCATGTGGCGTTATGCCTTTGGTCAACGTCTCATCTCGGGCATCCTCCTTCCCTTCTTGCACCTGGCCGCCAACATGCCTCTCACCATGATTGCACAAAAACCCCTCTAACCCCTACCAATATCATCTTCACAGGCAATCGGTTCAATTCTAACATAAGCGTACGATATAAGTTTTCCTGCCAGCTGGAAATCATTTCACAGTTGTCATACTATTTAGCGGATTTTGGACAGTAGGTGAAACGAATTGAATAAGCACTGTATCGTTAAAACAGTATAAATCTTATGTAAAGGAAATATCTATATGAAAAACGGAAAAAGGATATGGGTTCCTCTCGTTGGCTTACTTTTGTTATTTATTTTTGTGCATCTAACCAGCGAGAGACAATCCAATCTACTAGGACCCGCCCCGGTTGCTGCGCAACCGGCCTCTATAAACAATCAACCAGGCTTTCCCGTCACGCTCTCTGGAGAACGTATCCGTTTCGCCTCTGTTGCTTTGGGTGATGTTAACGGAGACAACATTGATGACATTGTGGTGGGCGGAGCCGACGGCAAAGTGTACGCTTATCGCGGCACAGGCAGCAAACTATGGGAATATGACACCGGCAATGCTGCCATTGAAGGCAAAGCAGCCATTGCCGATATTGACCAGGATGGCAACAGCGAGATTATTGTTGGCGCGGGCAGCACCTTTACGCCAGCCGCCCACGGTGGACTGTATGTTTTAGATCACCAAGGAAATTTACAATGCACCTTTGAGACAGGAGATTTTAGACTCGATGGCTGGCGAGACGGTGTTTGGTCTTCACCCGCAGTTGCTGACTTCGATGAGAATGATGGCGGTAAAATGGAAATCGCTTTTGGCGGTTGGGATGCTCGCGTCCATTTACTCAACCACGATTGCTCAGAAGTGTGGCGTGTAGAAGTTTATGATACGATTTGGTCCTCACCAGCTGTGCTTGATATTGACCGAGACGGCCGTCTCGACATCATTATCGGCAGCGACAGCAATGATAACGGAACATACAACATGACCAAAGGTGGGCGCATCCACGCATTTGACCGAGACGGTAACGAACTGACAGGCTTTCCAAGATTTATCAATGAAGTCATCTATTCCTCTCCTGCCTTGGGCGATCTAACAGGTAATGGTTGGGCAGAAATTTTGGTTGGAACGGGCTATTTTTGGGGTAATCCCAACTGCGGCCATCCTGATGGCTGTACACCAGGTGTTGGACAGTATGTTAATGGCTGGGACCGCAACGGAAACGCTTTGTCCGGCTGGCCAGTAACATTAAATGGCTACACCTGGGGGTCGCCTGCATTGGCCGATCTGGATAATGATGGAGAGTTAGAAGTGATTATTAACTCTTCAGACAGTAAAGTACACGCCCTAAACAGCAACGGCAGCGAAGTACCCGGCTGGCCAGTCACCCCAGTCACGCCTGGTGGAGCATCTAACGCTACACTTGCCTCACCAATTGCGGCCGATGTAGATGGTGATGGAAATGTGGAAGTATTTCTTGTATCTACGTGGGACGTTGTTGCCTGGGATAAAAACGGCAATCAATTAACCCCAACCAGTTTTGCTGCTCAACCAGATGAATGGGATTTGGGGGCTAATTTTACACTAAACGCTTCCCCCGCCATTGGTGACATTGATGGAGATGGGGATGTTGAACTGGTTATTGGTGGGGCCAATGGTGGCGGCTCCTCCGGAATGATTTATGCGTGGGATTTTTCTGGAAGCGTCAATGGCAAACTGCCCTGGCCCACTTTCCGGCAAAATCCATACAATCATGGCGTTTCGCCTTTACCCCCATACTTGTCTGTAGACCCAACGTCACAGCTAGTTTTGCACGAGTTAGGGGATAATTCATCTATCAAATTAAATGTACAGATCAGTAACTTGGGCAGTGAAACTATCAACTGGTCAACAACCACGAGCGATGCCCGGGTGAGCATCTCACCAAACAGCGGCGCAGTCTCCACAAACACCTCCGGCGAAATTACAATCAATACAAACGGATTAGCTTTAGGGAATCACACATACACGGTTACAATAACCGGAATGAATGGGGGTAGCCCTGTGACTAACAGCCCAGTGAACCTGACTATTACCGTAAAAATCGTAGAAAATTTATTTTCTGTCTATTTGCCAGAAATAACTAGGTAAAAGCGACGATACAACAAAGATTGGCACTCTCGTAGACATTTGCGGGAGTGCTAATCCTGAGCAATAACCAATGGACATACTGCATGTGGTACATGGCTACTATCCCGCAATTGGCGGCAGCGAGCGACTCATCCAGCGTGTGTCAGAAGACCTGCATAGGAACTATGATGATCGCGTAACCGTTTTCACCGCCGATGGCCACAACAATGAGCTATTCGTCGATCCTGCACAGCCGCGATTGCCTGCAACCACTTCAGAATTAAATGGTGTTACTATCCGTCGCTTTGCCGTTTTCAATCGCCTGGGCAAGCCACTCTATCACCTCCAACGACTGGCCTATCTACTGCATTTGCCCGGCAATCAACATCTGCGGACACTTTACAATGGACCAATCATGCCAGGATTACGTCAGGCAATAGAGACGGCCGAATGCAACATCGTCGCCGCTGCGGCCTTTCCTTTGCTGCACATGTTTACCACCCTCAAAGCATGTCAACGCTCGCAGAAGCGACTGGTCTTTATTGGTGCCTTGCATCCCATGAATGCCTATAACTATCAGCGCCCCATGATCTACCAGGCTATCAGCCAGGCAAATGCATATATTGCACTTTCTAGCTACGAACGAGATTATCTCATCCAAGAATGGGGCATTCGACCCGAAAAAATTACGGTGATTGGGGCAGGCGTGGATGCGGAGCGATATATTCAGGCCGATACCGTTACATTTCGTCAACAACACGGACTTGAAGATTATCCGGTGGTCGCTTTTATCGGTCAGCAAGGACGGAACAAGGGGATAGATACACTTATTTTGGCTATGAAGCATGTGTGGCGAAAGTTACCCGAAGTCCGATTATTAATTGCTGGCTCCAAAACCCACTTTACCCAGCAGTTGCAACAGATAATCACAAGCGAGCTATCACCAGCTGAACAAGCGCGTATTATCTACAAGCACAATTTTACAGAAGAAGAAAAACCTTTGCTCTTTGCGGCCTGTGATCTATTTGCGTATCCATCGCGTTATGAATCGTTTGGCATTGCCTTTGTTGAAGCTTGGGCAGCAGGGAAACCGGTGATTGGTTGTCGGGCTGGTGCAGTGCCCACAGTTATTGATGAAAATAAAGATGGCTTACTGGTGCCCGCTGACGATTCTCAGGCGTTGGCCCAAGCGCTGTTAAAGCTGTTAAATAACCAAACATTGCGAAGGCAAATGGGCCAAGCTGGGCAGGAGAAAGTACTGCTGAACTATACTTGGGACATTGTTACAGCGCGCTGGCGACAGGTATATGAGCAGGTGCTCAATGAATAAGGTTGTGCATGGAGAAACGGCCGTTATCGCCTTAATTCCGAACGATGTTGTTGGCCCCAACATGGCGGGTCCAGGCATTCGCATGTGGGAATTTGCCAAGGTGCTCGGTAACCAGTTTCGTGTTCATCTTATCATTCCGCCAATCATTGCCGCTAACTCCCCACCAATCAACTCGCCCAGCAACATTCACCTGACCATTTGCAAAAACCAAACTGATTTACGGCAACAAGTGCAACAATGTGACATCATTATCACCCGTGGTGTTACGCTAACTGCCTATCCCTTTTTAGCACAATTGGGCAAACCACTAGCGCTGGACATGTATAACACGTTTTTGCTGGAAGGTATGCAACAAATTGCCAGTGCTGAAGATTGGCAACGAATAACAACATATGAACGGGATTTAGAAAGCCTCAATACTCAGCTAGGGTTGGCCGATTTCATTCTATGTGCCAGCGAAAAGCAACGAGATTATTGGTTGGGTGCGCTGTCTGCTATCGGGCGCATCAATCCATACACACACCAGATAGATCATTCACTGCGCCAGTTAATAGATGTTGTCCCGTTTGGCCTACCACAGGGACCGCCTCGCCAAACAAAGACCATGCTAAAAGGTGTTTACAAAAACATTGCAGTAGATGATAAAGTGATTTTATGGGCCGGTGGCATTTGGAACTGGTTAGATGCCGATACCCTCATTCGAGCCATGCATCTTATTCACCAACAGCGGGATGATGTTAAACTCTTTTTCATGGGCACAAAACGGCCGCACAGCACCATCGCCAAACTGGATGCGGTTGAACGAGCCATCCACCTCAGTCAAGAACTAGAACTAACGGATCGCACTGTATACTTCAACGATTGGGTTCCCTATGAGGAACGTCAAAACTACCTACTGGAAGCCGACATAGGCGTTAGCCTGCATTTAGATCACATCGAAACCCGCTTTTCTTTTAGAACCCGCTTGCTCGACCATTTATGGGCAGGCTTACCTACTTTAGCCACAGAAGGGGATGTGATGGGTGAGCTACTGGCACAATATGGGCTGGCTCGGCTGGTTGCGCCTGGTGATGTGAATGGGGTTGTTCATGCTCTCCTGGAATGGGTCGATACACCAGACTTGCGGATAAATTTAGCAGCCCATTTTCGTCAGGTTGCCAGCGAATTCCAGTGGGAAGTAACAATGCAGCCCCTGATTAAATTCTGCCAGACCCCTCATCTCGCAGCTGATAAGCAGCATAGCCGAGCAACATTACCCGTCGAATCAGCCTCTTTGTTGCGTAAAAGCTGGCGTACTTTTCAGCTAGGGGGGCTTGCCGCTTTTTGGCAAGAGTTTCGCAATTATTGGCGCTGGAAGAACATGCGCAGCTAAGTGTCATTAAGAAACAACTTGCTCATAGACAGCCTGAAACGAATTCAACATGCCCTTTAACGTAAAGTTTTGCTGCCCGATCTGTACGGCCGTTTCCACCATCTTCTCATAATTTACCTTCAGCTCATCCACCGCTTGCCCTATCGCCTGAGACGTAACGGAGCTGGCCACCACGCCACAGCCGGTTTGGGTCACGTAGTCGGCCATGGGAATGGCCCGGCTAACCAACACCGGTTTGCCCGCCGCCAATGAATCCAGCAGCGAGTGCGGGTACGCTTTGATGATGGCCGCCTTAGCCGCCAAATTAACAGTGGCGTGGACCGTGCCCAAAATTTCGTTGACATCCACCAGTTTATCAATCACCTGTACCCGGTCGGCCAGATTGTGTGCCGCAACTCGACGCTGCATCTCATCCAGCAGCACACCGCGCCACAGGCAAACCAGTTCGATTTCATCCCGCTGCGCCGCCAGCACCAGCAGCGCATCGATGCCTTTGCTCTGGAACTGGGCCTCCGTCCACGGCGCAGAAGCAACCAGAAGACGCAACCGTCCCTCCAACGGCTGTGGCGTGTGGCTAAAACGGCCGCTTTCAATTCCCGCCCGCACCAAATGCACATTAGTCAAGCCCCAGCCGCGCAACCGCTCGTAGCTACGCTCATCCGGCACGGTAACGGCCGTCATTTTAGATAAAAAGCGCAGATTCGGCCGTCTGCCACCAATGCCACTGCTGAGCGAATAAACCACTGGCTTTTGCAGCAAACGCAAAATGAGAAAAGGAAAGGGGTCAGGATTGTAGACGTGGTGCAAGTCGATTTCAGCTTCGCGGCGACGAATTTCGGGGAGTTTGTGGAAGCCAAACAACAGCCGGGGCAAATAAATGGGAGAGGAAATATTAGGATTCAGGTACATCATTTCCCCACCAAACTGGTGGCGCAAGGCGGCAATCTCTTGTGAAAGCGCCTCAGCCTTTGGCACTTTGGGTGGCAAAATGGTGAGGTGATACAGAATGTTCATTGTTAGTTTGCCACCTCGGCACAAGCTGCCAGAACACGCTCATTTTGGCCGCCCAAACGGCCGTTCACCCCATCTGCCAACGCCAGCCAAACCGCTTTTGCCGTTACCTGTTGACCACTCAGGCGTAACTTAAGCCACAATGCCACCGTGTATGCCAGCCAAAAGACATACAGGTCCAGCCGCCAACGATAATGGTTGCGCAATATTAAGAAGCGATTGCGCACAATATAGTAGACATAAAGCGAATTACGCAGCGGGGCTGAGCGGCTAATTGTGTGGCTGGCTTGGGCACGGCGATCCACTGCACAAACAAAACCGTGCTGCCGCGCCCGCAGCGATAAATCAGCCATCTCCGTGCTAAAGAAGAAACGCTCATCTAGCAATCCCACCTGCCGCAGCATCGCCGCCCGAATGAGAACGGCCGTTCCCGAAATCGTCTCAACTTGCTGCACTGGATTGTCATCGGCAAAATGCTGCACTCGCGTTTGCATGTGAAACGCCGGATTTTTGCCACCGACGGCCACCAACTCACCATGTTCATCCAGCAGTTGAGGTACCACCATGCCAATTTCGGGCTGCTCTTGGAGCGTTTGGACCAGGCGGAGAACGGCCGTTTCGCTAATTGTTGCGTCATTATTCAATAGCAAAACAGGAGCGTCTCCCTGCGCCAACGCGTAAGCCATCCCTCGATTGGAACCACCGGAAAACCCTTCGTTGCTCATGTTTTCAATCAGATGCACGCCGGGCATCTGCTGTCGGATTTGGGCGACATCTTCTCCTTGGGATGCGTTATCGACGACGATGAGAGACGGCCGTAATTGCTGCCAGGTCAGCATGGGCTGCAAGCAGGTAATCGTATCAGCGGCGGCATTCCAGTTCAAGAGGACAATTGAGACATTCATAACTTTTTTGACAGGCGCCGCATCTTAACATACCATTCCCAGCCGGACAAAACGATGCGTATTCTTCACCTAGTTCACCAATACCCCCCAGACCACGTGGGTGGCACAGAATTGTATACTGTTTGGCTCACCCGCGCCTTGCAACAGCAGGGCCACCAGGTGGCTGTGTTTCACCGCCGCAGCGCCAAGGGTGCAGGCCTCAGCCAACGTGATGATGATGGCATTGCGATTTGGTCGGCGTGGAACGGCCGTTTCCAACCCACCAACCGCTTTTTCTCCACCTTTCGCAATCCAACCTTATTTCACGCTTTCAAGGAAACGCTCACTACCTTCCAGCCCGACATCGTGCATGTTGAGCATTTGATGGGTCTGCCCACCCAGTTATTAGACCATTTGCATCAGCAGAAAATTCCCTACATCATAACCCTGTGGGATTTTTGGTGGGTGTGTGCCAATGCTCAGTTGCTCACCAATTACAGCCAGGAAATTTGCAATGGTCCCAATTTTTATGTCAACTGTGCCAAATGTACCCTGGCGCGTGCCCATCAGCCCCAGTTTCCACTTGCAATTCCCCCGCTGACACTACCATTAGCCTGGCGCAACGGCCGTTTGCGCCACACTCTCCAGCAAGCCAACAAACTAATTGTCCCAGCCCACTTTGTCAAGCAATGGTATGTGGATCACGGGCTGCCTGAGGATAAGATCATGGTGCTGCCACCGGGTCTGGATTATCCGCTCAGACCAGAAGTGCCCAGCCACAGTTCATTCCGGGTCGGTTATTTGGGCGGGCTTTCCTGGCAAAAAGGGGTACATGTGCTGGTCGAAGCCTTTGCGCAGCTGCCTGAAACGGCCGAATTATGGATCGCCGGTGACGTGACGTTCGATCCTGATTATGTCAATCAGCTTAAAAGCAGCGGGCACGCCACCTTTTTAGGCAAACTCAATCGGCAGCTAGTATGGGAAATGCTGGCCCAACTGGATGTGGTCGTGGTGCCGTCGCTATGGTATGAAACATTTTGCTTTGTCATTTCAGAGGCGTTTGCTATGGGCGTGCCTGTCATCGCCAATGATCTGGGGGTACTGAGCGAGCGGGTGCGTCATGGTGTAGACGGGCTGCTGGTTGCGCCGGGCAATGTGGATCAGCTTGCCCAGGCACTGCAAACATTACATGATGATCCTGATCTAAGAAACCAGCTGCGTCAAAATATTCCAACCATTGGTACTGTTGCAGAGCATACGGCCGTTGTCACGCAGCTCTACCACGAGACATTGAAGCAACATAGCAAAATGAGAAAATAGGAAAAGCATCGTAACGGCCGTTCGCCAATGGTATACTTTCACTCGAAATATTAGCGAGACGCGAGTTTTTTTATGTCAACCAACACAAACATTATTTCTAAAAAATTAACAGTTCCTACATTTGATTCCGACGAAACACAGACATTATCGGGAAAAATTCGTGAGCTTTTTGAATACAAATATTTACTTAAAAACTTGGTCATTCGTGATCTAAAAGTTCGCTACAAAAATTCGTTTTTTGGCGTCATTTGGAGCTTATTACATCCGCTGCTCATGATGATAGTTTACACTATTTTGTTTACCATTCTCATTCCTAATGAAGGGGTGCAAAAATATCCAATATTCATCCTAGTGGCCCTAATTCCCTGGCAATTTCATACCGGAACACTCAACAGCAGTGCCCAATCTATTACAGGCAACGCCGCTATCATCAAAAAGGTTTATTTTCCCCGAATTTTGCTCCCGGTAGCCACCATATTCTCGAATCTGGTGAACTTATTACTGGCTTCTCTCATTCTGCTAATACTACTTTTTGCCTTCGGTGTAGGCTTAACCATACATGCTCTATGGGTCCCTTTAATTCTCCTTACCCAAATGGTCTTTTTGCTGGGGCTTAGTCTCATCGTTTCTGCCCTACAAACCTTTTACCGGGACACAGCCATGATTTTAGAGGTTGGTCTATTAGCTTGGTTCTTCCTGACACCTGTTTTTTACTCTTTTGAACGGTTCAGCACGTACTCAGAGGTTTTTGGCGTGGGATTCAATCCGGCTCGTATCATGCGCTGGATCAACCCAATGGCATCTATTATCGATGGCTACCGCACGGTTTTATGGGGTACGGTTGGCGGCAATGGCCCAGCTTCTATGGACCCATTGGCGTTGCTGCGAACATTTATTACGGCCGTTCTCATTTTCATCATCGGCTACACGGTTTTTAGTCGCTCGGAACATCTGTTTGGCGAAAAGCTTTAAGTTAGCTGACGAGATCGCTACCAAACCACTACGACCTTACCCCATCGGTTCAAGGGGTTGATCGTCCATGTTATAATGCCCCCCGGTACGCATGGAGTCATCATTATTAATTGTAAATCGTGAATTGTGAATGTTTAAGTGTGAATACCCTACTCATAATTCACACTTCTTTTTTATGGATATGTTTGTAAAGCTAAAAACATTGCTGGCGCAGCCACAGACTGTGGGCCTTTTATTATTAATCGTCACTTTTTTTCTGGGTAGCTGCTCCAACGTGGCTGCCGAACCCTTGCCCACCCTACTCCCCACTTCAGATATTCAAGTGGCAGCCAACGACGCGACACCAGCACCGCTAAACACCGATACGCCAATGCCTATAGCCACACCTACGGCGGCAGAATCTGTCACGCCTGGCCCTAGCCCCACACAAGGAGATACGGCTACGTTTACGCCAATTCCCACCAGTACGCTGGTGCCTACGGCAACGCCAACCAGTCTACCCCAGCAAGACCCGGTACTCACCATCACCGCCCCAGAAGATCTACGCGAAGGGGTACCCACACCCTCAACGGCCGTTCCTACCGCTGTGCCTACCTTTGAAGTGCCTGACTCCACGACCAACATCCTGTTGCTAGGCAGTGATACTCAGCTTGGCTCCGATGACACGCGCACCGACACAATGATCATCGTCTCCATTAACGAAGATGGCCCCACGGCCTCCATGATTTCGCTGCCGCGCGATCTGTTTGTCTACATTCCCGGCAAAATCATGAACCGGCTGAATACCGCGCTTTCGTTAGGCGGCGTCGATCTCCTCAAACAAACAATTTTGTACAACTTTGGTATTCCCATTCATTATTATGCCCGTGTGGATTTCCAGGGATTTGAAACGGCCGTAGACGCCATTGGCGGCGTTGATCTGGCTGTAAGCTGTCGCTTGCAAGATTGGCGGCTCATTTCCCCTGAGCTAAACCCGCAAGATGAAGACAACTGGGCACAGTTTGCCCTGGAACCCGGCGTGCACCACATGGATGGCGACACGGCACTCTGGTTTGCCCGTTCCCGCCTCTCCACCAACGATTTTGATCGAGGCCGCCGCCAACAGCAGCTGCTGCGCGCCCTGCTTAACCAGGGTGTAGACTTAGGCATGCTTTCCGAATTCCCCTCGCTGTGGAATGCATACAAAGACAATGTAGAAACAGATATGGATATTGGCCGCATGCTGCAATTGGCCACCCTCGCTCCCGCTATTCGCCAAAATGGTGTGCAGCATTTGTATCTGGTGCGCGGCATTGTCCCCTGGGAAACGCCTGGCGGTGCCCAGGTGCAGATACCTGTCTGGGAAGGCGAAAACAATTTGGAAGAAACGTTCAGCCGCCTGTTCCGTGTGCCAGCCCTAAATCGCGCCAACCGCCGCCCCGTCACCGTCGAAATAATTAATGCCACTGGCAACCCAGACATGGCCCTGCTGGCAGCGGATAATCTAGCCTGGTACGGTTTTGTACCCATTATCGGCGAAGAGGCCCCCGAAACAGAGCCAGTTACCCAAATGTTTTATTACCGGCCCAACTTCAAAGATTCGTTTGATTGGTTGATTAGCTGGATTTTTGATAAGTATCGCAGCGAGATTCAACTAACAGAAGATGACGGGTATAAATACGAATATCGGATCATTCTAGGTGAAGATTATGATCCGTGCCTAAACCAACTGTACCAACCTCAAGAATTCCTCAACTAATCAGCTCGTAAACTGTCATTCTCGCCAAGGCAAGAATCCAAACGTTTGGACGCTTGCCAACGCAGGCATGACATCTAAAATTTTTCGTTGCACATCTGGCAGCATAGGGGATAATTCGCTTATGTACAGCTCGAAGCCCCTTTGCACCAACATTTGTTAAGTATGTCCATGTCCTTGTCATGTGTCGTTCTTTTCATTTGTCAAAGGGTCCCATGCGATTTGTCGGCACAACACCTCAAGGAATGGACAAATGACAACGACGACTGCCAACTTACCCCTGAACCAGCTGAGTGAAAAAGAATATAAGCGCCGCATCAGAGCCTGGGCACTGTATGATTGGGCTAACTCCGCTTTTGCCACCACAATTCTTGCGGCCGTTTTACCAGCCTATTACAGCAGTGTAGCGGGAGCAACCTTACCCAGTGCTGCTACAGCGACCCAATATTGGAGTATCACCCTCGCCATCTCTGTGTTTATTGTGGCCATCATTTCCCCCATTTTAGGCACCGTTTCAGACATCATGCGCGGCAAAAAGAAATTCTTGTCTATCTTTGTGGGCATCGGCGTGGTGGGAACGGGTTTGTTGGTGCTGGTGGATACGGGCGATTGGCTGTTGGCCTCCATCTTCTTCATCATTGGCCGGATTGGTTTTGGTGCAGCCAACGTTTTTTATGATGCCTTGCTGCCCCATGTCGCCCGCGAAGAAGACCAGGATCGTGTCTCGACCTATGGGTATGCGCTGGGTTACCTGGGCGGCGGCATTTTGCTGGCCATTAATGTGGTGATGATCTTCCAGATGCCGGGGAATTGGGGTGTGCGCTGGTCATTGTTCAGCGTGGCTATTTGGTGGATTGTGTTTTCAATTCCCATTTTCCGGCAGGTGCCAGAGCCGCTAGGCAGCGGTAAAACGTTCGGTGCAGGTGTAAACATCGTGCGCGGCAGCTTTAGCCAGATTGCTAAAACACTGCGGGAAATTCGACAATATCACGAGCTGTTTAAATACTTAATTGCCTTTCTTATCTATAACGACGGCATCGGCATCATTATTTCGGTGGCCGTTATTTATGGCGCGGAGTTAGGCTTTGGCACCACAGAATTGGTGCTGGCCATTTTATTGGTTCAGTTTGTGGGCATTCCCTACAGCCTGGTTTTTGGGAACTTACCCGCCAAAAGCAACCGGCGGCAAACCATTTACGTCGCTTTTGTGATTTTCAACATTTTGGCATTGCCGCTGGTGGGAATCGGCAGCAAAACAGTTTTCCCCCGCGCCATCACCGGTACACCCTCGCCTGATTTTGCCGACACGGCAACGGCCGTTGGCCAGGGCACCCACACCGTTGCTGGCACAGCATTTACCCTGTCAGGGGCCTGGTCCACTACCACCATTTCCGGCGCAGCACGCGGCGAGACGTGTGCCTGGTACGCTTTTTGGTGCGATGAGGCTGATTTTGATGTGACCTATGCCAGCACCAGTGAGGTAAACGGCAGTATCGACCTCCCCTTTAACGGCCAAGCCGTAGAACTTACCCACAGTATGGGACCCGATCATGGCATATGGGCTGTGGAGCTAGATGGTCAACCGCTGCTCGATGAAGACGGCACCCCCATTGTCATTGACGCTTACCAG
>JBNKLQ010000037.1:0-31721 GCA_050292445.1 Promineifilaceae bacterium (SeqCode) | reverse complement strand
AACATTTACAATCCTGCAAAACTCGATGGATCCGTCAAATCTGGTTAATCCCGATGATTTCAACCAGGCGGTCTTGCAATTTTTACAGAACTCGGCCTAAACAATCGGGCTGGCTGCCAAAACGGCCGTTTCCACCCACCACCTTTGACAAACGGCTGTTTCTCCCTCACAATTCCCACATAATCATAAGTTGTAGGATATGACACAAATCAAGCAGATCCTCCTACCGTTTCGCCAGGATTTACGCTGGCAATTATTGTCCCTCTACCTTCTCTCAGTAGTGTTAGTATTTGCCGCCGGGTTAAATTTTGCCACCACCACAAACAAGCAGCTAACCGCCGAAACAGAATTTACTGATCTGGCCCTGGCCCAGGCCATTGCCCAAGAGACACAATCTTCTATCCAGCCACCTATTCAGGCTGTACAATACCTGGCCCAGCAGCCCGGTGTGAGAGAAATCGACCCGGTTGCGATGGCTGAACTTTTCGAAATAATTCAGGAAACCAGTCCTGAATACAACCTTGTGTACCGCCACGACAGTAACGCCGACATGGTTTATCACTATCCCGAAGGCCCCAACACAACAGTTGGCGTCAATTTTGCCTTCCGCCCCTACTCACAACGCGCCTTTGCCATGCACGAGCCGTTTGTGTCCTTGGGGCGCATTTCAGCAACCATGCAAGAGCCAGTCGCCACCGTCGTTAACCCATTGTGGAACGGAGAGGAATATCTGGGCATTGTTGCCATCAATATCGACCTGCCCAATTTCAGTCAAAATCTGTCCGACCTGATACACCGGCAAAACATTAACAAATCATCCCTTGAAATTTTCGTCATCGACCAATCAGGGCAAATTTTAGCCTCGCTAGAACCTGAGTTGCTACTAACCAGTGTCAACGAAGTGTTTCCAAATCTCCGCACAACCACGCTGCCGCTGCCATCAGGTAATTCTATTGAATTGGATGCCGACGGCCGAGAATTCCTGTTCAGCTATGCGCCAGTTGCCGAAGCCGAATGGACAGTAATCGTCAGTCGGCCAACAGATGTCGCGTTTGAAACCTTGTACAGATTTCAACGCGGCTTTCAGATCTTGCTGGCCATTTACTTGGGCATTGGTGTTCTATTCTGGGTGGTGTTTTCGAGAAGAATGATTATCCCGCTGCAAGCGATAACGGCATACATAAAAGGCCGTAAGCTAAGCGTCCCCATCCAGCATCCAGAGGCGCATCCGCTGGCTCACTATACCTCACGCCCCGATCAGCTGGGGCATCTAGGTAATAGCGTCATCGAGGCAGAGAAAGTTATTCGGACACAATTAGACGAGTTAACTACACTGCTTGAGACCAGTACGGCCGTTACCTCCAGCCTGAACACACAAACGGTGCTAGAAAACATCCTGGCCCAGGTTGAGCAAATTCTAAAAATCGATAAGTCTGCAATTATCACCTTCAACGAACAAAAACAGCAGTTCCAGGTTAGCGCCAGCCGTCATTACTCAGACGAGTACGAGACTCGGATAGCAAATTTTGACAGCCGCAAACGGTTGGCGCGACAAGCGTTAGAGCGAAGTGAAATTGTTCAAATTTCCGACCTGACCCAAATGGAACACCCAGAGCAGCTTGCTCCTGGTTCTTTGGCAGAAGGCATCCGCGCCATCCTGGTGCTGCCACTCAAAACAACCCATGCGCATCCCTCGCTGCTGGTGGTTGGCAAAACACAACCTTATACTTTTACCCAGAATGAAATCAACCTGCTGTACAATTTTGCCAACCATGCAGCGATGGCTCTAGAAAATGCCACCCTCTATGCCCAAAGCGATATCCGGCTAAAAGAACAGACCCGCCGCCTGGAGGCGCTCGTTCACTCTTTGGGGGATGGGCTTGTGCTGGAAGACCTTACCGGAAATATTCGGTACACCAACCATTGGATGAGCGAATTCACGGGCTTGCCGATTTCTGAAATCCGGCAAAGCTCCATCACCATACTGCTAACCCATCTACACAACAAGGTTGTTACAACCAAACCCGTTGATCCCAATCTGCCCTCTGGCGACGAAATCTTTGCCCTATACGATGAAAATCGGCCACGTTATTTACGCGCCCAAACCTTTGAAGTAACCGATTACGATTCTCAAACGATTGGCCGGGGCTTGCTGCTACAAGATATAACCAAAGAACATGAGGTGGACCGCATGAAGTCACTGCTCATTTCCACAGTCTCGCACGAGCTGCGCACGCCGCTGTCTAGCATAAAGGGCTACGCCTCCACCCTGTTGGCCAAGGATGTGGAGTGGGATGCTGACGAACAACAGGAGTTTCTGGGCATTATTTCCCAAGAAACCGATCGGCTGAACCGTATGGTCAATGGTTTGCTGGATATGTCACGCCTTGAAGCGGGACGTCTACAATTAACCCCTGTTCCATGCGAACTATCCAAAGTAGTTTCAAAAGCAGCCGCACAGGTGAAACCCGATCCGTGCGAGCGGCTTCAAATTGATCTGCCGCCTGACCTGCCCCCGCTTATCGCCGATCCGCAACGCCTTGAGGTGGTTGTTCGCAATCTCATCGAAAACGCCGTCAAATATGCCGATCCCGACGCCCCGATTACGGTTTCCGCGCGAGTTGAAAATGATACGGCCGTTATCTACATAACAGACCAGGGACCAGGCATTCCAGAGCCACATCGGCGGCACATCTTTGAAACATTTTACCGGGTTGATGATAAACTAACCCGGCAGCCCGGATTTGGGTTAGGACTCGCCATTTGCCAGGGCTTTATTCAAGCCCAGGGAGGGCGTATTTGGGTTGAACCAAAAGAGGACGGCACCCGCATCGCCTTTTCGCTGCCACTTTATCGGGAAGGAGACTAAATTCAATGAATAAAATCACGGTACTTGTGGTGGATGACGAACAGCCACTAAGGGACTTTGTGAGCCGCAATTTGCAGAAACGTTACTTTCAGGTACATACCGCCGCGAACGGCATGGAAGCGGTGGCAATGTTTCAGGCCAATGACATCGACCTAGTGATTATGGATTTGATGATGCCCCGCATGGACGGCATTGAGGCCATTGGGCATATTCGCCGCTTGTCAATGGTGCCTATCATTGTGTTGTCGGCCCTTGAAGAAGAGCACCACAAAGTCGAAGCGCTCAACCAGGGAGCGGACGATTATCTGACTAAGCCCTTTGACGTTGATGAGCTACTGGCACGGGTAAACGCTGTGATGCGCCGCTCTAAATGGAGCAAGACTTCCCCTCCCCCTGATGTCTTAACGCACGCCAATATTGTGGTTAATCGTGAGCGACACCAAGTAACCGTCCGCAGCAAGCCGCTCGAATTAACCCCAACAGAGTACAATCTGCTCGTTTATTTTATGGAAAACCCCGGCAAAGTTTTGCCACATGAAACTATTCTGCGCACAATTTGGGGGCCGGAATACGGTCAGGAAGCCGAGTATCTGCGGGTATACATTCGTCGATTGCGTCAAAAAATTGAAGTGAATCCGGCCGAGCCACATCACCTACTCACCGAGCGAGGGATTGGCTACTCGTTTGAACCCTAATATGTTTTTCTCCTAACAAAATTACCGCCTCTGTTCAGATAGAACACAGTTGCTCTGTGTAACTGAACGCTTATAGCTTACGTAAGTTGCCGCCTGGCACTTATTGTTTTGCGCTAATATTTCCTTCCCTTTTTATACATTTTTAATACAGTCCAATATTTTTTTATGATCTGTTCATAGCAATGTTTTATGCTTGTTGTAATTGTGAAATTAGTCACTATCGTTTCGGAAGGAGGTCAAAATGACATCTGAAAATACAACAATGCAGAAAAACAGAGGAAGTAACAATCTTATTCAATTCGCAATCCCAATTATTATTGGTTTGGTAATCTGGTTTATTCCAGCACCAGAAGGTGTTGAGATTGAAGCGTGGCATTTGCTCGCGATTTTTGTGGCGACTATCGTGGGTATTATTGCCAAGCCATTGCCAATGGGGGCGGTTGCCATCATTGGTATTCTAATGAGTTCCTTCGCTTTACCGGGAACGAACAAAGAAGCTTTGGGGCTGGCCCTGGGTGGATTTAGCAATCGCGTCATTTGGTTGATCGTGATGGCGTTTTTCATTTCGCGCGGCTTTATCAAAACGGGATTAGGTGAACGTATTGCTTACATGTTTATGTCCAAATTGGGCAAGAAAACATTGGGGCTCAGCTATGGTTTGATTGCAACCGACCTGGTTTTGTCACCAGCCATTCCTAGTAACACGGCCCGTGGTGGTGGTGTTATCTATCCGGTTCTGCGGTCGATTGCCGGTGCATATGGCAGTGAACCAGATGATGGTACAGCCGGAAAAATTGGCTCATTCCTTGTCAAAGCATCTTTCCAGGGATTGGTGATTACCAGCGCTATGTTTTTGACAGCGATGGCCGCGAATCCACTTGCCGCCACGCTGGCAGCAGACAATGCCGGTGTGGAAATAACCTGGGGTGGCTGGGCACTTGCGGCTCTGGTGCCGGGTGTAATCAGCTTGTTACTCGTCCCGTGGCTGCTATACAGAATGGACCCGCCCGAGATCAAAGAAACACCAGAAGCAGCGGACATTGCTAAGAAAAAATTGGCCGAAATGGGCAGCATGAAATCAGTTGAGTGGATTATGCTCGGCGTGTTTGTATTGCTGATTGTTCTCTGGATTTTTGGTAAGCAGTTAGGGGGCATCTACGGCACCACAGCCGCTATCATGGGCCTGGCCTTACTGCTGCTCACCCGTGTGCTTAGCTGGGATGATGTTCTGAATGAACGTGGTGCCTGGGATACGCTCGTCTGGTTTGCAGCTTTGGTCATGATGGCTTCGCAGCTTAATAGTCTGGGTCTCATTCCCTGGTTTGGCGACAGAATGGGCACAGTTGTTTCTGGATATAGCTGGGTAGCCGCGTTTCTCGTATTGAGTCTGGCGTATTTCTACAGCCACTATCTATTTGCCAGTAATACAGCACATGTGAGTGCGATGTATGCTGCCTTTTTGGTGGTGGCCATTGCCGCAGGTGCCCCGGCGATGTTGGCTGCACTGGTGTTGGCCTTTTTCAGCAACTTGTTTAGCAGCATGACACATTATGGCACAGGTCCGGCTCCGGTTTTCTTTGGCTCCGGCTATGTGGAAATGGGCGATTGGTGGAAGAGTGGCTTCATTATCAGTGTCGTCAATATTGTGATTTGGTTAGGTATCGGCGGCCTTTGGTGGAAAATTCTGGGGCTATGGTAAATTTCTAGTAGCTTTTGGACTAAAATCTTCCTGGCCGGGTCAAATTGACCCGGCCACTTTTATTTCACCCTATCACTCTCATTTTGACAAACGGCCGTTTCTCTCCTACATTTGCCACGTGATCAATGGTTGGTTTGGGGATTGGGAAACGGCCGTTAACACACGCCATATCCAGGCTGATCGAATATTACATAAAACTCGATGGCAGCAGGTTTACATTCACCAACCGTCAATTTAAAGAGAATTCTATGCAATAAACCGTCAGAGGTAAAAGCATGTACGCTAAATATATCGAGTGTGATGTTCATTCCGAATCCAAAGAAGCATTTTCCAATGGTCAACTATATTGGAGAGAGTCCGTCTTAAATAAAGGTTTTTTAAACCAATGTGGTGGGTGGGAAAATAATACAGCAATTATTCTTTCGTTATGGGAATCAAAGGAAGATATTGATGAATTTATGCAGGTATCTCACGATGAAATTGCGGCGAAAGCGAAACAAGAAAAAACATACAGCCACATAAAGGTATCTTATCTGAAAGGCGTATTGCGCATTCCCAAAAACGACAGCGAAAAAGATGCAAACGCCTCATTAATTCGTATTGCAGACTGTACGCTATTTCCGGAAATGGAAACTTCTTTCATCAATGTCCAAAAAACCGTATGGAATCCGGGGATGGCTACGGCTCAAGGAATGCTGGGTGGTTTTTTATGGCAATATCTTACCGATAGGAATAGATTTTTAGTAACAACTTTTTGGTCTTCTGAATCATGCCATCACAACTATATGGAAAATATTTTCCCCGCATTGAAAGCAAAAGCAGAAGCCGACAAGAGCATTTCTAATCTTTACGGTCATAGGGTGCAAATCGTCAAAGATTGGACAATTCGCCCCTAACGCCTGGTTCAGAATTTTTTTGGTGGCAATGGGAACAAGCAATAAGCAGCAGATTGGCTACGGATACTGGTTGCATAAGTCAGTAGGGAAACGGCCGTTTCCCCCTCCCCCTCCTACCCCTTCACAGCCAACGGTAAATAAATCCATGCCGTCGGCGTAAAATCCGGCGGTGGGCTGCTGACTTGCAAGTCAATCAGGTAAGCGTCGCCCGCACCTAGATCAACCGGTGAACTGCAAATGCCGCTGCCCCAATCCGTAGCGAAAATGACGTAACGGCCGTCTCGTGACAAACTCCCCCGTGGCTGCACCCAATAGCCACACCCGCTGCTGCGATGATGCGCCAGCCGCTCCACCGAGCCATCCAGATATTGCAAAAACAGCTCCCCTTCCAACGCGCTCCAGCCGTCGCTGCTGTCCGCAATGGTGGTGATGAGGCAGACGCCATCCGGCCCTTTGCAGGAAATGTGGTCGCCGACCCAATCTAGCGTGCGCAGGTAAACCGGGTCTTGCACGGTGGCTGTGCCCGGCAGCGTACGGTAGCCCAGCGACAGCAAGCCGGACGGATGATACAGCTCGTAGGTCATGAAAAATTCCGTCACGCCGTCGGCCATCACGCCCAGGTCGCCGTGCTGGTGGCCGTCGTAAACGCGTCCCACGAAGGCACCCGTGTTGATGTCGAAGGTTTCCAAGCCGGAGCAGCGCGTCGTGCCGTCGCGGGTCCACTGCACGACCATGTAGTTGCCCAGCGGCGAGACGCCAATCCAGTCCGGTTCGACCTCGCCCCAAGTGGGATCGGGGGCGCAGGGGCCGCCGTACAGATCGGCGGAGAGGCGCAGTTGGGCCCCCAGCGTGCCGGTTTCGATATTGAGCGTGAAGAGCATCTGGTCACCCCCGCTAAGCGACGCCATGCCCGCCAGGTAACGGCCGTTTCGTGAAATCTCGTCAAAGCTCTGGTTAGACCGGATGCGCTCGTAAGGCGCGGGAAAGGTAAACACGGTCGTCGTTTGGCCGTTGGTTACATCCGTAAATTGCAGCCGCAGCGTTGTGTCGCTGTTGTCATCAAAGTGGATAATGGTGTTGGCCTGGGTGGGGTGCCAGCGCGGGGCGTTCCAAGAGGCCGTATCGCTGGCGTCCAGCAGCAGCGCCAGCGTGTCGCGGCGGCGCACCGTGTACCATTCATCTTCAATCAGCAAAATGTATTGGTTATCGGCGGAAAAGGCTTGCAGCTGGGAGTAAATATGCGTGCCAAACCCATTGTTCCCGGTATTGGTCAAGCGGCGTAGCGCACTGCCAAACACCGGGTCGGTCACGCTGCTGCCCACTGCCGGAGCGGTCAGCGGTGCAGGCGTGACAACCAAGTCGGGATCGGAAATGTTATTAGGAGATTGGGGGTTAGAGATTGGGGGTTGGGAAACGGCCGTTTCCGCCGCCAGACGTGGCGCAGCGCAAGCCGCCATTAGAACCAGTAAAAGCAAAATAAATCCAATGGTTTTTGAGAAGGTTGTGTTCATAATGATGATCCATGTTTTCAGGCAGAGAGGCGATCAGATGGCTTCTCTACAAGGCTAAACCAAGCTGGCAAAACAAAGTGCCAGCATCGTAATACAAATCGACATGGGTCATTTGCTGGTTTTTTGCCGATACCTGTGTGTCCATGCCCGTAGCATAGCCGCACATGTTTCCAAGCCCGTTTCCAAACGGCTAAACGATTTGTTTCAGTAATTGGGCTACAGTTTTGTTTTGCGGGGAAAGCGGCGGGGGATTGAGTTGTATATCTGGCAGGGGCAGCGATTTTTGGGTGAGGAAGTGGTACCGTTTATTGTATTCAACGTTGGGGGATTTTTGGTACAGGGTGCGGTAGAGAGCGGCCGTTTCCTCAAACAACGTCACGCGGGTGGGGTCTAGCTGGCACATGGTAAACTGAAGGGCAGCGATTTCTTCTGGAACGGTGGTGGTGGACAACCGCGCTGACAACTCTGCCAAAATGTCCGCGACGGGCCGATTAGCGCCGGCCGCTTCACAGCGCCACAACAATAGCTGCACGGCTTGCACAACCGTTTGCCGCCCTACCTTTTGGGCGATCCTGAGACTTTCTTCTGCCAGCGGCTGCGCTTCAGCAACACGTCCCTGCGCCAATTTTCGCTGGGCCAACGAGAGCAAATCATTACAAACATCAGCCTGTAGCTCCAGCTGGCGACCCAGCATGACCGCTTTTTCCAGGCAGACAACGGCCGTTTCCACCTCATCCTGCCAGCCAAACAAGCGCCCCATATTGCCCAACACCCGCGCACTTTCTGCCTTTAATCCCTGATCCTGGGCCAACGAGAGGGCATTGGTGTAGCAACTTAAAGCAAACGCAAATTGACCGAGACGGCCGTATGAAAGCCCCATGTTCATCAACGTATTGGCCAGCCAGGTCTGGTTTTCCAGCACGATCTCAATTTTCCAGGCATGGCGGTGCGCGACCAGTGCCTGTTCATATTGCCCCAAATGATGATAAATCATGCCCAGGTTGGCGTAATTGCGGGCAATACCTTCCTGATTGTTTAGCTCCTTTTCCAGGGCCAGCGCTTGTTCGATGTAAGGAACGGCCGTTGCAAACGCCTCCTGCCGAAAATAAATCAGCGCCATGTTGCCAATGTTGCGCGACATGCCCTCTCGGTTTCCCAGCGCCTCTTCCATCGCCAATGCCTGCTGCATGTGCAACAGCGCCCGCTCAGGCTCGCCTAAATCCAGCAACACCAGCCCCATGTTGCCCAGATGGCGGGCAATGCCATGCTGATGCCCCAACTGCTTATCAATTTGCCAGGCCCGCTCCGTGTAGCTTAACGATTCCGCCAGCTCCCCTTTGTAATAAAATAGGCTACTGGCATTTGCGTAACATTTTGCCAGCCCGGTCAAATTATTGGCAGCTTCCGCCAAGGCGATGCCCTCGTTGAACACCTTGAACGCATTTTCGTAGTCGCCCGTAAAGGTGAGAATCATGCCCACCGTGGCTAAACAGCGCACCTCTTCGCGCTCATTTTTTTGCGCTCTGGCCAGGCGCAATGCCTCCTGGGCAAAGTCAATCGCCCGGTTGAACGCGCCCTGCCGCAAGTGCAGCGTGGCCAAACCATCCAGCACGTTGATTTTGTCTGGATGATCACTCACTCCGTAACTAGCCAACGCACGATCAAACTGCTCACTCGCCGCCGGATAATTGGCATTGGCTAAATACAGATGCCCCAAAGCGGCGGCAGTGCGCGCCTTTAATTCCGGATTTTTAATAGTTTGGGCAAGTGCCTCTGCTTCCCGATAAACCGCTTCTGCCTGCTCGCTGTTGCCAATCTTGTGGTAGCTTTCACCCATGCGGCACAAGATGTCGACCTTTTCGGGCAAATCTGTGAGACGGGGCAGCGCATGTTGAAAATGATGGATCGCTTCTTCATGAGCATAAACGGCCGTTGCCGCCAACCCTGCCTTTATTAAATAGTGGGTCTCCTTGTCAACTTCCCCCGCTTTGCCCCAATGGTAGGCTAGAATAGCCGCCGTCGCCCCCATAATTTCCAGCTGCCGCGCCGCCCGCCGGTGCAGCAGTTCACGACGCACCCCGCCCAGCTGAGCCAGCACCGCTTCCCGCACCAACTCATGCCGAAAATCGTGAGTGAACGGCCGTTTTGCCTCATCGCAAACCAACAGCCCTTGCCGCACCCCCACCTCAATGGCCACCACCGCTTCTTCCTCGCTGCGAGCGCTCACCCGTTGGACCAGCACCAATGTGGCCGGACTGTTCAACACGGCCAAAGCTTCCAGCACCTGCCGCCCGCTCAGGGTCATGCGTTGCAGCCGCCGGTTGACCAACTCGCGGACGCTAGGCGGCACGGGCAGCGTTTCTGGCAGCGTTTCCGCCTGGCTTAATTCCATCAAAAGCTCTGTCACAAACAAGGCGTTTCCCCCAGTCGCCTGTGCCACCATCCGCGCCACATGCTCCCGGTAGCCTAGCGGCAGCTCCGGCCACAAATGCTCCATCAACTGCTGGATGGTTTGGACAGAAAAGACAGAAAGCTGCATACGATGGGCCGATTTGCGCGACAAATCATGAAGCAATGTTTGTAAGGCCGGGGAATTCTCCCTATCTTCCCGCCGCAAAGCGCCAACCAACAAAATGGGCTGCCTGGCCAGGCGCAGGGCAATGGTGGAAAAAAGCTGCAAGCTGGCTTCATCCGCCCACTGCAAATCGTCGATAAAAAGCAGGCGTGGCTGGCTGCCGCCATCTGGGGAACGGCTAAGAAAATCAAAAACGGTCGTTAACAACTGCCCCAATTCGCCTGCCTGGATGGGATGGGAAACGGCCGTTCCTCCCAAAAACCGCTCTGCCTGAGCTGGCAACAAACGAGACAAATACAGCTGCACAAACAGCGGCAGCGCCTGAAGCGCAGCGTCGTCCCACTGGGCCAAATGCGCGGTTAATATTTCCTGCCACGGCTGAAACGGCAAGGCCATGGTGGATTCATAGCAATGCCCCAACAACGCTTGCCCCGGCCGCAAGTGGGCGGCGAATTCTTGCACCAGTCGGGATTTCCCAGCGCCAGCGTCCGCCTCAATGAGCAAAATCTGGCCTGTGCCTGCCTGCGCAGCCCGCCACACTGCCAGCAGTTGGCTCATCTCGGCATCGCGTCCCACAAAATCGGCCGTTTTGGTCACGCTGGCTTCAGGAGTTGCGGGCAGAGCAACGGGCATTGGCTGGCCAACTTTGCCCGCCTTAATTTGGGCATATAGCGTTTGCAATTCCGGCGTAGGCTCCACGGCCAGTTCCGCCTGCAAATGGGCACAGCATTGTTCGTATTGCGCCACGGCCGCTGCCCGCTGCCCTGTTTGCGCATAAAGCAGCATCAGGCGGGCATGCCCTTCTTCCAGCAGCGGGTTATGCTGCACCAACTGCTGGGCAACCGGCAAGGCTGCTTCCGTCTGCTCCTGCGCCATCAATTGCGTTATCAGACGCACCAATCCGCGCTCCAGCAAGTGGCGGAAGCGAGCCTGCTGCACCAGCACCCACTGGTCAAACTCCGGGGCATCATCCAGGGTAAGCCCGGCTAAAAATTCAGCGCGATAGAGGGAAACGGCCGTTTGCAACTGTGGCACCGTGGGCTCATTTTGGGCATCTTCCAAAATGGCCAAAAATTGCGCCACATCCACCGTTGCGGTGTCAAAATCAAGCCGGATCATCTCCCCGTCGGTATGCAAAATCTCCCGCCCCAATTGCTTGCGCACCCGGCTCAACAGCACAGCCAAGGCACGGCTGGGCGCGTTTGCCTCCGGGCAAAATAGCATCATGAGTTTTCGTCGGGGTTGAGGTTGCCCCACCGTCGCCAAAAAAGCAATCAGCGCCCGCGTCTTGCGGCGCAGCACAGGCGTAGCACCATTGACTTTTAGAGAAAAAGTGCCTAATAACTGGAGCTGAATGGGAATCATGTGGCTCATAATAGATGATTTTACAAAAGCGGCACGACTATGGACAATAATCCGGTTTACAAACAGCAGGATATGGTCAGTCACCTCTGGCTGAGTTATACTGGCAGGGATAGACGCTACTGTTTACCATCAGCATGAATAACATCCATTTGTGACAAAATTTTTCGTTTTCTCAGCGACGTATCACCTCTGTGCTGATTATTTTTAAGGAGACGGCCGTATGTCTAAATCTCACCCCCTAAGCACTGTCGATGCAGCCTGGCTGCGCATGGAAGATCCAACCAATTTGATGATGGTGTCAGGTATCCTCACCTTCAAAAAGATGATCGATTTTGACCATTTTCGAGCCGTCATCGAACACAAGCTGTTAAACTTTGATCGGTTTCGTATGCGCGTGGTGCAATCGCGGCTGCCTTTTAGTCCATCATACTGGGAAATAGACCCGACGTTTAATCTCAATGCCCATTTGCACCGGGTGGCGTTGCCATCGCCAGGCGACAAAGCTGCCCTGCAAGAAATGGTGAGCGATTTGATGAGCACGCCACTCGACTTCTCCAAACCGCTGTGGCAGTTTCACCTCATCGAAAATTATGGGGAAGGCTGCGCTATCATGTGTCGGCTGCATCACTGCATTGCCGATGGCATGGCGCTGGTCTTTGTCCTGCTCTCCCTCACAGACATGGTGCCTGGCGGGCCACCACCTACGAGCAGCAGTTCCAATAGGGATGAGGAAATTGAGGATGACGGGGCGAACAACGCCCTTAATGCCCTGGTGCAGCAAGGGGCAAAAGCGGTGGGTACCGTTTGGCAAACAACCAGCAAAATGGCGTCTGAAGGCTTGGAATCGCTGGTAAATCCAGCACACGCTATGGAACTGGCACTTAAAGGTACCGATACCGCGTTTGCTGCTGGTCGCCTTTTCCTTCGCTCGCCCGATCCTAAAACGATATTTAAAGGAGAGCTGGGCGTGGCCAAACGAGCCGCCTGGTCTAGACCGCTTTCCTTGCGCGACGTGAAAGCGATAAAAAATATCACAGGAGGCACCGTCAACGACGTGCTGGTGTCCGCCATGACGGGTGCACTGCGCCATTACATGCTCAAGAAGGGCGCAAATGTGGAGGGGTTGAACTTCCGTGCGGCCGTTCCCGTCAATCTGCGCACGCCACAAGAGATGGGGCAGTTGGGCAACAAATTTGGCATCGTCTTTTTGTCCTTGCCTGTGGGCATTGGCGATCCGCTGGAACGGCTGCATGAGGTACACAAACGGATGGTGGAATTGAAGAATTCCAAAGAAGCACCGGTAGCTCTGGGGATTCTTAGCGCCATGGGCATGTCGCCGCAGGAGTTTCAGGGCACTCTGGTAAAGCTGTTTGGCTCTAAAGCAACGGCCGTTATGACCAATGTTCCTGGCCCACCCATGCCGCTTTACCTGGCCGGGCAAAAAATTGATGAAATTATGTTCTGGGTGCCACAGTCTGGGCGCGTCTCTTTAGGCATTAGCATTATTAGCTATGCCAATAAAGTGCACCTGGGCATCGTCACCGATGTCGGTCTGGTGCCGGATCCAGAAATTATCATGGAAGGGTTTTACCAACAGTTCGAGGCGCTGATGGACTTGGTGGCGGATGCCAAAGCGATTGAAGCGGCTGAAGCAGCCAAGTCTGCCGCTAAACAAGAACCCGTGAAAACGGCCGTTTCCCCACAACCCAGCCAATGTCAGGCAACCACCAAGAGCGGCAAACAGTGCCGCAACCGGGCGCAGAACGGCTCGGACTTTTGCCACATTCACCAAAACAAGTGAAAAGTAGAAGCGAGTAAAAAGTGAAAAGTAACTGATCCAACATCTTTTCACTTTTTACTTATCACTTTCTATTCACTTTCTATCCCCCACTTAATTCAGGTAATGAACCAAATCCGCCCCGAACTGTGGTTGACGCAGCTTCTTAAGAGCCGTTTTCTCAATTTGGCGAATGCGCTCTCGGGACAAATCGAACATTTTGCCCACTTCTTTAAGCGTGTGTGATTCATGGCCACGCAAACCGTAGCGCAAACAAAGCACACTTGTCTCGCGCGGTGTCAGGTGATCCAGCAGCAGGTCAATGCGTTCATGCAGCAGCTTCTCAGCCACGGCATCGTTGGGCCGGGGTGACAAATCATCTTCCACAAAAGCACCCAGTTCGGAATCTGGTTCTGTCCCAGCAGGCTGCTCCAGAGAAAGCAGTGGCATGGTGATACGCAGGAGCAGGCGTACCCGCTCGGGCGTCATGCTGGTGTGTTCAGCCAATTCCTCTGGTCGTGGGGGACGGCCGTATTCCTGTTCCAGCTCTTGTTTGGCTAGGTAAAGCTGGCGAATGCTGGTCGTTTTGTTGGCCGGGATGCGAATGGTACGGCCGTGGTTGGCAATGGCTCGGGTCATTGATTGGCGAATCCACCAGGTGGCATAGGTGCTAAAGCGATTGCCTAGCGTGTGGTCGAATTTGTCAACGGCCGTTAATAATCCCACATTCCCTTCTTGAATTAAATCCAGAAAATCCAACCCCTGCCCCCGATACTTTTTGGCAATGCTAATGACGAGGCGCATATTGGCCTGCACCAGCTGGGACCGGGCTTCCCTCTCTCGCTCTTTGACACAAAGCCAATATTGACGATCTGCCACAGAGAGATCTTTTTTAAGCTGCTTATTTGCCTCCTTCCCGGCAGCAATCTGTTCAGCCAGGACTAGCTCTTCTTGGGCTGTTAACAGTTCAGTGCGGCGGCTCTCCTTGAGGTATTGCCCAAGAAAATCAAACGATGTCGGCTCTCCGACATTTTTTATTTTGGTCTGATGCTGCTTATCAATCAGGTCTGTCCTTGATCTCATCGCGTTTCCCTTTTAGGCCCATCAATGCAGCTGGTCCGGCCTCTTCTTCTTGTTGTTTCTGACTTTGTTAAGCTGAACAATTATCGAACATGCAAAAAATACTGAACAGAGTATACAACATCTGTCTATATTTTGTCAATATATTGACCAACTATCCTCCCCCGTACCCACCCTTAGCGTCTGGGGATAGCCTCAGGCAGAATAGCATCCCCGTTCACACTGGCTTCATAACACTTGACAAAGTTTCAGGTGCAAGTTATTCTATTAACACGATTTAATAAACCGTGTTAATGAGAGGATAAGGTGATGACTGCCAAACGGCCGTCCATGCAAGATGTAGCTGATTTAGCCGGTGTTTCCCGCACGACGGTCTCCTTTATCCTGAATAAAGTAGAAATAGCCGATAACTTCTCCCCGGAAACACGCGAACGTGTCCTGGCTGCGGCCGCAAAACTGAACTATAGGCGCAATATCATTGCCAGCGGCCTGCGCTCTCAAAAAACCCAGACCATCGGGTTTATCTCCGATATGATTTCCGCCACAGCCTTTACCGGCCAGATGATTCAAGGGGCAAAGGAACGGGCCTGGGAAAATAACCATTTACTCCTGCTGGTTGATACCGACAGGAATCAGGCTATGAAAGAAACGGCCGTTAACGCCCTGCTTGACCGGCAGGTGGACGGCATCATTTACGCCAGCGTATACCATCGGGAAGCGCATCCTCCTGAAAACATCCTTGAAGTTCCCACCATTTTACTCAACTGTTTTGTACAAGATCGGTCGCTGCCATCTGTCGTGCCTGATGAAGTCAAGGGCGGGTATGACGCCACCTTACATCTGCTGCAAAAAGGGCATCGGCGGATTGGATTCATTTGTGATGAGTCTGGCGTACCGGCCACAGTTGGTCGCTTTGCTGGTTACAAACAGGCATTGGCCGAATTCGACGTGCCTTTCGATCCTGGCCTGACAGTTTTTCAAGGCGAGAGTATCGCCCGGCATGGGTATCGCGGCGCGATGGCGCTCATGCAGCTTGAACAGCCCCCCACCGCGCTTTTTTGCTACAACGACCGCATGGCGATGGGTGCTTATGACGCCTTACGTGCGCTCAATTTATCCATTCCTAACGATGTGGCCGTCATTGGCTTTGATAATCAAGAGTTCATCGCGGCCGAACTAAGCCCTGGCTTGACCACAATGGAATTACCACATTACGAAATGGGAGATTGGGCTGTAACGCATTTGCTGGAACTGATTAAGCAACAAAATCAGGGCACTGAGCCAATAACATCGCCCCAACAGTTATTACTAGAATGCCCGCTCATCGAGCGTTCATCGACTTGAGAGCCAAATAGAAAAAGAAGGTAATCGGCAACTCATTATCTGTCCTGTGAAAAACCGATAAGTTGCGCCGATTACCACCTTGAAGGAGGCCATTATAGAAGAAATTCTCTGAACTCCCAACCCTTAATTGCACAACTTTATTTACAGATTTCTTAGCTCTTCTATGTCAGGAAGAGCCTAATTGGCATACGCATCCTAGTTTTTAAGGAGAGAGAAATGAAAACCGTGTGGAAACGGCCGTTAACCGTTCTATTTGTGTCAATTTTAATCATTCTAATGGTGGCTTGTGGTGGGGATACCAGCGAAACCCCAGACACGAGCGAATCAGATACAGGCGCTGTCCAAGATGATGCTGCCGAAGCACCTGCTGAGGACGTTGCTGCAGAACCAACCGAAGAGGTAATAGCAGTTGAACCGACTGAAGACGTTGCCGATGAACCGGCTGCCGAAGAGGTCATGGAAGGCCCTGTCGTTCTCAGTATGTGGTATCACGGGGCTGGCAATGAAGTAGAACGCGATATCCTCCTGAACATCGTCAATGACTTTAACGCGTCTCAAGACCAGTACATGGTTGAAGTGCAAGACTTCCCACAAATCAGCTACAACGAATCAGTGGTCGCTGCCGCCCTGGCCGGTGAGCTACCGGACATCATTGATGTGGACGGCCCCGTGATGCCCAACTGGGCCTGGGCAGGCTACATGGCCCCGCTGGAATTATCCGATGGCGCGTTGGACAATTGGCTGCCCGGCGCGATTGGCCAATGGGATGGACAAGTCTACTCAGTCGGGCTATGGGACGCAGCAGTCGCTCTATTCACGCGAAAATCGGTGCTGGATCAGTATGACATCCGCATTCCCACCCTGGATGATCCGTGGGATTTGGAAGAGTTCGACGCGGCGCTGGTAACCTTGCAGGATAGCGGCGAGTTTGAATACGCGTTGGACCCAGGCATGGCCTGGACAGGTGAATGGTATCCCTACGCCTTCTCGCCACTGCTGCAGAGCTTTGGTGGTGACATCATTGACCGGTCCACTTATACCACGGCCGAAGGCGCTCTGAACGGGCCGGAAGCCATTGCCTTTGGTGAATGGTGGCAGAGCCTGTTTGAGCGCGGCATGGCTCCCGGTACCACCCAGGATTCTGCCGATCGTGATACCGGTTTTATCGACGGCCGTTACGCGATGTCCTGGAACGGAATTTGGGCCGGTGCCACGGCGCTGGAGACATTTGGCGATGATGCCCTTTTCCTGCCTGCACCTAACTTTGGCAATGGGTCACGAATCGGCGCAGCGAGCTGGCAGTTTGGCGTGTCCGCCGCCTCCGAACACAAAGAAGGTGCCACCCAATTCATCGAATTCATGATGCAGGATCAATATCTGGTCGCCTTCTCGGACGGCATTTTTGTGATTCCGCCGACACCAAGCAGCGCAGCTGCCTCCATAAACTTCGCATCGGGTGCCCCTCTCGAAATCTTCTTTGAATACTCAGCGGCTCAGGCAACACTCCGTCCGCCCACCCCGGCTTATTTGTCTGCCGCTTTGACCTTTGAGAAAGCCCTGGCCGATATTGCCAACGGTGCCGATGTTATAGAAGCGCTAGATGCAGCAACCGATGAGATCAATGCCGACATCGAAGCCAATGGCGGTTATGGTTTTGACGGCTCGGTAGTTGGTCCCTCTATCCAGGAAGATAGAATCGCTACCCAGCAATAGCGCCAGTTTGCTAACGACTCCCTTCTCCTGGTATTGCTTATGACTTGGAGAAGGGAGTCACACACTCCAAGAGTATTGAAATGGCAATATCAGAAAGCAGCAAAGCTCAGAGCATCAGACGCACATCAAGCCGACTTAGCGACCAACGACTGGAAGCGGTGACTGCGTGGCTATTGGCCAGCCCGGCAATGATTCTCCTGCTTACGTTTTTGATCATCCCGTTTTTCCTGGCGTTCTACTTCTCGTTTACCAACCAGCGGCTCATCTCACCCAATCCAACCGAGTTTGTCGGCCTGGACAACTATAAACAAATGCTCACACTAAGGGTCCTGCGCCTGGATCCCATTGTCGATGATGCCGGGCAGCCTGTCCTTGACGAGGATGGCAGTTACACCTACCCGCGCGAGCGTGAATTCACGCGCAATAACCCTGAATATCCCCAATACAACGGGCTGCAAAAATATAAATCGTGGGATATAGGCGAGACCCGATGGACACTGCTGGCCGGTGACGCTGTGTTTATCAAATCATTGATCAATACGTTTTACTTTGCGCTTGTTATCGTGCCTGGCCAGGCCGGGCTGGGCCTGATGTTGGCCATGTTAATCAACCAGCATACGCCAGGCATTAAGATCTTTCGCACCATCTATTTCGTGCCGGTTGTTGTTTCGATTGTCGTCGTGTCTATCTTATTTGAATTTATTTACGACGGCCGGAACGGCCTGCTCAATTCAGCCCTGGTTTTTATGACGGGTGGTCGGTTTGCACCTGTTGACTGGATGGCGGGGACGTCAACCGCTATGCCAGCAATCATGTTCATGTCGGCCTGGCAGGCAGTGGGTATTCATATGGTTATCTGGCTGGCTGGCTTGCAAAATATCCCCGAGGTGCTGTACGAAGCCGCCGATATTGACGGGGCAAACACCTGGCAAAAGTTCAGATATGTCACGTGGCCGGGGTTAAGGAATACGGCCGTATTCGTCCTCGTAACCATCACCATTGCCGCCCTGGGGCTGTTTACCCAAATCGACGTGATGACCCAGGGGGGACCGCTGGATTCAACCACGACCATCATCTACCAAGCTGTACGCAGGGGCTTCCATATGCAAGATATTGCCTATGGCTCGGCTATCTCTGTGGTGTTCTTTCTGCTGGTCCTGACAATTGCCCTCATCCAACGTTATCTCACGAGGGAGAAAAACGCATGAGAACTAAGAGTAGACAAAGGCTGGCTACTTTTCTTCGCCATACAGTGATGATCTTGCTGGGCCTGATGTTTGCCCTGCCAATCATATTCATGCTGGTTTCCTCGCTTAAGCCCAGCCTGCAAATCCTGCGCGACTCCTCATCGCTGCTGGCTTTTCTGCCAGTTGGCGACATCTCGTTGCAGAACTACCCGGCAGCCGTCGAACGAGCGCCAGTCGCCCGATTTGTCTTCAATTCGCTGGTGGTGACAACAGTCACTGTGACGCTGGGCCTGCTCATTAACTCATTGATGGGTTTCGCTTTGGCCAACATGCGTTGGAAGGGAAAAGAAATCGTCCTGTCCGTGATTATTGCGACGCTGATCCTGCCGTTTGAAACCATCGCCGTTCCATTGTTGATGGTTGTGAGCCGCTTGCCCTGGATTGGCGCAGAGGGCATCACCACTGGCTGGCTCAATTCCTACCAGGTCCAGATCATTCCGTTCATTGTTGATGCCTTTTCGATCTTTCTGTTCGTCCAGTTTTTCAAGTCAGTTCCCTATGAGATCATCGAAGCCGCCCGGATTGATGGGGCCAGTTGGCTCCAGATTTTTGGGCGGATTGTCGCGCCTATCTCTGGGCCAGTGTTTGCCACGGCCGCTATCCTCCGAGGGTTGTTTATGTGGAACCAATATTTGTGGCCCAGCATGGTGGTGCAGACGGACGCATACCGCCCGGTCATGATCGGTCTTGGTTTCTTCTGGCAAACCTTCGGCTCAAATACGCCCGGCGAAGGCATCCTCCCCTGGGGTCAGATGATGGCTTACTTATCTATTATCACCATTCCCATCATCATATTTTTCCTGCTATTGCAAGATGCTTTTGTTAAAAGCATTGCTTCTACAGGCGTCAAAGGCTAACAAGCCACCTTTACCATCAGGCAAGCAACAAATTGAGCAATAATATATCTTCTCACCCTCCAATGGCATCCCGAGACACGTTCGCCAATGATCCACACCGTCCAATCTACCACTTCCTGCCGCCCGCCAACTGGATGAATGACCCCAATGGTCTCATCCATTGGCAGGGGCAGTACCATCTTTTTTATCAGCATAATCCTTATGGCCCCTGGCACGAAAAAATTCATTGGGGCCATGCCGTCAGCCGCGATCTGGTTCATTGGGAACACCTGCCCATCGCTCTGGAGCCAACACCTTATGGACCTGACGCTGACGGTTGCTGGTCGGGTTGTGCCGTCGTTCATGATGGCGTGCCCACTTTGTTTTACTCCGGCGTCTACCCGCAAGTCGTCTGTGTCGCTACCAGCAACGGCGAGATGATCGCGTGGCACAAATACGAGGACAATCCGGTGATTTCCCACGTTCCGGACAGTATTGATGCCGGCGATCCGTGGGAATTTCGCGATCCATATGTGTGGCAAGAAGATGGTACGTGGTACATGCTCATGGGCACGCGTATCGTCGGCGAAGGGGGAGCCATTTTGCTCTACCGCTCATCGGACCTGCACCGGTGGGAATTCATGCACACGTTGGTGCAGGGGGATCGAAACCAGTTGGATCCATTCTGGACCGGAACGATTTGGGAGTGCCCAAACTTGATAAAGTTAGGTAACCGGCACGTGCTGATAATTTCCTTTCAGCATCACGAAACGGGGCAGCTACTTTATACCGGGTATTTCATGGGCCGCTATGAGAACCATCATTTTACGCCGGAGTCACAGCACATTTTAGACTATGGTTCTCATTTTTATGCGCCGCAGGTGATGCGGGATGCACACGGCCGTTCCATCATGTTTGGCTGGCTGTGGGAGGGACGCAGCGAAGCCGAACAGCGAAAAGCAGGCTGGGCCGGTGTGATGTCGCTGCCCCGTTTGCTTACCATGCGGAACGATGGCCTGTTGGGCATTGAGCCAGTGCCAGAACTGCAAAAGCTGCGCGGTGAGCAGGCACATTTTGAGGCGTTAACCATAATCAATGAAGCGCATTATTTGTTGGAAGGTGTTGAGGGGGATTGTTTGGAAATAAAAGCAGTTATTAAACCGGAGGATGCCACACAGTTTGGCTTGAAGGTTCGCTGCTCGCCAGACGGCCGTGAGGAAACGTGGGTTTTATTTGATGTGCCGCACCAATTCGTGACCATTGAGCGAGAAAAATCAAGTCTAGCAAATTCGGTAAGCCATGATCTGCTGCCCGCGCGACAAGTGGCTCGCAATGCGCCGCTAAAGATCGTGCCAGGGGAGCCGATTCAACTTCATATTTTTCTGGACAAATCAGTGCTGGAGGTGTTTGTCAACGGCCGTATCACCCTTTCCAGCCGCATCTACCCGACCCTTGCTCACAGTTTAGGCGTGGCGCTGTTTGCGAATAACGGCCGTATCAACATCACTTCTTTAGACATTTGGCGGCTTAACGCAGCCAACGCGGTGCATTTGCCCGCTTAAGTTCACTTTCCAGATTTAGTTTGAAGATTTCTATGTTGTCAAACGGCCGTTTCAAATTAAACGCATCGATCGCCTTGTTTAGTTCAATGATTTCACCTATCCACTTCAGACAACAATCATCCCAGCGAATTGTGAGGCGGCCTTTGTCGGCTATGGCAATGCTAAACTCACGCTCATGCCAGGCCCACTGGCGCACAATTTCCGCCCGCAGCTTGGCCATCTTTGCCAAAATCTCGTTCCGCTGCAGAATCCAAGCAGGGGGTAAGTCGTTTTCTTTTAGCAGTTCATTGGCCAGTTGCATATCTGCGGCATAAGGATTTTTGTTCAAGTTCAACGGTTTCCCCTTACCTGGCAAATTATCAAAAAGGCCGCCGTCCATCCCCTCCTGAATCAGTTCTTCAATCAAATCCTGGCGTTCATGCCGTAACCGTGCCCGGTACTCCGCCAATTCTGCCAGATCATCTGCTACTTTCTCATCTTTCTTTTTCATGGGTTGTCCACCTTTTTGCCAGCGTTGAACTTGCCAATGATTATAAGGTTTTTCGCAAGCAGGTAAAGGCATAATACTTGGATCGTGATGATTTTCACATTTTCTACTTGGGCCCACCGGAACAAATCAGATGGTGGACAGCACGATAAAAAAAGAGACAATTGCAGCACCAACGATTGGAGAAATAATTTGCAAGCAACGCAATTACAAAAAATTGAATGGCAACCTTACCACGATATTTACTACGAACGTCACCGGCACACCACCAGCGGCAATATTCAAATTGCCCAAAATGTGTACAGCCCCCAACTCGACAACCAGCGAGATATCCTCATTTACCTCCCCCCATCCTATGCCGACAGCCAAAACCATTATCCAGTTCTTTACATGCACGATGGTTACAATCTTTTTGATGAAGCCACCAGCTACACGGGTGAATGGTATGTTGATGAAACGATGGAAAAGTTGAGCGCCGAAGAAAATCTAGAGGCCATTGTGGTCGGCATCCCCAGCATGGGCAAGGGACGTCTGGCTGAGTACAGTCCATTCACGGACAAAACGTATGGCGGCGGCAAAGGTGAGGCATATTTAAACTTCATTGTCCACACCCTCAAGCCGCTGGTAGATAATGCCTTCCGTACGCTGCCTAACAAGCGTAACACGGGCATTTTTGGCTCATCCATGGGTGGCTTGATTAGCCTCTACGGTTTTTTTTGCTTTCCAGCCGTCTTTGGTTTTGCTGGCGTCATGAGCCCCTCTCTTTGGTTTGCTAATCGGGCCATTTTTGACTACGTTGAACACGCGTCCTTTCAGCAGGGGAAGATCTACCTGGATGCCGGCACGAGAGAGATGGGGGGCCATTGGCCCGACCAGACCATTTTGCGCAGCCGCTCCCGCCGTTATTACGGCCGTGTGCGCCGCATGAAACGCATCCTGGTGCAAAAAGGGTACCGTCCAACCCGCAATCTGCTGCACGTGGAAGACGTAGGTGGGGGTCACAATGAAGAGGCGTGGGCTTACCGGCTGCCCAATGCTATCCGCTTCTTTTTAGGCGCTCCCCTCAAAAAGAATGCCTAAAACACCAAAAGACCGGGCTTTTCAGTAGTCAATAACAATAGGACACGGATAACACAGATTGAAAAAAGATCAGCGTTTATCTGCGTTACTCCGCGTCCTATTTCATGCAGAAGTTAGACTACTGAAAAATCGTGTGCTAAAGGGCGCAGTTGCCCTTAAATCCCAGAACAGGTAGGATCATTGTCAGGTTAGCAACGATTTATTGTTGCTTGCGTAAAGGCTGCCGTGCGTTTAAGGTATTTTGTTGAACGACAATCAGCCAAGGCATGAGAGGGTTTTTGTGTTGCGCGTTCTTGATCGCGTAGAGCACCACCCCACATGCAGGAAGAGTCTATGTCACTTATCACAGATCAAAAAACAAACCCGCCACAGCAGCGGATGCTAAAATCAGTTTACGCTTCGCCACCCACCCCCCTCTTAAGCAACACGGCTAAACGCTGGTTGCTAGTAGGGAGTGTGGTGACGTTTGCCATACTCACCTGGCTACTACGTCAATCCTTATCTGAATGGCTCACGGTTTTGAGCGACCAAGAGTTTGTAAGCAACTACGTGCAAAGTTATGGTGCGCTGGCTCCGCTGGTTCTGGCTTTTCTTCAGGTATTGCAAGTCATTGTGGCTTTTATTCCTGGGCATGTTTTTGTCATTGCCGGAGGCTACATTTACGGGTTTCCCTTGGGGCTGCTGTTTAATATTTTGTGCGTGGTGTCAGCCAGCCAGCTGGGCTTTTTGCTGGCGCGCTGGGCCGGACGGCCGATTGTGCATCGCCTCGCCCCCAAAGAAACCATTGAAAAATGGGAAACCATTGCGGAGAAGCAAGGTTTTTTATTTTTCACCATTGCTTTTGTGCTGCCAGTTTTCCCCACGGACATCATGAACTTTGTGGCCGGACTCACTGGCATCTCCCCCAGGAAGTTTTTAGCCGCTAACTTTTTGGGGCGTTTCCCCAGCGTGCTGCTGCTGACATTGATCGGTTCGCATGGACTGGAATTGTCGAATACGGTCTGGGTGCTGCTGGCTTTTCTGGTAACGGCCGTTTACATCATCGGTCGCTTCGCCATCTTGCGCATCGAGCAAAAATATCGCCCCCACCGTTAGCGTTTCTGCTAATTGTGGGGTACGATTTCCCTCATTAGGTTGTTATCTAACAATCAAGTCGTTCCCAAGAAAAATGGGGCACAGACTAACGCAGATGAACACAGATTAGCCTCTTTTATCTGTACGATCTGTGTTTTCAGTGTCCAATTTCTTCATTCTCTTTTTTTCATTCGGAACGGCACTAGACCATTGAATAGGAGTCGTTTCGTGAAAAAAAAGTACCAGGAACTCAAAACACGTCTGCAAGAAATTAATGATTTGAACTCAGCCAATGCGCTGCTGAACTGGGACCAAAGCACCTACATGCCGCCGGGGGGCGCAGCTGCTCGTGGACGACAGCAAGCAACCATTGGGCGCATTGCGCACGAAAAGTTTGTCGATCCAGCCATCGGCAAGCTGCTGGATCAGCTGGAACCGTGGGCAGAAAACTTGCCATACGACGGCGAAGAAGCCAGCCTGATCCGGGTCACCCGACACAATTACGATCAGTCCGTTAAGGTACCAGCTCAATTGATTGCCGCCCTTTCTGAGCACGGCGCTGCGGCGTATCAGGTATGGGCCAAAGCCCGGCCCGAGAATGATTTTGCGGCGATACGGCCGTATCTGGAAAAAACCCTCGACTACTCCCGCCAAATTGCCAACTGCTTCCCCGGCTACGACCACATCGCTGACCCACTCATCGACTTTGCCGACCAGGGCATGAAAGCAGAAAGTGTCCGTGCCGTCTTTGCCGATTTGCGCGAACAGCTGGTGCCCCTGGTCAAAGCCATCACTGAGCAGGAGCCGGCCGACGATAGCTGCCTGCACCAAACTTTCCCCGAAGATGAACAGCTGGCTTTTGGCTGGCAAATTGCCCAGGATTACGGCTATGACACCAACCGAGGCCGCCAGGACAAAACCCACCATCCCTTCATGACCAAATTCTCCTTAGGTGACGTGCGTATCACCACCCGCACCAAAGAAGATGATTTGAGCGAAGCTCTGTTTAGCACCTTGCATGAAACGGGTCACGCTCTCTACGAGCAGGGCATTGACATGTCACTGGAGGCCACACCGTTGGCTGGCGGCACCTCTGCTGGCGTGCATGAAAGCCAATCCCGCCTGTGGGAAAATTTGGTGGGGCGTAGCCGTGGCTTTTGGCAGCATTACTATCCCAAGCTGCAAGCCGCCTTCCCTAACCAGTTCAGCGATGTATCGCTAGACACCTTCTATGCGGCCATCAACAAGGTGCAGCGCTCCCTCATCCGCACTGACGCCGATGAGGTGACCTACAATCTGCATGTCATGATTCGTTTTGACCTGGAGCTGGCACTGTTGGAAGGTACGTTAGCAGTGAAAGATTTACCCGAGGCGTGGAACGGCCGTTACCAGTCTGATCTCGGTCTTCAGGCACCTAGCGACGTGAATGGCGTGCTGCAGGATGTGCATTGGTACGGCGGCATTGTTGGGGGTGCCTTCCAGGGATACACACTGGGCAACATCATGTCTGCCCTGTTCTACAATGAGGCTCTCAAAGCCCATCCCAACATTCCCGGCGAGATTCAACAAGGCCAATTTAACACCCTGCACACCTGGCTCAAGGACAACATTTACAGCCACGGCAGCAAATTCACCGCCAACGAGCTAATCGAGCGCGTCACCGGTGGACCCCTCACCATCGATCCGTATATCGCCTACCTCAAACAAAAATTTGGCGCGTTGTACACCCTGTAAATCAGTGGCGTGCGGCCAACTAAATCTTCTGCATAAACTCATAAAGGCCGACCAAATTGGATCGGCCTTTTTTTGTCTTCTTGTGCCAGATTCTACAACTTTACCCCTTTGTCTCCGTACAGCTTTGCACGACTTAAGGCCATGAGGCCTGATCAAAAATAAAAAATTCTTGAGGTGACAAAGATGAAAAATTATAAAACAATTCTGATACTACCACTGCTGCTTTTGCTCATTGGCTGCATCAATCGCGTAGCCGTAGGCCCCACATTAACCGATAGTCAAACAGTAGAATTGGGCGACATTGATTCTGCACAAGTAGATATAAAAATGGGCGTTGGCGAGCTGGATATTGCTAGCGGCTCTGCAAATTTAATGGATGCAGAATTTACCTACAACATCGAAGATTGGCGACCAGAAGTTCTCTTTGAACAGCGTGGCTCCCGTGGCGAACTCACCGTGTCCCAACCAGACGGCGAAATCAACGGCATTCCCGACGATGACATTAAGTATCGTTGGTCGGTTATTTTATACGATGATATTCCGATGGATATGGATGTTGATTTGGGTGTTGGTGAAAGCAACTTGAATCTGAGCGGCCTAAACTTGCAAAGCCTGGTCGTAGATACAGGCGTGGGGGAAACTACTATTGATCTCACTGGAGAATGGCAGGAAAGTTTTGATGTACGCATCAACGGCGGCGTGGGAACAACCACCGTCTATCTGCCAGAAAATGTGGGTCTGCGTCTGGAAGCGGATACGGGCATCGGTTCTTTGGTGGTGAATGGGCTGCAAAAAGAAGGGGGGTCCAACGTTTATACCAACGCTGCTTATGGTGAATCTGAAGTAGATATTACATTTGATATTAGTGGCGGCATTGGCGAAATTACGGTGCAAGTGGGTCGTTAAGTAGTTAAAGCATATTTCCCCGGAAACTTTGGTTTAGCACATTATCCATTTTGAGGGTTTCCGGGGAAATGGTGCACATCAATTGACAGAGAAATTACCCATATCTTGCTTGGGGAACCGCTTAAGCAGATCAATCTCACGCCGATATTGATTTGTGAGAAAGTTGAGGGAGTTGGACACTTTTTTGGCTTCCAGCAACGACTGCTTGGTTTCTAAAGAGACTTGCAGCAGCGACGCTGCCATGTTATTAAGCGCTTCTGGCTCGGTAGGCACCTGTGTGGGATCAAATTCTATGTTGTCCGCAAGGGAAGTAAGCGTGGTGAGGTAGCTTAACACCAGGGGATGTAAATCATTGGCGGCCGCTTGCAGCGGCTCCGTTTTTTCTGGCAGGTAAGGTAGTCGCTCCACCTCCCCTACCAAGTAAGGTTTATCACGTTTAAGCGACAACACCCGAAACCGCTCTTGCCCGATGGTCATGACGAGTAAACGGCCGTCTTCCAACTCCTCCATTTGCGTAATCGAAACCATACAACCAACAGTGTGGGGGATAACGGCCGTATCCTCTTCCGCCTGGCCCTGTTTAATGAGCAAAATACCAAACGGCGACTTCTCATCCACACAGAAGCGCACCATTTCCAGATAGCGTGGCTCAAAAATGTGCAGCGGCATCGGCCAGCCAGGGAAAAGAACAGTGTTGAGGGGGAACAATGGAATTTCCATGACCCTCATTATACACAAACTGCCCGCTTGTCAGCCGGAATTCATTGACTATTTAACAATATTTTCAGCAAAGCATACCTGACTCTGCTACCACCGAACCAATGAACTTGAGCCGTATTTTTGATCGACCTACCGGTTCACAAGCTGCTACAATGCCCGTTTACAGGCGGCTACCTGGGTAGCAAATGCAGCGCCGTGTGCCTTGATTGATCCTAGGGCCAACGCCTCGACGTTGCTATCCATGATGCCAAAAAATACGCCGTTACAGCGTAAACAACCAAATACCCAAGCCCAAAAAGGCAACAGCCCAAACATAGAAGAAAATTATAGTCCCTTTTTCCCCCAACACTTTAATAAACATCTGAATTTTTGCCATATTCCAAATAACTGCGGGTTTTTTCGCAGCCGCCAAATAAAATACCAACCCAGCATAGGCCAATGCCAACAAGCCTAATAACGGATACCAATTCATGTCGTCTCTCCTTCTGAATAAAAACCTTGTTGAGACACAAGATTTTGCGTCTCAACATGATATTTACGCCAGCCCTTTTTGAATTTTAGGTGCCAAGAAATAATAAACAGCACCACACAACGCCAACACAATGGCCGTATAGCCAATAATTTGCAGCCAACTGGCACTGTATGACAAAATGGCATCATTCCCTTTATACGTCCAGTAAAATGGCACCCAATAAAAGAGAACCTGCCACTTATCACTTAATAATTCTGCCGCTGCCACACCCGCACCAAGCGGCAAGAATAACATTTTGATACCAGCAGCAGCGTTCATCACATCATCATTGTTAAGTCCTTCGACAAATCCAATCAGCACACTCAACAGCGTCACCGAAACGATTGCCAGCAGCATCTGTCCAATGTTCACATCTGAGAAGCCTGTAATCCAAAGGATGGCAATGGCCCCATACACAGCCAAAAACATGCCGCTCATGCTTTTGCCAAGAATGAATCCTACCCGAGAGATGGGGCTGACATTGATCGCGCTGACTGTATTGTCCACCTTTTCCTCGACAATATTGATCGAGATTAACATCCCAGCCAATACCGATGTCATCATGATCATGATGTTCACAAGCAGCCTTTTCATCGGAGATTCTGTACGGCCGAATGTTTCGATAACGGCCGTTGTGTTTTCCACATCCAAATCTAGCCCATGATAACTATTGAGCAGCTTTGCAAACTCGACAACCGATTCCGGTTCGTTCCCCTGTGTCAGAATGTAATAATCATCCCCCTCAGGCAAAATAGCAACGACATTATCCCGCCTTTCAAGCCGTTCTTCCACTGCATCAACATCATTGAACAGCTCCACGTTGGCAAACTGTTCCAGATACGTCACCATCTCAGGGTTATCGCCATCAAGCAGCGCCAAATCCACCGTTGTATCATTGACGCTAGGTACCAACAGTTTGATACCCACCGCAAAAATGATAGGGACAAGCAAAATATACAAACTTAAAAAGTCACGCAGATTGACTTTTAGGTCTCTCATAAAAATGATCCATATTTTTTTCGGCATAATGGTTCTCCTAAATCGTCAGCGTCTTTTTGAAACGGATATTGGCAAATAAGAACAGTGCAACCCCAGCGGCAAGAAATCCTAAAGAAACAAGCAGCACATAAGAAACGTTCGTATTCGTCAAAATGATCTCTTTGAATCCTTCCAGCATGGGATAGGTGGGGAAGAATGTTAGCCAGGTCGGGTTCCAACTGGGAATAAAATACGCAATATTGGGCAACATCAGAGCAATGATTAAGATGTAAAGCGTGCCAAATGCTTGCGTAATGTTGTCGTAATAGCTGGTTAACACCAGCCCCAGCGCCGATGCTGCAAACCCGGTTGTCAGCAAGAAGATGAGCATGAGGGGATAATTTGGCTGTAGCCCCATCACGGGAATCACGATAATCAAGCTGGTGACTGTGCTGGTGAGCATGATGATGCCCACTTTGCTCAGCAAATATTGCCACACAGAAGAGGCCGTGACAGCATACGCCTTGATCACCCCTTCCTTTTTATCCAGGAAGATGTAGGCTGCAATGATAAATAATCCCATCAAGCTGCCGTTGAACGTGAGAAATGAGGGCACAACATTTTCCCGATCCGTCAGCGACACATGTTCAGTTTCTAATGCACGCACGTCTTGAGCATCAAACGCCTCTGTAAGAATATCTATATCTTTGTTATGCAGCACAAGGTAGGTATTGCGCAAACGCTCCGTTTCGTACCCTTGCATGTAATAGGTGTATGTGATTTCGCCTTGATCATCCATGTGAATGACGGCTGCAAATGCTCTTTCTTCATCTGCGAGGGAAACGGCCGTTTCCCGATCATCAAGCACATAAATATTCTCGGATTCAGTCGCATAGAGCACAGCCGGTACAACCTCATCCCCAAGCTCTAGCTCCACATTTTCCGAAATCCCATCCTCATCTACCGCCAAAGCTTCCTCAATAAAAAATTCACGTGCAGCTTCAGGAATATCCCAATAAATATATTCATCCGACCTGCTGCTAAACTGCTCTGGGATCACAAAGATCAGCAAAAACAGAAAGATACCCGCCATCACCAGCTCAATGTAAAAATAGAAGCTGCGCGATGCCAGAATCAACTCTTTGACAAAACTGTGCCATAGCTTCATGTTATGCCAACCCTCTGCCAGTCACCTTGATGAAAATTTCTTCAAGTGTGGCTTCTTTTGTATGCATCGACTGAATTTGATGATTTCCAATCACAGTTTGCAGACGCGCCTTATCATCTGCCAAAACAGTGGAGAATGTCTCTTTGGCAATGTCACCATTTTGCTGATATTCCACCTCGACCAGTTGTTCACCATAGGCCAGCTTCAGGTTTTTAGGCGAATCGACCAGTTTAATCTCGCCATCAATAATGAAGGCGACGCGGTCACACAACTCATCAGCAATAAACATGTTGTGCGTAGTCAGGAAAATGGTAACCCCTTTTTGGTTTTCTCTACGGATAATGTCTTTAATGTCAGCCGCAATGGCTGGGTCAAGACCCGTTGTCGGTTCATCCAAGAACCACAGTTCGGGATTGTTGATCATGGAACGGGCAAAGGTAAGGCGATGCTTCATCCCTTTGGAGAATTCGCCCGCACGAACATTTTCCTTGCCATCCAGGCCAACCAGTTTGATCAATGCTTCGGAGTTACGCGTTTTGACATCAAACAGCTTTTTGTAGAAGTCGAGGTTTTCTTTGGCGGTCATTTTGCTGTACACGTTGGATTGCTCGAATGACATGCCAATTTTGTTGAACATTTGGCGCGAGATGTTTTTCACATCGTACCCAGCAACCATGACGTTCCCTTTTTGCAGCGGCAACAGTCCTGTTAAAATACCTTGCGTGGTCGATTTGCCTGCACCGGAAGGGCCAAGGAAGCCAAAAACCTCTCCTTTGGGGATTTCAAAGCTGGCATCTTTGACCGCATAATTGTCGTCGTTGTTATAAGAATGGTAGAGTCCTTCTACTTTAATCATGATTGTCGCCTCCTATTGCTGGAACACTGATTCCATGCTTGATAAAGTCAATAAATAGATTGACCGTATCCATTACGTCTTCTCCCACTTCGGCCATATTAAAATCGGCACCTTTGATCGCATCAAAGTAATACTCGAAGGTAGAGACATTTAATGACATTAAGATATGTATCACAAAATCCATATCAATGTCTGATCGTATTTCCCCTCTTGCTATGGCAAGTGTAATGAGTTGGTCGTAATATGCTTTACCAGCGTCTTTACCGTCCTTAAAAACTTCTTGGTAAACGGGATGTTCTTGATTTTTATAGACCCGATTTCCAACCAACGCTGCTTTTGGATTTTGTTTGGCAAATTCTAAACCTGATCGATACAGCTCCTGCAAGAGCGTGAAGAAATCATGCGCTTGTGGATTTAGCATGACGGGCGAAATGTAATCGAGCTTTTTCTGCGAAATCCGCGTCATCAAATAATTAAATAAATCTTTTTTGTCCTCAAAATATTGATAAAAGCTGCCTTTTGCGATTTGACAGTCAGCGACGATACGATTAATGCTGGCGTTATCAAAGCCCCAGGCTGCAAATTCATCTATTGCGGCTTCTTCAATTAACAGCCGCTTCTTTTCAGGCAAATTAAGGAATGTATCTTTGGGCATATTTCCTCCTCTACCTATGTGACCTCAAAGTCATATGACCTCGAAGTCATATCATATATTAGTTTTTAGCGTTGGTCAATACTTTTTGGATGTAGGGAATAAAGAGGGCGTGGGAAGGTTTTACTGAGAGTTGAGGAAGGTGGGGGATAAAAACGGCCGTTTACCCCCCACCTCCCCCACCGTTCAGCAAGTTTATTGGAGTACTTGTAGCAGTTCGCGGGCGGCGTTAAATCCCGGTGCGCCAGTGACGCCGCCGCCGGGATGTGTACCTGCACCGCAGAGATACAAGTTTTGGATGGGGGTGGCATAACGCCCCCAGGCCGACACGGGGCGCATCACCAACAGTTGGTCGAGGCTCATTTGCCCCTGGTAGATGCTGCCTT
>JBNKLQ010000036.1:0-32066 GCA_050292445.1 Promineifilaceae bacterium (SeqCode) | reverse complement strand
AATCTGGCCACGGTAGCCAGCAAACGGCCCGCTCAGCCACATGCTCTGCGCCCGATACAACGGTCCGATGGCATCCATCATGGCCAGGGTGGCTTCCTGGCTGGCGCGCAAGCTTACAGCCGTTTCTGTGGCCTGAACGGCCGTATACCGTTGCAATAACACATGGGCCAGATGTCCCCACTTGCAGCTTTCCTTTATAAGAGCAATCTCTGCTGGACTTTTGACTGCCTGCATCTGGTTAAGCTTGCCCTGAACATTTTGCACTGTCATGCCCGTGAGTTGAGAAAGCGACACGCCTTCGTAGCCGAAAATCCAGGGGTAGCCATCATGATCCGCGCCGATTTGGCTGCTGCTGGCCAACGGGTATTGCTTGGGGGCTTCTTGGTGAGGCCGTATCACAATGTCGGCGGCTGGCGTGGGCGTGTGCAAAAACTTAGGATTGGTATTTTCTTTGATAAGCCCCATCTCCATCAGCAAATCTTGGAAGATGGCCATGGGGTGCGGATCGCCAGGATACTCCAAATAGTGAGCCACCCTATCCAGTTCGGCCTCGGCCTGGGCGTGTTCTACCTCCAAACGGGGGACCAGCATGGCCCGTTCCCCGGCGGCGCTAAGCACAAAGGCAATAGGGCGTTCTGTGGGGATAAAGGCGAACCCTGTGAAGTAAAGAATGTTGACGCTGTCAAACAAAACAACGCCGGTCAGCTTTTGTTGATGGATGTATTCGAGGAGATGTTGGCTACGGCCGTTAAATTCAGCGCGACTGATACGCATTGTTTTTACCTATGGGATGCAAATAATGTCAGCCGTCTTGACGGTGTAATTGGCATCCAGTCCATTGAGAGCCTGCAAATTTTCTGGCGTGGTATTGAATCGCTGGCCGATGTTGAAGGCCGTATCCCCTTCACCAACGGCATACGGCCGTCCTCTGCCAGCACAATAATCAGGATTACCCAGAGGCAGGCGGATGACTTGTCCCGGCGTCAGGTTGGTTTGGGAGATGCCCTGGTCGGCCATCAAGGCAATGGAAGTATCGATCCGATCCGAAATGCTATAAAGCGTGTCCCCTTGCTGCACCGTATAATCAATGAAGATGATTTTTGCCACAGCAGGCGGGGGAACGGCCGTTGCGACTTGCTCATTGTTAGGAACGGCCGTGGCTTCTGGCGTGGCGGTGACTTCCTGTATTTGCTGGTCAGGTGCATCTTCTGTGCGCGGCGTGTCGTCTATCACTTGGGTATCAATAATGGTAGGTCGTTGGTTTGGATCAACCTGTAACGAAATTTGCTCCCCTGCTACTGACACCTGAAAATTATTGGCCGTCACGTCTGTTTCCGCCGCATTGTTACGGTTTCTTATGACATTCATAGCCAAAAAGACACCCGCCGCCAAAATAATGGCAATGGCAACCATCAGCAGCACAATGGATGGATGAATTCTTTTATTCGGCATATGCTTTTCCCTCGATTGAACCAGTCTGGTTCAGCGGGCAACCTAACCATTTTTATACACGGGCGATACAGACCGTCGGGAATTATGTTACACTTACCATAAAATTATAGCAAGTTACAAAAACATCCTCCCGCAGGTTCAGTCTTATGAGTTTGCTCGCAGGTAACACCTGTGGCAGGAGTATAGGCATAGGAGTTTCCCATGATATATAAGCGCAAGGAATTAGAAAAGATCGAACAGATGGCCCTGGCGCCGTATGGGCTAAAAAGCGCTGAAAGCCGCGGGCGAGTCTATCCTGAAGCCGAATCAGCCTCTCGCCCTGCTTTCGAGCGAGATCGTGACCGCATTATTCACACAACGGCCTTTCGTCGCCTGGAGTACAAAACACAGGTGTTTGTTTATTATGAAGGGGACCATTACCGTACCCGCCTGACGCACACGCTGGAAGTTGCCCAGCTAGGTCGTTCGTTGGCCCGTGGCTTGGGCTGCAATGAAGAGCTGACCGAAGCGATCTGCCTGGCACACGATTTGGGGCATCCTCCCTTTGGCCATGCTGGAGAGTATGCCCTCAATGCCCTGATGGCCGATCACGGCGGTTTTAACCACAACACACAAAGCTACCGGATCGTGACGAAGCTGGAACAACGTTACCACAATTTCCCTGGCCTCAACCTGACCTACGAAACCCGCGAGGGGATGATCAAACACGAAACTGATTACGACAAAAGTGACGCTGTGGGCTATGAGCCGGACAAGCGCGGCTCGCTAGAGGCGCAGATTGCCAATCTGGCGGATGAGATAGCCTACAATGCTCATGATTTAGATGATGGCATTCGTGCAGGCATGTTTGAGATGGCAGCGTTGGATGAGCTGACCCTATGGCAGGAGCTGAAGGAGATGGTTGGGTGGCAGTCGGAACGGCCGTTAACCAACATCACCCGCCATGAAATTATTCGAGAACTGATTGGCAAATCGGTCATGAATGTGCTGGAGTACACCGGCAAAAGTCTGGTAGAAAACCAGATCGATTCCCCAGAAAAAGTACAGACCCATCCCGAGAACTTGGTAAGCTACTCACCCGAGTTTAAAACCAAAGTGCGCCAGCTGAAGAAATTCTTACTGGACAGCATGTATCATCATTATCGCCTTATTCGTATGCAGACCAAGGCGGAACGCTTTGTAACGGAGCTTTTCCAGGCCTATGCACAAGAACCGAACATGCTGCCCACCGACACCAAAAAGAAGCTGGATGAAGCGCCATTGCACCGCGTCATCACTGATTACATTGCCGGGATGACTGACCGGTACGCGCTGGATGAGTGGGAGAAACTGTACGATCCCTATCGTCGTGCCTAAAACTTACCGTGAGGAGTAGGGCATCCTCAGAGGCCCGCTTTCGCGCCACAAAGTTAGCGAGGAAAGTGATAGAGTGATAAGTGAAACCTGAGACGTGTGGACTTTTCACTTTTTACTTATTTACTGCAGACTATTCTTCAACAACAATCGTAACCGAATCTCCATCTTCATACTCTTCATGGGTACCCAGGGAGAGATAAGCCGAGACTTCATGCTCGCCGGGTTCCAGGCCAGCCAGGGCCTGATCGGCATTACCACCCATCACCATGCCAAAAGAGACACCATCCACATACACATGCCAGTGGTTATCATTTTCGCCCAGTGTAAAGTTTTTCACATCAACCTCAACGATTACCTGATCCAGAATATTGAAGGTGGCACCATCTTCTGGTGAAGTTATCGTAATGGTAGCACCGTTTTCGTTGGGGATGCGATTGTGCTCGTCCTCGTGTTCATGGTCCATCTCTTCCATATCGTCATGGTCCATATTCTCCATATCTTCGTTGTCCATGTTCTCTTCATGGTCCATCTCTTCCATGGTCTCATCGTTAGCAGCAGGTTCTGTGCCACCAGAGCTTGAACAAGCAGCCAAAAATAAGCCACCTAAAAGCAAAGTTATTACCAACCAAAAACGAGGTTGTTTCTTTAAATTGTTCATTTTTTTCTCCTGTTTTGTAACCGCATTTTTTCTGAGGATCATTCTAAAATCTTTCTAGAGAGAACAGCCATTTCGAAAAACAGCTAATCAATTAGATTTGCGTCGCAGCAAACCAACCACACCTAACAAAATCCCTAAACCAGCCACACCAAGAGCGATAAACGACCATGTTCTGGCAGTTTGTAATTCAGCCTGAAGCTGATCGACTTGCTCTTGCAAAGCGATGGTGTCGGGCAGCGGTTCGGGGAATTGCAGATTGCTGGCTGGCAGCACTTCTTCTGGGTCCAGCTCAACATCAATATCTGTATCCGCCAGATTACCAAAAATACGCGTTGTGTAGGTGCCGCGCACGGTAGGAAAGAGAACGGCCGTATACAACCCCGGCGTCTCAGTCGGATTCATATTTACCCGCCAGGTCCGCCCAGCGTAGAGCACTTCTATATCCAGGGTTGCTTCGGCACCGGTGACTGGCTGTTCATCTTCACTGATTTCGATAGTGAGCGCATTTCGCTCACCCACAATCGGCGGCTCTTGCAGCCACCCAATCACAATAGCATACGGTCCCACTTCTACGCGGGTGTGCGCCAGGGCAATGTTGGTAGATTGAGTTAAACCGATGATGGCCAGGAAAACGGCCGTGCTCCATAAAAAAAGCATTTTGGCATTTCGGGAAAGTTGAATTGTCATGAGCGAATCCTGTTTATGTAAAGTAAAACACAGTGGCCTTCCAACAAATAGTGTAAAGGCACATTTGTCATTTGCAATGAAAATAAGGAGGGGCTCAGATAAGATGTGGGGGAGGGGTCGGAGGCGGTTGATAAAACCGATAGGGTTCCAGCCAAAGAAACTCATGATGACGGCGATATTTCCACCGTCTCGCCAAGATCAACGCCGCTGCCACGATGAAAGTCAAGGAAAAATAGCTCAGCAAAGTGACAACGGCCGTTGTGTTTGGCAAAGAAGAATGTTCAGAAATTTCGTCTATGTTCACTTGCTCCAGCGCAGACTGTTCAGGGATAAGACAGGCACAAGTGTACATGCCTGCCGGAGTGACCCCTAGATACGCCAAAAACAAAGTGATGAAAATTAGACGAGAACGAATCATAAATATCAGTTCTTAAAACGACAGGAGTCTAAGGCAGCGGTACACCCACACCCTGGGTGCAAGCACCACCCAATTCGGGCGTCTGTGAACCCAGTCGGTATCGTTCGATAAATGGCTCAATACGCGCATCATCGGCTGACTCAACCTCAAGCTGAATACCCCAGGCTGTAAGGACAATCGGGCTGCGTTGATCTGGATACGGACTCACCAACAAAAAGGTTTGCCCGCGCACAATATCTTCTAAAACTGCCACTTCATCTGCGGGCAAATCCGGTTGATAAGTGATCCACAGCGCGCCATGCTCCATCGCATGAATTGCATTGCCAGTTTGGATTGGCTCCTCATAAATGCCACAATTTTGCCAGACATTGTAATGCTCGCCCCCAGCGGGTGGCAATTCAGACGTATCAAACACCAATGTATCATCGTGGCCCCGAGCCGGGCGCGGAAACTGTACAACACCCTCTATTTGTGGCTCAGGACGCACATTCAAATAAAGAATAAATGCTAGACCGGCTATTCCCAAAACGACCATGCCTAAAATGATTTGATTGCGACGATTGCTCAACATCTTCTTCTCCAAAACTGTGCTTTGAGGGGCAAATAATTAACCTACAGGTGTGCCAATACCACCGGAGCAGGCCGATCCAGACTCTGGACCCCGTACTTGTTGATACCGATCAATAAACTCATTAATCCGTGCGTCTTCCGCAGAATCAATTGCTAGTTGACGGTCCCATACGGTTAATACAATTGGGCTTACTTGGTTGGGATAAGGACTCAGCAGCATATAGCCTTCACCACGCGCCATATCTTCTAAAGCCACAACTTCCTCAGCGGGCAAATCAGGATTGTAAGTGATCCACACAGCACCATGCTCCATAGAATGGATGGCATATTGGCCTTCTACCGGCGTTACGTAGATGCCACAGTTTTGCCATACAGGCGCATGCGGTCCGCCCATTGGGGGCGTATCACCAAAAGGAATTTGCAGCTCATCATCGTGCTGATTAGCAACGGCCGATTCCACAACAACCACGCCCTCAACTTCTGGTCGCGTCGCCCGATAGATGAGTAACCCCACCATAGCCAGCGCCACAACCCCAATTGGCACCCAGATGCGTAAAGTACGCATACGTTTCTCACGCGCCACTTGCTCCCGCCGCACATCCCGCTTGCTCCGCTTTTGGCCAGCTGATCGTTTGCTCACTTGTTGTCTCCGTAGGTGTTTATGCTACCTGCAAGCCTAAATGGCCTGCACATCGCGCCCGCAATTATCCCCAGGAATCCAGATCCATCAATAAATTTTCATATGAAACTCAGACTCGGGTCCGCTTTTGGCACAAAAAAAGGCCTCAGCCAACTTCATTAGTGGCTGAGGCCTCAACGCTCAGGGGAAACAAATCGTTAAAATCACACGTTTAGTCGGCGCAGGCGCAAGGCGTTTGTCACTACACTGATGCTCGAAAAAGCCATCGCGCCAGCCGCCAAAATTGGGTGAAGCTGCTTAAGGAAGTCTGGTGCCCAGGCAAACGGGGCCAGAATGCCAGCCGCTACGGGAATCAAAATAGTATTGTAGCCAAAGGCCCAGGCCAAATTCTCGCGAATGTTGCGCATGGTGGCTTTGGACAAATGGATTGCTTGCGGCACACTGCGCAAGTCACCGCGCATCAAGGTCACATCGGCCGTTTCCATCGCCACATCGGTGCCGGTCCCAATCGCCAGCCCCACATCGGCCTGGGCTAAAGCAGGCGCATCATTAATGCCATCCCCTACCATGCCAACTGTATAGCCTTCCTCTTGCAGCTGCTTGACGTAGCTGGCTTTGTCGCTCGGCAACACCTCAGCAAAAACGCGGTCGATGCCCACTTCTGCAGCGATGGCGTTGGCTGTGGCCTGGTTGTCACCGGTCATCATCACCACGGTAAGGCCACGAGCTTTCATGGCAGCGACAGCTTCTTCGGAGCCTTCTTTGATGGTGTCGGCAACACCAATGACGGCGCTGGCTTGCCCATCGACAGCCAACCACATGGCGGTTTTGGCTTCGTCTTGCAAGGCTTGCGCTTTAGCCCTCAGCCCATTGAGAGGTATGCCTTCTTGTTCCATTAGGCGCAAATTACCCAGAAGAATTTGACGGCCGTTTACCTCCGCCGCCACACCATGACCCGCAATCCCGCTAAAGTTAGTCGGTTCGTCTAAAACCAACCCTTTTTCCCGTGCAGCCCGCACAATCGCTTCACCCAGCGGATGTTCTGACCCCCGTTCCGCGCTGGCGGCCAGCTGAAGCCAGTAATCGTTTGATCGGTCATCAGTAATCAGTGAATCGGTAACCAGTGCCTGATTACTGACTACTGAATACTGTTCACTGACAATCACATCCGTCACGGCCGGTTCGCCACGGGTGATCGTGCCAGTTTTGTCCAGCACAATAGCGTTGAGCTTTTGCACCTGCTCCAGAGCCGTGCTGCTTTTGAACAAGATGCCTTTTTCAGCTCCCTTGCCCATGCCCACCATGATGGAGGTGGGGGTTGCCAACCCCATCGCACAAGGGCAGGCAATAACCAGAACGGCCGTTAACCGAATCAACGCCGGGACAAAACCCGCATCGCTAAATAACCAGATCACAAAGGTAAGCACCGCCATGCCAATAACAAATGGTACGAAATACGCCGCAACTTGATCCACAACGCGTTGAATGGGGGCTTTGCTGCCCTGAGCCTGCTCCACCAGCTTGACGATTTGGGCCAGGGCCGTTTCTTTGCCCACTTTTGTGGCTTCAAATTTGAGCAAACCCTGTTTGTTGATAGTGGCACCAATTAATTCATCACCGGCTTCTTTGTTCACCGGCAGCGATTCACCGGTAAGCATGGATTCATCGACGGCGGAACGGCCGTCCAACACCACACCATCCACCGGAATCTTTTCACCAGGTCGCACCAGCACCACATCCCCTTCCACCACTTCAGCAATAGGAATGTCTAATTCTTGACCATTGCGTACCACACGCGCAGTTTTAGCCTGCAAGCCTATCAGTTGCTTAATCGCTTCACTGGTACGCCCTTTGGCCCGCGCTTCCAATAGCTTACCCAATACAATCAAGGTAATAATCACCGCCGAGGTCTCGAAATAGACATGATCCCCCAGGGCAACACTGTTCCAGAAGGTTTGGGCTAGCAAAACGGCAATGCTGTAGAAATAGGCCACAGATGACCCCATCGCCACCAACACATCCATGTTGGCGCTGCCATTGCGCAGGCTCTTGTACGCCCCCACGTAATAATCCCAGCCAACGTAAAACTGTACGGGCGTGGCCAGGGTCAAAAAGAGCCAGTTCACCCAGGTGGCGTGCGCCCAATGGCCAATCAGGCCAAAATCACGGCTCATGCTAAATAAAAAGAGAGGCAAGGAAAAGGCGATACCAACTATCAAACGATTTTTCTGATGTTGGATTTCGGCTTCACGAGCGGCAGCTTCGGCATCTTCTAACGCTTCATCGCTTTCGGCTTCTACCACATCGTAACCCGCTTTGCGCACTGCCGCGACCATTTCCGCTCGGTTGACAGCGCCGGTGGCGTAAGAAACGGCCGCTTTTTCATTGGCATAGTTCACCGTGGCCGACAGCACGCCATCGACCTTGTTCAGAGCACGCTCGATGTTGGTGGCACAGTTAGCACAGGTCATCCCCAGCAGCGACAGTTCTAAATCGGCCGTGGGAATTTCGTAACCAGCCCGTTTGACCTTTTCGATAACGGCCGTTGTCACATCCTGGCCTTTCACAACAGCAGGATCGTAGCTGAACGTCACCTTTTCATTGGCAAAATTGACCATTGCCCCAGTGACACCTTCAACTTTTTTAGAATTGCGTTCCACCGCCGCCACGCAGTTGGCACAGGTCATGCCCAGCACCGGCAGCGTCACTTGCTTTTCTTCGGACATATTGTCCTTCCTCAAAAAAATTTAGCTAATCTGGATAAGCCCTTCGGGCGGGTAGTTAATCTCTTGCAGCAACGCCTGAATTTTTTCCCAGGAAGCCGGATCGCTCCACTCAACGGTTACTTTTTTGCTTTCCTGCTCGGCCTTAACATTTTGCACGCCGGCCAAATCGCCTAATTCCATCTCAATGGTGTGGGTGCAGTGACCGCAGCTAATATTGGGCACTGTAAATGTTTTTGTTGTCATGATCATCTCCTCAAAAAATTAAATTTTATTTGACATGGTAAAGACACTGGTAATCTCTTGCAAAACGCGCTCCCGTTCATCCGGCTCATCGTCACGAATAGCCGTGGTCACGCAAGTGTGTAGATGATTGTCCAGTATGATGGAGGTAACTTTATTCAGCGCGGCCTGCACTGCCTGCACCTGCTTAATCACATCAATGCAGTAGGTGTCATCTTCCACCATCCGTTCGATGCCTTTGATGTGCCCAGCAGCACTAGCCAATCTTTGTTTCACCGTTTTTTTAGTTACATCGTCCATATTTGCCTCGCTTACCCCCTCCCCCAGGGGGGTGGGATTTCCTGTATTGTACGCCATTTGGCTCAGCTGTCAACAGCTAAATCTAGGGAAATTTAGGTCAAATGTCATCTGACTTGAGAGCTATTGACAAAGGGATTGACGAGATAAACTGATAGTGCTATACTGTTTACGGCTCCCCCCCCAGAGGTGGTCGGACTAACGCCCGTTAGTTCGCCACCTCCTTTTTTTGTCTATTCACCAATAGGGAAGCCACAGCAAATTAGGAAGCAAGCATGCAGAATGAAAAACCCTTTCTTGTTGAAGATGAAACGGCCGTTTTACCCCACCGCGTTTTAAAACCAAACACACCAGGGCCTCACCCCACCGTTGTTCTGATCCATGGCCATTTGGGCTCAGAAGATGTGATGTGGATCTTTCGGCAGACGCTGCCGCAGGAGTGGCTACTGGTTGCCCCCCGCGCCATTGTAGATGAAGGCAACGGCCGTTACAGTTGGCATCCCCGGCAGCAAGATGAGTGGCCCGCGCTGAGCGCTTTCGATACGGCCGTTAACACCCTGGAACAATTCATTGATGCTCTACCTCAATTGTATGATGCTGATCCAGACCAAATTTACTTGATGGGATTCAGCCAAGGCGCAGCAGCCTCTTTTGCCATAGCCATCCGCACGCCAGAGAAAGTGCAGGGCATTGCCAGCCTGGTTGGCTTTATGCCGCGAGAGGTGGATGATGCGATTGAAACGGCCCGGCTGACTGACCTGCCTGTATTCATGGCGGTTGGCACAGAGGATGACCGTGTTCCCCTAGAAATTGCGAGAGAATGTGGCAAGGCGGTTCGGGCAGCAGGTGCCTTTCTGGAATATCGTGAATATGAGACGGGGCACAAGTTGAACGGGGCCGGGATGCGCAAGCTGAAAAGCTGGTGGGCGGAACGCGCCGAAGAAATCGCTTAACAATCAGGCACGGCCGTTTTCCCCCTGAAGCTGCTGCTGCAAAACGGCCGTCACCGCCATAAACGCTTCAGCCTGGGGCGTGTCTGGATGATCGTGCATAAGGGGATTGGCCTGATTGATGCTTTGGGAAACGGCCGTTGTCAGCGGTATCTGGCCTAAAATGGGCGTCTCGGCTAATGCCGCTGTCCGCCATTTGGCCGATCGCTGAAAAATCTCGTGCTTCTCATTGCAGTTGGGACAAATGAAGTAGCTCATGTTCTCCACAATGCCCAAGATTGGCACATTGGCTTCCTGAAACATCAGCAGCGAACGGGACGCATCCAGCAGGCTCAAATCCTGCGGCGTGGTAACGATGACGACCCCGCGCAGCGGCACCCGCTGCAACAGCGACGCCTGCGGCTGTCCGGCCGACGGCGGCAAATCAATCAACAAATAGTCCAGCGGCCCCCAAATCACATCTTTCAAGGTTTGCACCACCAGTTGCCCCACCGCGTCCGGGCTGCGCGCCGGATCAATCACTTCGTTTTCGGCCACGAGTAAACCAATTGACATAATGTTTAAACCAAAGCGAGAAAGTGGTTTGATGTACGGAGGCGCTTCCTTACGGCGTGCAATGGCTGCCATGCCATCGGCTGCCTTATGGCGATGAATCCCTAGCATGATGGGCACGTTTGGCCCATACACATCAGCATCAAAAATGCCAACTTTGGCTCCCTGCCGCAGGAGCGCCAAAGCGAGGTTAACAGTAACAGTGGTTTTACCCACCCCGCCCTTGCCACTGGCCACAGCAATGATGTTTTTGACTTCTGGAAAAATAATTTTGGGGTTCACCAAACAATCTCCTTGAGACAGTTATTAACTGCCCATATTCAACCGGATTGTGATGAGGGGGTCAAGGAATTCATCCTGAATTATAATCATGGGTATGGGGCTTTCATTTTTAGATCGATTGCAGGAACTGGAAACGGCCGTTTCCTACACAGCTTTAGCGCCAGATGGAGAACCGTCATTCACCTACCAACCAGGCGATGTGCCTATCCTCATCTCTGCGCCCCATGCCACGGTTCACCTACGCCGCCAACGGCTCAAGGGAGAAGAGGAATTTACCGGGGCGCTGGCCCAATTCCTGGCAAAAAAGACAGGCGTCCATGCCCTTTACAGCCATTATCGCTCTTTAGGCGACCCGAACTGGGATCGCCAAAGTCCGTACAAGCAGCGCCTGCAAGAAATCGTGCAAAACAAGGGCATCCAGTTTGTGCTGGACCTGCATGGTATGTCTAACAAATACAAAATCGGGTTGGCCTTGGGTACCATGAACGGCCGTTCCTGTCCAAATCAAGAATCGCTTATCTTGCAAACAGTTGAGAAACATTTTCGACCAATCAGCCAGACCGCCGCCAAAGAATTCTCTGAACTGCGTTGGGACCATTTTGTCTTGAATCATCCGCGCTTTACGGGTGGATTGGCCAATTACACCATCACCCGCTTTGCTTCGCAGCAGTTGAGCATCCCCGCACTGCAAATTGAGCTTTGTGCCACTGCCCGCGTGGTGGAAAGACGGCCGTTAGACAAATGGCCCAAACCGTTTCGTGGCCAGCCCGAAGCCATTGAGCAGTCGGTAAACTTACTGCAAGCATTGGTGAACACACTGCTTGGCGCAATGTAAGAGTTGTGTAAAGAGAAAAGCACGCTCTGTAACCTGTGCTAAAATTTTGCATCAGAAGAAGAGGAATTTTACCAATGAGAAAACAACCGTGGTGGAAAGGGCCAAATGGCGAATGGTACGTGGTGATCCAGGTCATCTTGTTTGGGCTGGTTGCTATTGGTCCAGCAGCTTTGCCCGGCTGGTCCGTATGGAATGGATTGTGGCGCACTATCACGATTGTGGCGGGGCTGGTTCTGGGAGTGCTGGGTAGCGTGTTGGTTTTGGGCGGCTTAGTGAGTTTAGGTAGCAATTTAACGGCCGTTCCTCGCCCCAGAGAAAATGCCCATATGGTGGAACATGGTGCCTATCACTGGGTACGCCACCCGATTTACAGCGGTATTATTCTGGGTGCGTTTGGTCTTGGCCTACTGCGTGGTGGCTGGCTTAGCATGCTTTATGCACTCATTCTATTTTTATTTTTTGACGTAAAATCCAGGCGGGAGGAAATTTGGCTACGCGAAAAGTATGACAATTATGAAGCTTATCAACAACGCGTGCGCAAACTGATTCCTTTTCTGTATTGATCTGATTTATCAACTTGGAGGTTTTGCCTTGAAAAAAATGGACATAAAACGTATTGTGCTGGTTTTATTTTTACTAATGATGCTGGGAACGGCCGTTGCCTGCGGCGGACAAACGGAAGCCACAACAGCCCCTGCCTCAGCAGCAGTCGTTGATTCCAGCGAAACGCTTGATCTGGCCGACACGGTAAACGTGCAAACCGTGGCCAGCGTTAAAGACCGGGATGATGTTGTTCTGCTAGACGTGCGGGAACAGTATGAATATGACGAAGGGCACATTCCTGGCGTTACGCTTATTCCCATGGGTGAAGTAGCCAACCGCCTGGCTGAGATTCCCACTGACAAAGAGGTGATTGTCACCTGTCGCAGCGGCAATCGCAGCGGCCAAATCACCGACTTTTTGCGCCAGCAAGGGTATGATAATGTCCACAACATGGATGGTGGCATTCTAGCCTGGGAAACCGCCGGCTACGACATCGAACAGTAAAAAGCATTTCGGACACAGATGAACGCAGATTTTCACAGATAAAAGAAATCTGCGTTCATCTGCGTTTATCTGTGTCCTGTTTTCCGTTGGGTTCGCCAACGATCATGACGTCCTGGCGGGGGAAGGCCAGTTCCAGACCTTTTTCGGCAAAGATGATGCGAATTTGGCGGCGCAAATAGCGCTGCACTTCCCACTGGGCATTAGGCAATGTTTTTACCATGATGCGCAGCCGCACGGCCCAATCTTCCAATCCTTCCACACCGGTAACCACGGCTGATTCTTGCAGCAGCAGGCCCATCATTTTATGTTCGGCCATGGCTTCGCCAATTTCTTGCAGAGTTTGTACGGCCGTATCCACATCCTCTTCATATGTCACGCTCACATCCACAATCGCCCGCGACCAATCGCGTGATTTATTGGCCACAATACGAATCTCCCCATTGGGAATAATGTGGACCGTGCCATACAGATCGCGCATTTCCGTAGCCCGCAGCGTCATGTGCTCCACCGTGCCGGTGATGCCACCAATTTCTACCACATCTCCCACAGTGTAATGATCTTCGATGAGGATAAACAGCCCGGCAATCATATCCTTGACCAGCGTTTGCGCGCCGAGGCCAAATGCCAGCCCCACAAAGCCAACGCTGGCCAACACAGGCGTGATGGCCACGCCCAGTTCGGTCAAAATCATCATGATTGCCGTACTGATGATAATGACCACGCCGGTACTGTGCACCACGCGAAAAATGGTCTTTGTCCGCCGGTCTAGCTCACTGTCTTCCACATCATCCAGCGCCTGAATGCGACGGCTGAGGGCACGGGTCAAGATACCCAGTAAATAATAGGCAACCACAGACACAACGATGATCAAAAGAATAGTTAGTCCGTGCTCACGTAGCCAGGTCAATGCTTGTTCGTTGAAGTTCTCCATAGTAAAAGTAATGTTTGTCTAATTTCCCCGGAAACTTTCATGATGGAACCATTTCTCCGGAAACGACCCTTGTGAAATGGTTTATTTGTCGTAATCGTAAAAGCCATGCCCGGTTTTACGGCCTAAACGGCCGCTTTCCACCATGCGCTTTTGGATGGGATGCGGGCGATATTTCGGCTCCTGGAAATAGGCATCGTATACCGATTGTGTCACGGCCAGATTCACATCGCAGCCAATCAAGTCGACCAGTTCAAACGGCCCCATGCGGAAGCCAATAGAGCGCATCAACTTGTCCAGTGTGGCCGGATCAGTGGCGTTTTCGCCCAGCAGCCGGAACGCTTCGCCATAAAACGGCCGTGCTACCCGATTTACAATAAAAGCAGGCGTATCTTTACAAAGAACGGCCGTTTTCCCCACCTGCGCCACATACTCCTGCACGGTTGCCACCGTCTCATCACTCGTAAAATCGCCGCGAATGATCTCCACCAGCTGCATGATGTGCGCTGGATTGAAGAAATGAACGCCCACAACCTGGTCTGCACGCTGGGTGGCCCCGGCCAGGGCACTAATGCTTAGGCTGGAGGTGTTGCTGCTTAAAATGGTCTGTTCCGGCGCGGCCGCATCCAGCGTGGCAAAAATCTCTTGCTTCAAATTCAGCTTCTCAGGGGCAGCTTCAATGATGAGGTCGGCCTGTGCGGCCGTTTCCAACGAGGTCGTATACTCGATGGCTGCTTTGGCTGTTTCGGCCACAGCCACTTCCGTTTTCCCCCGCGCCACGCCCTTGTCAATCGAGGTCCGAATACCGTCCAGCGATTGCGCCAGCACGTCATCCGCTACGTCGTACAAAACAACCTCATATCCTGCTAACGCCGACACCTGAGCAATCCCCGCTCCCATCGTGCCTGCGCCGATGACTGCAACCTTTTTCATACTGCTTCCTTTTCTTGAGTAAGCGGTAATCGGTGAACGGTAATCAGTAAGAAAGTTACCGATTACGGATAACCGATTACCGCTTACTCGCCTTTAAACTGCGCTTCACGCTTCTCCAAAAATGCCATCACGCCCTCTTTGTTATCGTGACTGCGCCCGGCAATTTCTTGCAGATGGGCTTCATATTCCAGCGCACCGAACAGATCGGTGTGCCACGCCTGGTTCATGGCCCGCTTGGCCAGCCCGTAGGCCAGCGTGGGGCCGGTCGCCAGTGGGCCAGCCCAGGCGGCCACCGTTTCCATCAGTTGCGCCGCAGGCACGACGCGGTTCACCATGCCCCAGGCCAGCGCTTTTTCTGCCGGGATTTTGTCGGCCGTGACGGCCATCTCGTAAGCACGCGCCTGCCCGATGAGCCGGGGCAGCAACCAGTTGGTGCCGCTGTCTGGCACCAAGCCCACTTTGCTAAAGGCCAGCATAAAGCTGGCGCTGTCGGCAGCAATTCGGATGTCGGTGGCCAGGGCCACGCCAACGCCTGCCCCGGCGGCAATACCGTTAATCGCCCCAATGATCGGTTTTTCCAGCCGCACCATTTGCTTGATGAGTTTGTGGTAGCCGTGGCGCAAATGATCGCCAATGGAGAAGCTGTCGCCCCGCTCCATTACATCGGCCAAATCCTGGCCGCTAGAAAAGGCACGGCCGTTTCCGGTTAGCACCACGCAGCGAATTGCTTTGTCACGACCAACTTGTTTGAAAGCGGCCGTTGTTTCGTCGATCATCTGGTCGTTAAATGCATTTAGCTTGTCTGGCCGGTTTAGCGTAATGGTGGCCACGCCATTTCCAACCTCAAACAGAATTGTCTCAAACGCCATCACAACCTCAACCTTTGCTTGTCATTCCCGCGCAGGCGGAAATCCAAACGCATGGACTCCCACCTGCGCGGGAGTGACGGTTAATAATTTGTCGCTATGCTACCACCGCCCCATAAAAAACAAAAACGCAGCCCGCAAAAGCAGGCTGCGTTTGTTATTGTATAAAAATCAATTGAATCGTGCCGTAAGCTCTAGGGGAAGAATGGATCGTCGTCCTCGTCGTCATCCATCTCTTCCATTTCTTCGATGATGTCCAAGGGCAAAGCGACCCAAAGCATAAGGGCGGGTCCAGCTTCCAACTGTTCCAGACGAATGGAAACGACATCGACTTGCTGCCGCATACGCATTTCATCAGGAAAATCAAGCCGCACGGGACGGCCGTCTTTCCAGGCGTTGCGGCAGCGTTCCATGATGTCTTCGCCATTACCGGTGCGCAGATTGCACACCGCCACCAGGCGATCCGTAGGACCTTCCAGCACCGACTGTGCCCAATCAACGGGTGTGGGCCGGAATTCAGGCGTTGGGCCTTCAATGATTGTGATTAATTCAGGTTCAATTGCAGTCATAATGCATCCAAATAAATATTTTTACGGTAAAATACCGCGAGTCGTTCACAATAGTACAGATTCACAGAGTGCTTTGCAACCACTTTTTATTAATATCCCCTTTGATTTTGGAAAATTAGTAGCTGAAAGCACAACTTTCTTAAAAATGCCTTACCGTGATGCCGGTTAATTTTTCCAATTTGGTGAGTTGTTCGCGTGTGCCTACAACAATCAGTTCATCGCCAGCCCTGAGCGTTGTGTGAGCTTTGGGAATAGATGAATGATTCTCGCGCAGCATGGCGATGATGGAAACACCAGTTTCCTGACGGATATTGGCCTCACCGACTGTTTTTCCCACCAGGGTTGAGGTCTCACCAATTACCAGCTCTTCCACCCACAGCTCAATGCCTCCGTCTAACGTCACCACATCAAAAAAATCGGTCACATGCGGCCGTATGACAATATTGGCCATATGCTGTCCCCCAATCCGGTAAGGGGAGACAACCCGGTTGGCTCCAGCCCGACGCATTTTGCGGTCGTTTTCGGCATCGACTGAGCGGGTGACAATGTATAAATTGCTATTGAGTGCCCGGGCAGAAAGGACAATGAACAAATTGCGTGAATCATCCCCCGTACAAATCAACATTCCCCAGGCACGATCAATGCCTGCCTGCTGCAACGCCTCGTCCCGGGTCGCATCTCCTACAATGTAAACCAGGTCTAGCTGATCAAGTTCGGCCGTTTTTTCTGGGTCTCTTTCAATAACAACCACTTTTCTTTTGCTGTTGAGTAAGGAGGCCACGGCACTTTGGCCCACACGGCCGTATCCACTCACAATGACATGGTTTTCCAGGCTATTTATGGTTTGCATCATGCGTCGTTTTCTCCAGGTATTGCCCAGGTTGGCTGTCAATAAATATTCCAAACCATAAGCAATGAAGGCTACCCCTGCCACCAGTAACGCCACAGTAAAAATACGACCGTATGTCGTCAGGGGGCGTACTTCGCCAAAACCCACGGTGGTTAACGTAATGGCCGTCATATAAAAGGCGTCAAGTGCGTTCCACCCTTCAATGATCATGTAACCTACCGTGCCAAAAGCAAACAGCAGGAAGGGGATCAATATCAAGGCCACAACGCGTCGATTCATAAGGGCGAATTTAGCAAACAAAACTACCTCTGTCCAGATGTTGCAGGATGGTGGTTACAAACGGCCGTCTGCTTATCCAAATTCCTCTCAGAATTTGTTCCGGCGTTGCCCAGCGCAACGCAGCAACTTCTGCCTCAGCCCGCTTGAGTTCACCACCTACGATCCGTGCCCGAAAAACGGCCCCCACATCCTGAACCCGATCGCCATTGGCGTGCGTATGATTAAAGGTCGGGCCGCTGTACACGCCCAACAGTCGCTCCACCGCCACATGCAAACCGGTCTCTTCAAATGTCTCGCGCACGGCCGTTTGTGCCACATTTTCACCCAGATCACAATAGCCAGCCGGGAATGCCCACGCTTTGTTGTCCTGTCGCTGAATGGTCAGAATGCGGCCGTCACCATCCATCACAATCACAATAGCCCCCACGGCAATCAAGGGAGCCTGCCCGATGAACGGCCGTACCTGCTTAATCTGGTCCATTGTTTTGGCAGCGGCAAACGGTGGGGCAAATACTGGATCACCTCCGGCCAATGTATCCCGCACCATATCGGCATACCACAGCGGCAAATCCATCTTGACGATGTCTTTCGGAGCAAAAAACGCCTGCTCGCTGGTTTCATGGCCGTCGGGCTGCATGGTGCCGCCAGCCATCTGCCCTGTCAGGCAAACGGTAAACTGCTGCACCTGGTCGCCGTTGGGATACGTCACGTCATATTTGGGATCGGTGTAAACGCCCACCAGCCGCAGCGATCCAGTCGTAAGACCCGTTTCTTCCAGCAGCTCACGTCGGGCGCACGTTGCCACATCCTCGCCCAATTCCATCACCCCACCCGGCAAACCCCAAAAGTTAAAATCGGTGCGGCGTTGCAGCAGGATACGGCCGTTTTCATCCCGCAAAACCACCGTGCCAAACACCAAAAACACCTTGCGTTGGCCCACGCGAGATCGCAACCATTCAATGTAAGACATTTGCCCTCCAAAACAATGAGTGGACCCCATCCATTCCCAGAGAAGATCCCCTTTAACCAAAAGTACTATTTTTCACGTCACCTTAACCCGTGCCCTCTGGTAAATCCTATAACATACGATGGATGAAGTATCAAAATTTACCCTCACGGCTCACTGCCACCGGTACCAGGTTCGGACTGAGCATTGGTACAAAAATTATACTGCCGTACTTTTTGCTGACATTGGTTGTGGCCAGTGTCGGCGCTTTTGTGGTGACCAACCTCGTTGCCAGCTCATTGGAAGAACGAATTACGAATCAACTGCTAGATGCTGGCCAGATTGTCGCCGAAGGTATGGTACGCCACGAGGATCAAAGGCTGCAAACTTTACGGACCGTAATTGGCACCTCTGGCATTCCTGCGGCCGTTGCCGCAGATGATCCTAGCACGCTAGGCGAGCTTGCCCCCCAAATTGTTATTAACAGCAACACAGATGCTGTTTTGCTACTGAACATGAACGGTGTGGAAATGTATAGCTGGCGGCGCGTCAGCTCCTCAACCGACACCCAGGGCATTACCGGTAGTGGTGCTGATTTCTCTGATGTGGAAGCGGTGCAAAAGGCATTGCGCAATGAAGAGGATGCTGCGGGTAACCGGCACGTCTTCATGACTGAAACTGACAATGGTTTGATGATCTTTACCGTCACGCCGATATTTTTCCGGAACGAACAGGTTGGCGTGGCGATGGTGGGCACTTACAGCCGCCGCATGATGCTAGAGCTAACGCTCAACGCCGTTGCCCGCGTGACGCTTTATGATACCGAAGGCAATGTGCTGGACACGTCATTAGGTGGTGGCGAAATTGGCATCAATGCCCTCTACCAGGATGATCCAGAAAAGTTTAGCGAGGTTATTGCTGAATTGGCGGAATCGCCAGAACAGTACACGCTGGTGAGCAGCACGGCCAACAGCCAGGTCCCCATTCGTCGTTTGGCCGTATTGGATCAAGTGTATGTGCTGGCCTACGGGGATTGGCGGCTGCGTGGACAGTCGTTTGGCATGTACAGCGTGGCGCTGCCCAGCAACTTCATTGTCAGCACCGTTGCTGTCAGTCGACAGCAGTTCACCGCTATTTTTACGTTGGCCATGGTGGCTGTCTTTATCGGCGGCTTCCTGATTGCCCGACGCATTACAGACCCTATTCATTATTTGGTGGATACGGCCGTTGCCGTCACCAAAGGAGATCTCAACCGTCGCTCTAGTTTGCAGGGCAGCGATGAAATTGGCCTGCTCTCCCGCTCTTTCGACACCATGACGGCCACCCTGGCCGAGCAAAACCAGGCACTAGACGAACAGCGCAGTCAGCTCAAAGCCATCCTGGACAGCATTGTTGATGGCATCATTGTGCTAGATACACATGACAACATTTTAAGCGTCAATCCGGCGGCAGAAAAACTACTGGCCGATCTTGCTCAAGATTTCTTTTCTGGGCCTGTGCGCGAATTAAATCCTATGGTAAATGGCCAGGCAAAAAGCGAGATTACCAATATGAGCGACCTGCTCAGGCTGCCGAACAGTACGCTGCGTCCGCGACGCTACCAGTTGGGCAACCGCGTCCTCAGCGCACTCTCCGCGCCGGTGGTTGACAAAAGCAATGAGCAGATCGGTAATGTGATTGTGATGCGCGACATCACCCGCGAGGTGGAAGCAGACAATCTCAAATCAGCCTTCATCACGACCATCTCTCATGAGCTGCGCACCCCGCTGACGGTCATTAAAGCATACACCAACCTGATGCAAGCCAAAGCCAACGGGCATATGGACGAACATCAGAAGCAATTTATCCAATACATCAACAAGGGCAGTGCCGAGCTGGAACATCATATCGACCAGCTCATTAAAATTTCAGAGATTGAAGCTGGCACCATCTCTATGCACATGAAGCCGGTTAATATACAAAGCCTGGTGGATAGCGCCGTTACGCGCTGGCACGAGCGTTTTGAACAAAAAGAGATTGCCCTAGATGTTACCCTACCCGATGAAGCGCTTTGGCTGGAAGCAGATGCAGAACACCTCAGTCGTGCCATTGAGAATCTATTGAGCAATGCGCTGACCTACACCACAGAAGGTGGTCATGTAGAACTTTGTGTTCGCAAGCAAAATAGCACCATGCGCCTGGATGTATTGGACAACGGCATTGGCATTGCCGTAGCCGATCATCCACATTTGTTCAATCGCTTTTTCCGGGCCAATAACAATGTCAATTTTGCGGCACGCGGGGTTGGTCTAGGATTGTACATTACACGCACGGTCGTGGAGCTGCACGGGGGCAAAGTGAGTGTTGATAGTGAATTAGGGGTTGGCAGCACATTTTCCATCGAGCTGCCGTTGGTGGAGCCAGCCTGATGCGCATTTCACCCATGATTCCGCCTACCAATCTGTCCAATTCGGCCGAAACACAAACGACCCGGAGTTCGCGGCGGAATATGTATGCGGTGCTATTGCTCGCGTTGCTGGTCAATTTTGCCTGTATTTTCCTGGCGATGTGGTTGGGGCTTAATTTACGGCCGTTACACTCTCTAGAAACCAGCATGTTGGCTCAATCCGAGGCCGATTATGGAGATAATTATGACTTTGAGTTTGCGCCTTTGGACCCTACTATTGCGGCCGCTTCTGAAAAAGATGGGGCCCAACTGCGAGAAACTGTAACGGCCGTTCCTGAAACGCCTATTCCCTTCCCGTCAACCGTCACGCCATCCAAAACCGCCACACCTACTGAGGAACCGGACACGCCACCCACGACTTCAACCCGAACACCATCAGCAACGCCAAGCAAGACAAATACGGCCGTTCCCACCTCAGCCACCCCAACAGCAACCAATTCCTCAACGCCAACACGATTCACGACGGCCGTTCCTACCATGACGCCTACTTCGGCTCAACCTGGCAGCACCGCAACGCAGCCAGCAGCTACGCAAACAAATACGCCGCAGCAACCATCCAGCACCAGCACCAGCACCCCAATACCCGGTAACACGCCTACACCAGTGCCAAGCAACACACCAACCCTGGCACCAAGCAACACGCCTATCCCCACCAATACACCAATCCCTAGCAATACGCCAATCCCTAGCAATACACCAATTACCACGCCTCTACCTAGCCCTACACCGCCATCAGCAACCACTGCCACCTTTTGGCCATCACCTATTCCTACATTCACGCCAGAATCAACACCAGGTTCATAGTAGCCGTTCGCAAATGGGCGCATATTGGCCACAGTGGTGAAGGGGTTATTTTTTCAACTTGTTTGACGTATGAATCGGCGGTAAGACCGTCTCTCGCAGTACAGATTTCAAAATGGTGCTGCGTCGTTTCACCAAAACAACAGGGCAATGCGCCTGTTCGGCCACCTGCTGCGAGACATTCCCCAGCAGCAAATTGCGGAAAAGCGGCTCGCGCGTTGCCCCAATCACGATCATGTCGGCATTTTTCCCTGCCTCTAAAATTCCCTCAACAGGCGATTCTGCTTTAACGATCTCCTGGGTCAGATGATCATAAACGACGCCAGTAGCCGCCCGGCGGAAGGTGTTGTGAGCGCGTGCCTCCACATCAACCTGAGCCAGGCCGTTCACGGCCACATGTACCATCACCACTTCAGCTGGTTCAGGCAAATTACGCGCCAGACTAACGGCCGTATTCACAGCCAGATATGAATTCGGCCCACCAGCTACCGGCACCACAATTTTGCGAATCTTGTCATAGGGTCGAGAACGCACAATCGCCACGTCAGCTGGAGGATTGGCCACGATCCGGTCAATAACCGACCCAAACAAGGAGTTGTTGGTACCAGATGTACCCGGCCACCCAAACAAAATCATGTCGCTGGCATTTTCCGAAACCGTTTTTAGCAGCGCCTCACCGACATTGCGCCCCAGCCGAATCATGGTGTGCACCGGCACCTCATGCTCACGCGCCTGCTCAATCACTTTTTCTAGGGGACCACGACCTTCTTTGAGGAACAAACGGCCGTCTGACAAACCCAACGAAGGCGGCACTTTAATGACATGCAGCGCCAGCACCTCGCCATTTTGCTCCTTGGCCAGCAAACTACCCAAACGCCCCAGCTCTTGAGCATGCTGCACATCTGCCACTGGAACTAAAATCGAATAATCCACTGAGACCAAAGCCTCTTTTAGTAGAATTTCATTCGGCCGTTCCATCTCTTCCTGACCTCGGAAATATCCCATGTACAGTAACATTCCACCCGCAATCCAAACAATCGTCAAAATGCCAACACGACCCGTTTCAAACGCCAAAAAACCAGCCAGCGCCATATTCGTCACAATACCAATCACCGCAGGCCAGGGGAAAAATGGAACAAAGTAACCCCGATCCAGATCTGGTCGCCGCCGCCGCAACGTCATCAACGCAACGTTAACCTGGGCAAACATGAACAGGAACATCACATCTGCTGCCTTGGCAACTTCATCAATGGGCAGTGCCAGCGCCATGACAATAATCAAAACGGCCGAAATCGCCACAGCATAATAAGGTGTATGCATCTTTGGATGAATACGGCCGAAAATGGGAGGCAAATTGTTGTCCCGACCCATAGCAAACGACACGCGGGAAGACGAATAAATCGTCGCATTCAAAGCCGACATCGTAGAAGCGAGACCGCTAATCAAAATAAGAATGCCACCCCAACGGCCCATAAATTGTTCCGCTGCCCGGACAATGGCTACCTCTTTGGCCTCAGCCAAATAATCCCAAACTGGGATATTGCCCGCACTGGCTGGAACCGTCACCGCACCAATGGCCACAAAAGCCACCAGCGCATAAATAATGACCACAATAACAATGGAAATAAAGATAGCTCTGGGAATATTACGCTTGGGGTTTTTCACCTCTTCCCCACTCTGAGCGATAATTTCATATCCCTCAAAAGCAATAAACGTCAACCCCATGGCGACAAACACGCCCGACAAACCATTCGCCAAAAAATTGTCTGTGAATACATTCAAATTCGGCTGCAACGCTACCGCACGCAAGCCTATCACAATAAAAACAGCAAGGATGATAACCTTGGCAATCGTGACCACATTGCCCACTAAACCCGTTTCGCTGGCACCACGAAAGTTAATATAGGCAAACAACACCACAATAACCACCATGATTCCTAACGTCATAGGGTGCGCTATTTCATGGACAGCCGGATACCATAAAGAAATAATCTCTACCGCAAAACGGCCGAATCCCAATCCATACAAAGAACAGGCCACAGCATGGGCAAACCAACTCATCCAGCCAGCCAAAAAACCCTGTGTGCCGCCCAACCCTTCTTTTACCCACAGATAGCCACCACCAGCCTCCGGAAAACACGAACCCAGTTCAGCATAAGAAAGTGCCGTAAAGGTTGTCACTATACCGTTCAATATAAAGGCCAATACCAATGCAGGGCCTGCCTCTCCAGCAGCAATGCCGGTCAAAACAAAAATACCGGCCCCAATCATTGCCCCCACACCAATCATTGTAATATCCAGCAAACCCAAAGTCCGACTCAGGGTAATTTCCTCTTTACTCGCGTGATTGTGCAAAATCCGCCTCCTACTCTAAAGTTAGTAACATCGAACAAAAAAGCCGCTAAATTTCTTTCGCACGACGCATCCTTATTGGCGCGCCATGCACCATCAACTATAATCCTACTAATGCCAAATCATCAAATACAAACGTACTGATCTTTTTAACAAGGCAAGTACAGTCTGGCGGAAATTTACACAATAATATTATATCAAGTGCGCCAGACTGTTTAAGTATTGCGCTGTAGCCATAACCTAATGCGGATTTTTAGAGCGCACTACTAGGCATTGGCCCTTGTTTGAGGCAAACTCATTCCCCACTTCTGCAATCCAAACAAGCTAAGTATGCGCCCCAGTGTCATCGAGCTATGCAAAATAGATTTTTCGGAGAAGAAAAGATGTTTAAAAGTTATATCAATCCAACAGAAAACAAAGAAGCAAAGCGACAGTTACCCAAATTGTTGGTCGAGGGATTGCTGTTGGGTGGTTCTGGATTAGGTGTTTTGGCCCTGATCTTTGAAATTGCCGCCGACGCGTTTAGTGTAGCCGCTTATCAAACATTGCTTGCCATCCACGGAGCAGAAGGACATCATGAAATTGCCATCCTGGCCTTTATCGTCCTTTCTGCCTTGTTACTTTTAGGCATTGTGCCCGCCTACAAAGCCGGGGCTTATCTGCGCCCCAACGCAGGTGGCAGCGGACCGCTCGTTGAAGCGATTGGTCCACCTAAAATGCGCTGGCTTTCCTGGATTGGCACAAGCCTCTTCTTCCTCGATGCTATCCTGACCATTATCATTAGCTCCATCTCTGCTTCAGATGTAACCATGCTTATTTTGCCAGAATTAGCATCCTACCGCATCGCTTTGGCAGAATTATTCGCTTTTTTCATCATGGTGGTTCTGGTCGCGCTAGGTCCCAAAAGAGCTGTCCCCATCTTTCTTATTGGGGGTGGCGCGTTTACCCTGTTCACCATTGCCGCCTTGGCCATTGTAGGCGCAACTGCGGCAGGCAATCCCGAATGGGCCTTCTTAACCGAGGGCATCGTGCGACGGTTAGAAATAAATGGCGTCGTTGAACATGTCGTACGGGCGCAACAAGATATTTCAGTCATCGGCACGGTGCTATTTTTCCAACTCTTTTTCCGCTCCATGTCCAGCGCCATGCTGGGCTTTTCTGGCTATGAAGTTATACCCGCCAGTGGCAAACATGCTGCCCGCCCCAAATGGAAAGTCATCAACACTTCATTGTCATTAGCCGCTTTCTTCTTAATCGGTACGGGCGTTGTGCAGCTGTTTGCCGCCCAACAGTGGAAAATTCCAGCCACAGAAGGATACAGCACGCTGCTGATTGAGTATGAAATTATTGCCGCACAAACCTTCGGTCGAGGGATCTCTGAAGAAGATATTGTTGTTACTGAGCAAGACCGGGAAGGGGCAGGCGAACTATACGATATACGCTTTGCGCTACAAGCAGAGGAAGAGCTGGTAGGCCAGGACGCAGAAGAGCCAGAATTTTTGGCCGGACTCAATCGCGGAGAATATATCGACGAAGTAGCCTCTGATATAGCGATTAGTCGCCAACTTAACAATGCAACAAAAGACACAACTGGCCAGGTTTTTCTTATCGTCGCCGGAACACTCCTGGCGATCATTTTGCTACTGGCTCAAGGAGGTGGCTACGTGGGCGGAGCGGCCGTTGCCGCCAATGCTGCCCGACTCGGCCGTTTGCCCGGAATATTCTCTGATGATCGCATTGGCATTGCCGTTATTTGGGTCTTGTCCGCCATTCTCATCCCCATCATCCGCGAAGTGGTTGTTGTTGAATCTTACTATGCGTTTGGCTTTGTCAGTGCTTTTGTCATTACCAGCACAACCGTCTTTTTTGTGCGAGAAGATGCCATGCGTGAACGCGGTATTGAGCCAGGTTCAGGCGAGGCAAAATCGCTTAGATTTGCCGGCTTTCGGGGCATGATTGCCAGTTATCTAATGATGATTGTACTGATTACCCAAAAAACAGAAGCGCTTGGGGTTATTGTTGCCTTCGGCGTGATCATTACAATAATTCAGATTGTGAACGCCAATGGCGGTCTAAAGAAGCTGTCTCACTTGGCCATCAAGCCCGCCACACCCTTGCTTCCCAAAGAAGTAGCGTACCAATTAGGCTTACAACGTGCGCATGATCAGGCCCGCCAACGGGGCATTGTGGATGCAGTAGAAGATATGATTCATGAGGGAGCCTTCGCTAAGTTTAATGTAGGGCCAGATCGTATCAGGCAATTGATCTGTTACCTTTATAAGCTGGACCCTGCATCGTTTTCGCACGAAGATGATCATCATGAACGCATTGAGGAGCCTAGTGTGGAACTTCAAGAAACGTACCGGGCTGCTTTTGAACAACGCAAGCGGATTTTGCGCGATGTTGAGGATTATTCTCACTTTGGCATTTTTACCTTCATCCATAATTATCATATTAATTGGGTATCGGAAGATCACGGCAGAGATGCCTCTGTTGTGCAAAGAGCCATGCTAAGTATCTTGTTCCCCCAAACCGATTCAAAGGAAATATGGGATGAATATTGTGCTTATGAACCCAAGTATCAGCCGGAACCCATTTGGCAATTCAGCCGTCGCCGCTACCTTTGGGCCAAAGATCAATGGCCCAATCTAAGCGACCGCATCACCACAATCTGGACTTTGCAGGATTTTGGCCTGATTTCTAAGGACATTAGTGTGGAAACGGTTATTGCCGTAGCCGATGGCAAAAAACAGATGCTGGTTAAGATCCCTTCCAATCCAAAGGGTGACATCAGTGAGGCGAGCAAGGAAACCATTGAAGAAAGCGATGAAGCAAAGGAATAGGAGAAACTGAATTATGAAGACAATTCTGGAAGAATTACAGATTAAAGCGGTAAACCGAGGAGTTTGTACAGGATCAAATAGTTGGCTGGAGTCAGGTGCAAAGCCAATTGTGTCTTTAAACCCCACAACAGGTGAACCCATTGCCAGTGTGTTGCCAGCTACGGCCGTTTCCTACAACACCACCGTAGACACAGCCAAATCCGCCTTCCAAACCTGGCGTAGCACCCCAGCGCCACAGCGAGGCCAGCTAGTGCGCGATTTGGGCAACGCCCTACGTGATAATTTAGAACCACTGGGTGAACTGATCAGTTTAGAGATGGGCAAAATTCGGGCTGAAGGCATTGGCGAAGTGCAGGAAATGATCGACATTTGCGATTTTGCCGTGGGGCTGTCACGCCAACTGTACGGCCTGACGATGCACTCGGAGCGGCCAGGCCACCGCATGTACGAACAGTGGCATCCGCTGGGGCCGATTGGCGTCATCACCGCCTTTAACTTTCCAGCGGCCGTTTGGGCCTGGAATGCCGCTCTGGCCGCTGTGTGTGGTGATACGGTGGTGTGGAAACCGTCGGAACTGGTGCCGTTAACGGCCGTTGCCATCCAGCACATCGCCAACCAGGTGATGGCCGATCATGGTGTGAGCGGTGTGTTCAACCTTACCGTAGGGGATCGTGCCGTGGGCGAGATGATGACCACCGACACTCGTCTGCCGCTCATCTCCTTCACTGGCTCCATTCGCACCGGCCGCATCGTCAGCGAGACGGTGGCCCGCCGCTTTGGCCGCACCATTTTGGAATTGGGCGGCAACAATGCCATCATCGTAGCCAAAGATGCCGACCTGGATTTGGCCACCCGAGGCATCCTGTTTGGCGCGGTGGGCACCGCCGGGCAGCGCTGCACCAGCACCCGTCGCATCATCGCCCACAAAGACATCGCCGCTGAACTTACTAACCGGCTGGCCAAGGCTTACAAGCAGGTCAACATTGGCGATCCGCTGGCTGAAGGTACCTTAATGGGGCCGCTTTCGACGGGAACGGCCGTTACCGCCATGCAGCGCGCCCTGGAGCAAGCCAAAAAAGAGGGTGGAGAAATTGTGGTGGGGGGTAAAGCCCTACCCAACATCGGTCCGCAGTTTGTCGAACCCACCATCGTCAAGATGCCCAGCCAAACCGACATTGTGCGCGAAGAAACGTTTGCCCCCATCCTTTACATTTTGGAATTTGATAGCATCGAGGAAGCGCTGCAACTCCACAACGGCGTACCGCAGGGGCTGTCGTCGTCCATCTTCACGCTCGACGTGCGCGAGGCGGAGCGGTTCGTCTCGGCGACGGGCTCCGACTGCGGCATCGCCAACGTCAACATTGGCACCTCTGGCGCAGAGATTGGCGGTGCGTTTGGCGGCGAAAAAGAAACCGGCGGCGGGCGCGAATCCGGCTCCGACGCCTGGAAAGGGTACATGCGCCGCCAGACCAACACGATCAACTGGTCCAAAGATTTGCCGTTGGCCCAGGGCATCACCTTCGGCGAGTAATACGAAATGAGACCCTAAGGGTTTGATGCCTTCAGGCCACAGATTCAATGAGGCAAACCCTTAGGGTCTAGTGAGCCAGATAAGCCCGCACTTTTTCCGTTTCAACCTGCCAAATCGTTTGCGACTGATACGGTTGGAAGCCCAGTTCCCGATTAATTTTGAGCATGGCGGCGTTGGAGTCGGCATTGCCGGTGCGGACAAAGCGGACAGACGGCCGTTCCGCTAAAACCTTCTCCAGCATCGCCGCCTTCAACCAACGCCCTAAACCTTTGCCACGAAACTCAGGAAACACCCCCGTGTCACCCTGGCTGGCCACGGCTGGCCGGTCTGGCACAAACGCCAGTTCCGTATAGCCTGCTAGTTTGCCTGTGGCCCTTTCTTCCGCATAAAATGTCCAACGTTCAATGCCCTGCGCCACCAAATTTGCCTCAATCTGGCGCAGCTGCTCGCCTGTAATATGAAAATCTTCGACATCCAGGTCATCATACGGCTGCTGATTCATTACCTCATGCAAAGCTACGATTTCACCCAGCCGTTCCTCTGGGTACGGCCCTTGCCACAAACCCAGTTCAAAATCGACCGATTGCTTCTGGCTAATTTGCAGCCAGCTGCTTAACAGAGAGCTGTTCAGGTCGGCCAGAGACAGCTGATTAAGGTGCGTAGCCATGCCCCGGCTGCCACCCAATCGCTCCATGAACTGATCACCGGCTGGCACACGGCCGTATGTATTTCCCACCAGCAAGCGACGCCCCTGCGCCTCCGCCACCGGCACAACCAGGGCCAACAGTTGGCGGGCAATGCCCTGCTGCCGGTAAGCAGGCAGCACGCCAATAACCACCTGGGCCAGATGCTGATTATCGTCACTTTCCGTGTAGGCAATAAGGGCTTGGGCGAGTACGGCCGTTTCCGCCGCATCCCACACCAACCACATCCGCATCTTCAAAAACGGGGGAATAGTCTGCCAATCCGCTTTCACCGACGCCAAGGATTTTGGTGGGTCTTCCGGCAGCCGCTCGGCCCGCATTTCATTTTCATACTGGTGCAGTGCCACAAACTCTGTTTCCGTTGCCTCATTTGCGCTGAATTCTCGAATCTTATGGTCGCTGTTCATTTCTTATTTCTCCCTTGCCTTTGTAGCTCAAAGAATTCGATCTGCCAGGGCATCTTTGACTTTTTTGCTGGCTTTTAACACGCCATACACTTTGATCGACTCGATGGTGTCCAGGGCCAACTCTGCTGACACATCATCTGCGATGACCAGGCTGCCAACCACCCAGGCAGAGATTTTTTCACCGGCTGCCAGACGCTTTTCTAGGGCGGTACGGCCGTATGAGACCACACCTACCACCATCGTTTTACGCGTAACCGTTTGCTTCACCTCTTCGTTATGCTTATCCAGTTGGTTGCGAATACCGGTGCGAATAAAATCGGTCCGATTGGAATAAAAGCCTTCTTCCACCAGCAAATCAATCTTGCCCAAATCTACCACGCTAATATTGATTGTCATTTTTTCACTGTCTGCCATTTTATCCTCCAATATCATCCATTTACCATCCACACAGATGGTATTGGGAGTATATTACAAGTTTTTGCGCTTTGTGTCAAGCATGAATCATCCATTAGCCATCCAAAAGGATGGTATATTCTCTGTTCTATTTTTGCTAAAATGGGCAGTATGTTTGAAATCAACGCTTTCACCTTTTATTTTTCACTTTCATTTGTACGGCCGTTTCCGCCTGCACCACCCTCGCCACCTCACAAGCACAGGAGAATACCTTGTTCAACGTTCTGGTTTTCAGCAAAACAACCGGCTTCCGGCACAATTCCATCGACGACGGCATTGCCACCATTCAGGAACTGGGTGCAGCGCATGGCTTCACCATAGACGCTAGCGAAGATGCCACCCTGTTCACAGATGACGGTCTGGCCCCATATGCCGTTATCATCTTCCTCAACACCACGGGCGACATTCTGGACGATGCCCAACAAGGCGCGATGGAGCGCTTCATCCAAAACGGAGGCGGCTTTGTGGGCATCCACAGCGCCACAGACACCGAATTTGATTGGGCCTGGTACGGCCAGCTCGTCGGCAGCTACTTCACTGACCATCCCGCCATCCAGGAAGCCGAAATTAATGTCGTGGACAGTAGCCATCTTGCCACGCAAGGCTTGCCCACCCCTTGGACGCGCACGGATGAATGGTACAACTTTACACCCAACCCCAGCGGCAGCGTCAACGTGCTGCTCACCGTCGATGAATCTACCTACAGTGGCGGCACGATGGGTGATCCCCACCCCATCGCCTGGTATCATGAATTTGACAACGGCCGTTCCTTCTACACTGCCCTGGGCCACACCGAAGCCAGCTACAGCGAACCCCTCTTTCGCCAACATCTGCTCGGCGGCATTTTGTACGCCGCTGGGATAGACGTCTCCCCCGTCAGCTACCTCCCCCTTATTCAAAAATAGGAAAATGCCCGGCATAACTTGACACCTCGCCTTGCCCTTTGTAAAATCCCTTTGTGAAATAGTTCACAACTCGCTAATTGAATTGCACGATGCCGCAAACCAACCCACCTTGACTATGCTTGCTGCATCGCGCCTGGAGAAAATCATGACAACGACAACTGCGCCAACCCGGCAAACACGTCCAACCCATCCCCCTGGCCCGATGGGCACCTGGCCTTGGGGCGTGCTCAAACAGTTTCAAGAGGAGCCTCTGCGGGCGATGATGGAAATGTTCTACGAGTACGGTGACGCGATTCGCTTTCGTGCCGCATTCAATTTTTACGGCTATCTCTTCTTCCATCCCGACCATTACAAACAGATTTTGCAAGACAACAACCGCAACTACACCAAGATGCCTCATCCCTCGCTGGCGCTGCTGCGGCCGGTAATCGGCAATGGCTTGCTCATCAGCGATGGCGACTTTTGGCGGCGACAGCGGCGGCTGGCTGCGCCCGCCTTCCATCGCCAGCGCATCGCCTCCTTTGCCAGCACCATGACCGCTGCGGCCGACACGATGCTGGAAAACTGGCATATGCTGGCCCAAGACGGCCGTCCCCTCGATATCAACGAAGCCATGATGCACCTGACGCTGGAAATTGTGGGCAAGACGCTCTTTAGCATCGATCTGACCCGCGATGCAGATACTGTGGGTGAATCATTTTCGGTCGTAAATGAGGAAGTGGCCCGCCTATCTGGCATTCCCTTCGCCAACATAGGCTTGAAGATTCCCTTTCTACCCGGCACGCGAAAGATTAACAAACATACGGCCGTTCTTACCGAAGTCGTCAATGGCATCATTCAGGAACGACGGCAGTCTGGTCTGGAAACAGAAGATTTGCTGGGCATGTTGATGGCCGCCCGTGACGAAGAAAGCGGCGAAGGCATGAGCGATCAGCAGCTGCATGACGAGGTGATGACCATCATGTTGGCCGGACACGAGACAACGGCCGTTGCCTTGGCCTGGACCTTTTACCTGCTCTCCGAACATCCAACCGTGTTGGAGGAATTGGAAGCAGAAGTGGATGGGGTGCTAAACGGCCGTCTGCCCACCATCGAAGACGTGCCAAACCTGGCCTACACAACGATGGTTTTGGAAGAAAGTATGCGACTCTACCCACCCGCCTACGCCATCGCCCGCTGGGGCAACGAGCCAGATGAAGTCGGCGGTTACGCCACCCCGGCCAACGCCGTCATCACCATGAGTCCCTACATCACCCACCGCCATCCCGACTACTGGGACAATCCCCACCAATTCGACCCCGACCGCTTCCTGCCGGAACGATCAGCTAATCGGGACAAGCTGGCTTACGTCCCCTTCGGCATGGGGCAGCGCATCTGCATTGGCAAAGATTTAGCTGAACTGGAAATACCGCTGATTGTCGCTTCCCTGGCGCAGGAATTTCGATTAATCCCTGTCTCACACCCGCCCGTCGTCATTGATTCCCGCCTCACCCTGCAACCTAAATACGGCCTGCCCATGAAAATCGAAATGATGAATTAGGCA
>JBNKLQ010000035.1:0-32314 GCA_050292445.1 Promineifilaceae bacterium (SeqCode) | reverse complement strand
CTTACCGGTGGATTTTGTGGGCATACGGCCGTTTAATTCCCGCTCGCCAAAAAATAATCATCATCTGTCCAGTTGGCGGGGTTGTTGTGGATGTATTGTTGAACGGCCGTTAAATGGCGTTCGTTGCGGATGATTTGCTCGTAATAATTGCGCTGCCAGATGGGGTTGTCGCTGCTCTTGGCGAAGCGACGATACCGTTTGGTTACCTTTGATTTGAACTGCCCCACAATTGTGCCCAACGATCCTTTTTGTAATGTCGTGGGGGCGACCCGCCGGGTCGCCCCTACATGGGTTGTCTCATTCAAGAAGATTACAATGATGCCATGCAGATGATTGGGCATCACCACAAAGGCATCTAAATAAACGTTGGGCCGCACAACGGCCGTTTTCTGCCATTCTGCGTAGACTAACTGCCCCAGCAAAGAAAGCTGCATGTGGCCATTGACAATTTTGCCAAACAAAGGCTGTCGTTTATAGGTGCAGACAGTCACAAAATAAGCGCCAGCCTGGGTGTAATCATACCCTTTTAGCCGAGCGGATTGGCGATGATGTTTATAGGGATCGTATGGCACGTTTCCTCCAAATTAGCGAGGCCCAACTGTTTGCCCATATAGTATCATCACCCCACCGTAGGGGGGACCCGGCGGGTCGCCCTTACGTGGGTAGATGTTGATGATGCCCAGCGGGCAAAGTTTAGTTGTGTGGGCGATTCATGAGGGGTGAGGGTGGAAATGGCCGTGAATGCTTACTTGATGGCAGAGTGAGATTACAAAAGTCTCAAAGACTTTTGTATTCTTCGTCGTTTTCGGCCGTTACGCCACCAACGCCCCTTAAGCGAGTAGATATTTGCGATGCCCGGCGGGGGCAAAGTTTAGTTATGCGAGTGATTCATGAGGGGCGGAAACGGCCTATAGCAGAATGCCCAGGTCGCCTACTGATTTTTCTCTACAAAAGGTAAAAATGTATGCCCCTGAAGACCAACCCCATGAATGCCACCGTCAGTCGGTTCTGTTAAGTGACACACGGTGCAAACCTCTAGCGTGTCGTTGTAGCCTTGCAGGTCGATAAACTTAATCGCGTCATTTGCTTCGCGGCTGGGGGCGATGGCGTGCGGGCTGTCGTGGCAGGCTGCGCAGTACAAATCGCCATGCCCTTTGGACAGTCGGTACAGGGCCTGGTCTTGCTGGTAGGCCGATCCATGACAAGCCGCATTGTCACAGCGGGGTTCGTTGAGCCAGGGGTCTGGATTTTGGGAAACATTGTTCATGCCGCCGTGGCAATCCAGACAATCCATATTGTGCTCTTGTGACATCACATCCCGCAGGCAGAGCGTGTTAGGCCCTGGATGGCAATTGTAACAGCCTTCCTGCGTGTCGGAGACTTCCCCTTCATGCTGATCGTGCATGGCGTTGGACAAGCTGGGAATGTCCGGTTGGCCCGGTTTGCCCAACGCATTGGAAGCATGGCATTCGGCACACAGCACCGGTCGTCGGTCCATCAAAGGGCCGGATAGCCCTGGCGGATATTCATCCTGATTTTCCATATCGTGCAAGGTGAGGATGTTGGTTTCCACGCGCCCTGTAGCAATATCTTCAACGCCTCCATCATAATGGCAGTTGTCACAATGCATTTCGGTGGAAACGGGGGCAACGGCCGTTGTGTGGGCTAGGATTTCGGCCGTATTCTGATCAAGTACCGTGATTTCTGCCAGTTGGTAAGGGTAGGGATTGACCAAATCACTATCCAGGAATTCCGTGAGCGGAATCCCTTCAGCGACAAAATGATCATCGTGCAAATCTAGTTCACCTGCCAGTCCTTTGCCTGCCAAACCCACATCGGGCGGCAGCTCGACACCAAATAGCTGCAACTCATAATCCCAAAAGTTTGATTTGCCTACCGAGTAAGTATTATCGGGGAAGGAGTAGGTGACTGTGATACCGCTTGTGACGAGCTGGGGCGGGTCGCCCACTTTGATAACCTGCGCCCACAATGTGTTGTATGGGGGTAATACGGCCAAGTCTTGGAAATCCTGATTATAACAATGCATCCCCAAATCGTTCCAGGCCATGACAACATAATCGCGTGCCGGAACGGCATCTGCCTGGGCCACTTGTTTGGGTGTTTGGAATAATCCAGCCATCAACAAGATAACCACTGCAACAAAACAAAAGAACAGCGTTAGCGCAATCCATTTAGCCTGTAGCCTAAACATATTTTCTCCTTAAACTGGGCAGGGCAAAGTGGCGATATTGCTAGCAGGGTGATTTTTACCCTAAAATAAAAAAACAAATATGAACTATGGAAATGTGGCTAAGCTTGAAGCAAGGAGAACGACACGGTAATTGCTTGAGCTTCAATGTTTCACCAAAAACTATGCAAGACGATATGCGTTTGGCAAAACAGTTTTCCCTATACACTAAATAAGTGTTTGTTTTGTGAAAAAAGTAACTTCTATATATGGAGTTTTGCGGTGATGGCTTTACTACAGGGTGAGTTGGTGGCGTACTGGGAACAGGGTTGGGAAGGTCGAATAGCGTTTGTTTTTCAACCTGATGGCACCCAAACGCCAATCTTTCTGAAAAACGGGGATTGTTTAAACATTTATGCTGAAGATGGCTCAATACTTTGGTCAGGCCAGATCCACTGGGCACCGGTGCGCTTTTGGGATCGCTATCGACTTAAGGTGAGCATTTGGTCATATCAAAAGCAGAAGGGTGTCTCCTACGGCCGTTGGCTGGACTGGTTCTGGCGCAAGCCGTCGTTAAAAGCTAGCCTGGAAGTTGTTGCCTGATGGGAAACGGCCGTTTACGCTTTTTTGTACTCATTTTCTAAAATGCTCATCACAATGGCGCTGTGGTAAACGCCGTCCCACAACAGCACATCGCGTCGTATCCCTTCCCGCACAAAACCCACCTTCTCATACACATGCTGCGCTCTGGGATTGAAGTCGTATACTTCCAGCTCAATCCGGTGCAGCTTAAGTGATTGAAAGCCAAAATCTACGATGAGTTGGGTAGCTTCTGTGCCATACCCCCTGCCAAACAGCTTTTCGCTGGCCAGAGCAATGCGAAAGCTGGCAGAGCGATTGATCTGATCAATGTCGTTCAACACCACTTCACCCAGGTACGTCGGGTCGCCCGGTACGGTGATGGCGTAATCGAAGCGGTCATCGGCTTGGGCCACGCGCTGGCAATACTGCTGCACCTGCTCTAACGTAAAGTTTTGTTGTGTACCCGTCAGTCGCATACTTTCTGCATCTGACAGGCTGGCAAACATATCAAGTGCATCTGCTTCGGTAATGGGGCGCAAGATAAGGCGCTCGCTGGTTAGGGTTGGTTTTTCTAGCATAGCTCTCTCTTTCAAATTTTGAGTAAGTGACTATCACCTGCTGCGATATTTTACCTTGATTATGGCCGTGGAGTAGGCGTAGCGATAAGCACTTTTTCCCCTGTGAGCACATCGACCTGCACCAGGCCCACTGCTGGAGCATCCGCCGGAATGTCTTCTGGGGAGAGGCAGCAAGAGTTGAGGCGCTCGTAAGTGAACGATAGGCCATCGTCGGCCCAGGTGACGTTCAGCCCATTGAGATAATCCCAGGGGCCTGTTATCTGCTGCTTGCCCGTGCCATCGGCCCGAAACAGAAACAGCTGGTTATCCTGTTCGATGCAGGCTGGTATCACCAGGAAGTATTCGTTGGTAGGCGCGTAGGCAATCTCGGCGGGAATATCGGTGAAGCAGCCCGGTGCCTCTGTGGCAATGTCCAGCAGCACCTTACCATCCAGGGTTACTTTGCCATCGTCTGTAGCGACGGCGGTCATGATGGCGGTTGGTGTGGTAACGGCCGTTTCCGTTTCTTCTGGTGATTCTAATATTGCTGTGGCGGTTAGCTCGGGAGTGGGAGCAACGGCCGTTGCGGTGCTGCTAGGCTGCGTTGTAGGCGTTGATGTCGGCGCAGGTGTGTCTACAGTTTCCGCTTCGGGTTCAGCGGCCATCGCGCAGGCAGCGACGATTGCTATAAGCCAGACGAACAAAAATAGTTTGGGTTTCATGACTGCTCCTTAACAAATTGGGCTTTGGAACTCATGGGATTTTACCTGGTAAATTGTGCCTGGAAAGCGAATAAAATCAAGCTAGAAGTAGCCAATGAAGATACTTGCCACCAGAGCAAAACAGGCCAAACTGCCGTCATAGTACCAAGGCCCTATACGCCTTGTCATAGCTTTACACCCTCAAACAAACGTGCTATACTCCGAGCCGTAACTTTATGTTACGTCAAGTTGATTTTGGCTGGAAACTTTTAGGGCAAAAATCAGCAGCTATGCCAAGTTTTTGGCCAATGATTGGCTCACGAAATTTGACTGTCGGAGCCATTTATTTTTATTGGAAGCACCACGACCTTTTGCCATGGCCTATTCACCCAATAGCGATCCGCTTCTGGACCAAATTGCCACTTCCCTCAAGCAAAGAGGCGTTCACACGACTGCCCTAACATTGTTGGAAGTCGGTCAGCCGCTTACCTTTATTGGCAGCCAATTGCTGTGGCTGGCGCAGCCTGCGCTGGCGCTGCTGTGGCCTACAGCCCAGGTTCGTCGAGTTGCCCAACTTATGGAAGATCCGGCTGCGGTTAACAGCCTGATGGCGCGTTTAGCGACCGATGAGGTGAGCGTATGACGCCAATTATTGTCCTGGCTGTTTTGCTGGTGTTGGGGTTGCTGCTTTTTTTGCTGACGCGCAGTGTGCGGGCTGGACGCACGGTCGTTTTACGGCCGCTAACCAGCTACGAAGGCTTGCGAGGGCAGCTTGGCCGCGCTATTGAATCGGGGCGACAACTGCACCTGACGCTGGGACAGGCCAGCCTGGTAGGTAGAGCCAATCCAACCAGCGTGAGCGCAGCGGCCGTTTTAGACAACCTGGCCAAAGATGGCTGTGCCAACGGCACGCCGCCATTGGTAACCGTGGGTGAAGGCACCTTGCTGCCATTGGCGCAGGGCAGCTTGCAGCATGCTTTGGCAGAAGCAGGTCGCCCCGGTGACTTCGATTTATCTTTGACCCAATTTGTTGCGCCTGAAACAGATCCATTTGCCTATAGCGCCGGTGTCGCTGTTTTATTACAGCAGCAGCGCGTGGCTAGCAATATTATGGTGGGGCGCTTCGGTCCCGAGTTGGCCATTATGGCCGAAGCCGCTAATCGGCAAAACATTGAGCAGGTCATCGGCACGGATGATCCCACTGCGCTGGCGGTGGCTATGGCAGCAGCCGACGATGTGCTGATTGGTGAAGAGCTGTTTGCCACCAGTGCCTATTTAGAAGGCCGCGCCAGCCAGATTGCCAGCCTGCAATTGCAGGATATTTTGCGTTGGATTGTGGTGTTATTTATTTTGGGAACGGCCGTTTTCCAACTTGTCTAGGGCTTTTACAGACCTGAGCGGCTTTTGTGGTCAAGCAAGTGACATCGTTGAAGCCTTGTTAGGTCTTATGAATAAAGTTAAAGCGATAGGATGAAGCTAAAGCAAAGCATTGCCGTTTTTATTGCCATATTTTTTGGTTTGGTAACGCTCGTTGCCTTGTTGTTTAACGTGAGCGGTATCAGTACCGTTATTTTGGGCTGGGCTTCGTTTTTGGCGGCCATTGCCCTTGTTTTGGGTGTGTTAAACCTGCTGCTGGTGCATTTGACCCGGCTGTTTAGAGAGCGGAATCTGTACAGTGGTGTCTTGGTGTTGGGCTTGTTAGCCGTTTTTGCCGCCGCCATCGTAGACGAACTCAACGGCAGTGATAACGTCAATCTCATTTTTAATTGGGTGCAGGCACCGCTGGAAGCGGCCCTGGCTTCTTTGTTGGCAATCTTTTTGCTGTTGGCTGGTGTGCAGTTGCTTAAGCGACAGCGCACTCGCTGGGCGTTTTTGTTTAGCCTAACGGCCGTTGTGATGTTGCTGGGGCAGGCTTTGCTCACCAGCCGGTTGTTGCCTGCGGCGTTGCGCCAACCAGTGAACCAGGTGGTTGATTTTGTCCAAAATATAGTTGTCACGGCCGGAATTCGCGGTTTGCTCATTGGTGTGGCGCTGGCAACCTTGTTGTTAAGCTTGCGCCTGTTGATGGGCGTGGAACGGCCGTATAATAAATAATGAGCAACGAGATTAAGTGTAAGACCTGTGGATTCGAAAATCCACACAGCAGTAAATTTTGTAACCACTGTGGGGCAAAATTACCCCTCAGTACCCACATCATTTGCCCCAACTGCGAAACCCCCAACACGCGTGATCGCATTTTTTGCGACACTTGCGGCACGCGCCTGGTCCCAGGCACAAGCCAGCTCAAGCCAGAAGAACCGGAAGAAACACCACCGCCGACTGCCAGTGAGCCATTTTCTTTGCCTGCACGCCGACCGGGCGATACGGGTGAGCTGCATCCTCATGCGGTGCCCGACTGGCTGCGCACGGGCGACATTGGTTCAACCAAAGATAACGATGCGGAAGAATCAGATGATGAAATGTCTGAGAAAAAAGGCACCAGTGATTTGCCCGACTGGCTGGTACACGACAGCGATCCCGAGCCGATCATTAATGCCCCAACCAGTATTTCTACAGAGTTTTACCAGGATTTGCTAGACAAAGCGGAAGATTTGCCCCAGCCAGATGATCTGTTTCCTGATGATGACGCGACCAGTTTGCCCGATTGGCTGTCTGAAGCGGATGATACGCAGACGGGTGCAGCACCCCATGCCGATGAGCAGGCCAGCGCCGGACTGACCGGTTGGTTAAGCGATCTGAGCGACGAGGGAATGACGGTGGATGATACGGCCGTCTCCGAAGAACCTGAAGACGATTTAAGCAGTGGCCTTACCGATTGGCTGCATGAACTTGACGACCTGGGCGGCACCCCCGAAGACCATACGGCTGAAAACGCGGCAGCCCTGGATGAACTGCTCGGTGACCAGCCGGACGAGGGTGATGATTCTGACTGGCTGCAAGAGCTTGGCCCGGCCCAAACGGATGTGCTGCCTTTGCAAACGGCTGAGCCAGATGAGGAAACTTCTGAAGAACTGCCAGGTTGGATGGATGAACTGGGTCCCGTGCAAACTAATTTGCTTGATCCCAGCCAGATAGCCGAATTAACTGGCCCGCTTACCGACCTCCCTGAAGACGAGATTGTTGATGATGAAGAAGCGGGCGCGGATGTTTCCTTTACGAATTTGTTTGAGACGGCCACGGGCAGCACAACAGATGATCTGCCTGATTGGTTGGATACGGCCGTAGAAGATGTCGATTCTTTTCTAGAAGATTTGCCAGACGAGCCAGCCGAAGAGATGGCGTCTGATTTTGTTTCTGAGGGCACCAGCGATTGGCTTCGTGATGGCCTGACGGCTGATGATTCCGATTTGGATTGGCTGTCGGAGACAGGTGATTTGGAAGTAACCCCAGACGCCCCTGAAATCACCTCTGATGACGAAACGGCCGTTGATGCATTTGCCTTTGAAGACGATTCAGTTACGGTTGAGGTGGAAGACACCATTGATAGCTCAGACCTGTCTGAGGATGACGATCTTTCCTGGCTGTCAGATATGGAGGCCATTGAGACGGGTGAGCTGGTTGTTGAGCCTGCGCCTAAGTCTGACGAATGGGCTATTCCTGATGAGGCGTCTCTTACTGAAGAAGAACTTCTCGAAGAGCCAGAAGAAGCCGAAGCCATCGTGCCTGATGAAGCTCAGGATGATACCTGGACCAGTGACACCTTTTTTGCCGAAACGGCCGTTGGCGCAGATTTGCCCGATTGGCTGAGCCAGCTAGATAAAACGGATAAGACCGAAGAGACGGTCGATGCTGGGTCACCTGATGAAGAAATGCCGGAATGGATTGCCAGTATGCGTCCTGGCCAGGGCATCATCGGCAGTGAGCTGCCTGGCGTATTCCCTGAAATGGATTTGCGCGACACGCTGGAAGGCATACCCGAAGAGCTAGCGGGTGCCGAACTGCCGGAATGGTTGCAAGACACACCGTTGGACCAGGCACCGCCACCTTTGTTTGCAGAGTCAGATAAAGAAGAGTCAATGGAAATTCCAGATTGGCTCCAACCTGACAGTGAGGAGACGGAGCATGCCGTTTCTACGCCGGCCGCGCCAGTGGAGCAACCGGGTGCAGGCAGCAGCCGTGATGAGTGGCGTTCCCTCTTGGAAGAATTACCCCCGCTGACGCCGCTGGCGGAATCTTTACCCAAGGCAGATATTCCCGAATGGGTTCAGCAGCTCAAGCCGCCGGAGCTAACCGGTGAACCGCCGCGCGAACCAGAAGGGCCAGAAGAAGTTTCTGGACCTTTGAAGGGAATGCAAGGCATTGTGTCCATTGAACCAGCTATTGCCAAACCACGCGCGGCTACACTACCAATGCCATATGTCACCACGCCAGAACAGCAGCAGCAGGTGGCCTTGCTCCAGCAGTTAACCCAGGAGATGCCGGAAACGGTCACGACGCTGGCTACAAAACCGGCTTATGACACGGCCGTTTGGCTGCGCGTTGTATTAGCTATTTTACTCATTGCCGCTGTGCTGGTTGGGCTGCGTGGCCCTAGTTTGGTGGCTACAGATAATCCCGTCCCAGCCAATGTGCAGGCAGTGGAAACGGCCGTTTCTGCCGCAGCGGGTCAGCCGGTGTTATTAGCCGTGGAATATACGCCAGCTATGGCAGGCGAATTATCCCCACAGGCGGAACTGTTGCTGGCGCAGCTGGCAGCCAATGGCAGCCCTGTTTTTATGACCAGCCAGTATGCGGCGGGAACGGCCGTAGCGAACAATCTCACCGCTGCGGCTGATGTCCATAAGATTGGCTATTTGCCTGGCGAAAGCATCGGCTTGCGCCAGTTGGGTGATTGTTTGGGCGGACGAAATGAATGTGAACAGTTGAACGGCCGTTTGCTCGACGCCGATCTACAGGCTGGGTTAAGCCAAATTGGCCTGGTGATTGTCCTCACGGGCGATCGGGACAATCTGGTCAATTGGATTGAGCAAGTCGGCAGCGTATCTGAAAATGTACCAATGGTCGCCGGGGTAACGCAGGCGCTAACGCCCTTGGCCAAGGGTTATGCCGTAACGGGGCAGCTCGACGGGCTTTTGGGTGGCATGCCAGATGCAGCCGCTTACCAACAGCTGATGGATTTGCCGGAAGGTGGTGTGCAGACGCAGCTAAACGCCCAGATTTTTGGTCAGCTGCTGGCTGGGTTACTGTTGTTAATTGGCTTGGTAATGTACGGTACCCGTGGCCTGGTGGGCAACCGGCAGCAAAAAAAGTAGGGCAATCTTCGGTATAAAGAGACATGACTGAACTAGCAGGACTCATCATCGGTATCGCGCTTACGCTTTTTATTTACAGCTACATGGTTGGCGATAATCCGCTGTACCGAATTTCGGTTCATCTATTGGTCGGGGTGAGTGCCGCTTATGCTGTGGTTGTTGTGGTGCGGCAGCTGCTATTGCCTATTTGGCAGCAGGTACGGGCCAATCCAACCGATCCGGACTCTGTTATTTGGCTGGTGCCTGTCTTATTTGTGCTGATGCTGCTGGCCCGCCGCCTGCCTAGCGTGAGCTGGTTGGGCAACACAACGCTGGCTCTATTGGTGGGGGTAGGGGCCGCTGTTGCATTGCTGGGCAGCCTTACCGGTACGCTATGGCCACAAATTGTCGATGTGCAGGCGACCAGCCCGTTACAAGGGGCAATTGTGGCTGTTTTAACCGTGTGCACACTGTTGGCTTTCCAGTTTACGGCTTTGCGACCGCGCAGTAGCGGTGTGTGGCAGCCAGCGATGTGGCAGCGAGGCGTTACGGCCGTTGGTCGCATTGTCCTTACCGTGACGTTTGGTGCGTTGTTTGCTACGTTAATTAGCACCGGGCTTATTTTATTGGCAGAACGACTCAACTTCTTCATAACGGAACTGGTACAACGATTCTAATGACGACTGAAGCGCCGCAGGTAGAAAGGTACGAATCATTTCTGGTCGCTGATTGCGGCAGTACGCACACGACGGTAGTTCTGTTTGATATGGTAGCTGGTGCGTATCGGCTGATTGCCCGAGCGGCCGTTCCCACCACAATCCACGCTCCCTGGTTTGACGTGGCTCAGGGTGTGCAGCAAGCAATCGGCCGTATTTCAGAGATTACCGGGCGCAAACTGCTTAACGAACAGGGGCGGCTCATTCGCCCTGTGCGCACCGATGGCACTGGTGTGGACCATTTTGCGGCCGTGTCCAGCGCTGCCCAGCCGCTAAATGTGCTGCTGGTAGGCTTGTTTGATGAGGTTAGCATTACCTCGGCCCGTAAAGCACTGCGCTCCATTTACCACCACGAAAAAGATCGCCTGACGCTATCCGATCAACGACGGCCGCATGAACAAGTGGGGGCTGTGGTGCAATCTCAGCCAGAACTTATTCTTATTTCTGGCGGCACGGATGGCGGGGCAGAAGATCGGCTTTTACAAATTGTGGAATCGGTTGGCTTAGGCATCAGCGTGATGGGTGACAGCTTGGTGCCCGAAGTGATTTTTGCCGGCAATATCAGACTTCGTGAACGGGTACAGGGGATGTTGAGCGATTATGCCAATGTGCAGATGGCCAATAAGCTGCGACCCACATTAGAAACGGAACAGCTAGATGATGCCGTGCGGCTCATTACGAACCTGTATGAAGAATTGAAGATCAATGAGTTGCCTGGCGCTCAGGAACTGCGCGATTGGAGCAATTATCCCATTTTGCCTACGGCCCACGCTTTTGGCAACATTGCACACTATTTTGCGGCGCTGCAAAAGCAGTCGGTTTTGGGCGTGGATTTGGGCAGCAACAGTGTTTCGCTGGTCATGGCCGATCCAGAACAAGCCCAGGTATCGATTCATTCTGAATTGGGAACGGGACAGCCAGTAGCCAATTTATTGGACATGGTTTCGATTGATGAGATTCGGCAGTGGGTACCGGAAGAGGTTTCGGCAGCCGAAACGGCCGATTATATTTTCAACAAATCATTGCATCCCTTCACCTTAGCCACAGATGAAAAAATGTTGCAGATGGAGCAAGCTGTGGCCCGCACGTTGGTTCGCTGTGCCGCCGCAGCCGCAGGCAGCGATGCACGTTGGCCTTTTGTAGGGGATCAGCGTACGCCGCCCCCCTTTGGCTTGCTCCTGGCCAGAGGCAGCACGCTGGCCAATGCGCCACGTCCGGGGCAAATTGTGCTCATGCTGCTGGATGCGCTTCAGCCGACAGGTATTTTTTCCATTGCGCTGGATCGCTATGGGGTGTTACCAGCCCTGGGAGCGCTGGCCTCTCATCAGCCGTTGGCCGTTATTCAAACGCTGGAGGCTGGCGTGTTGTCTGACCTGGGCTGGGTCATTGCCCCGACGGGCAAAGGCCAGCTGGGCAAGAAGGCAATGGATATTTCGATAGAGTCTGATCGGGTGAGCTTTGAAGGCGAAATCGAGTTTGGCAAGATTGAAATTTTCCCCATTGCCCCGGGCAAAAGTGCGAAGGTTACCGTGAAGCCCACAGGACGATTTGATATTGGTTTTGGTCCTGGGCAGGGCAAGAAGATGACGTTGACGGGTGGTTTAGTAGGTGGTTTGGTCGTTGATGCGCGGGGACGGCCGTTTACCTTGCCGCGTGATGTAGCTGACCGGCGCAGCCTGATGCGCAAATGGCTGTGGGACATGGGAGGCTAGATAATGAAAGAGTTTTATCGATCTGTGGTCATCCAGGAACATACCAAAATCCGGCGTCCTCGTGTGCTGCCCAAGGGCGGAGAAACGGTCGTGCGCGTGGGGCAAGAGGTCAGCCCGATTCAGGTAGTGGCGCGCACCACCATGGCAACCGATTTTGCCATCTTGTCGGCCGTAGAGAAGTTGGGCATTGCCCCCGATGAGCTGGGTGAACATTTGCGTGTCGAGAAGGGGGCTTCTGTTGAAGCGGGGACAGTTTTGGCCTCGCGCAAGCGGCTGCTGGGTGAGCGGCAGGTTGTCTCGCCGGTGGACGGTATATTTTTTGATGTAGTGAACGGCCGTATTGCTATTCAACCAACCTCAGATTGGCTGGAGCTGCGCGCGTTGGTGGCCGGTCGCGTTGTAAGCTATGTGAGTAACCGGGGCGTGATGATTGAAACAAGCGGCAGCTTGATCCAGGCTGCCTGGGGCTCTGGACGCGAAGGGGTCGGGCAACTCAAGGTTGTGGCCAACGTGCCGAGTGCGGTTTTGTCCCCAGAACATCTCAATTTGGATGTCACAGGGCAGGTTTTGGCTATTGGCAGTCTAAATGATTTAGAGTTGTTTCACCGGGCTGAAGATTTGGGCGTGCGTGGTTTGATTGTTGGCAGTGCCACGGCAGAATTATGCCGGGCCAGCCAGGCATCCCCTTTGCCACTCATTGTGACAGATGGCGTTGGTGGGGGTGGTATGTCTTCTCCCATCTTTCAATTGTTGCAGCAGGCAGACGGCCGTTCGGTTTCGCTGTTTGGTGACTACAATGCAGAAGCGGGTCAACACCCTGAAATTATTTTGCCCCAGGCGGCAGCCTTGGGCGTAGATGCGGTTACCGTAAAGAAAACATTAGAACCCGGCCAGCGTGTTCGCATTTTGGGCAAAACAAAAATAGCCCAGGTAGGAACTGTAAAACACATCTATAATCGGTTGCAGCTAACCGCCGTGGGCATGAAGGTTCCTGGTGTTGATGTGGAACTGCCAGATGGACAAACGATGTTGGTCCCCACGGCAAATCTCGATGTCATTGCCTGAGGGCAGTTTGGCGTAAATTCGTTCCGAAATCAAACTTCGCTGTGCCAAACTGCTTAAAGTACAGCGGGCTTTGTATAACCGGAACACACTTCAGCAAAGCTGTACTAAGCGATAAACGATTTATTGAACGGAGGAAATTATGCAAGATGACTATATAGAGGAAGATTTTCTGGAAGAGGAAAATTCTTCAAATCGCCGCCCATTTTTGATGGCGGTTGGTGTTTTAGTGACGTTGTTCATTCTGATGGGCGTCTGCACTGCTTTTTTCTTGATCAATAATCGTGCCGCAGAAGATCGGGCTGAAGAAGTTGCCGCTATTGAGACACGCAATGCAGAGACAGAGGCGTCTAATATTGCCACATCTGTAGCTGCTACGGATACGGCCGCAGCTATTCCAACGGAACCCCCTGAACCAACTGGTACACCAACCGCGACATCTGCCCCGGCCACAGAGACGCCAACTCCCACCAACACGCCTGTCGTTGAGGACACAACAGACGAAGAAGCAGTAATCGGTGCTGGAGATGGCGAGGCGGATGAAGGCGAAGAGACGGATGCTGCTGCTGACGAAACGGATGGGACCGGGGCTGAGGAGGATGGCGCTGCTGAAGGTGACACCGCCGATGAAGATGCCACCCCGACCCCGATTTCAGCATTAAGCGAGACCGGCGATGGTAGCAACGGTGAGGCGTTGCCCCAGACAGGACTGGATACCTGGGGTGTTGTACTGGCAGCATTTGTGCTCGTTGGCTTGTTGCTTTTTGCCCGCCGCTTACGGACAATGAGTTAATCATCAACTTTGTAGCAGGGTGGTCCTGCACTTGCTGATGGGCAGATGCCTGCCGCCAGAAATTTTAATTAGTACATCAAACAACCAGCGCCGCGCAGTAGGTGCTGGTTGTTTTTATTTCTACGGGGTTGAGTCAGATTTGCCTACAATAATTAAGTGACCACGGGCATATTTAGGTGACTAAAGATCAAGACTTTCGATGAAAAGAAGATATGTCAGAAATTCGGTACAAAATTCACACGGCGACGCAATTTACGGATATTGTATAATTTTGGTAGATTGTTTAGGAAAAGGGTGCGAAAGCAACACAGAAAACATATTAATCCATTTCGCTTTTACCTGAGTCAACGGCCGTAACAAGCCTACTCTCAGTAAAACCCGAAAAGTCGCCACTGTTTGTCCGGGAACATTATGCAACTTGCTGAAAAAACCAACAACCGTACTGCCACAATCTTGATTGTTGAAGATGATCAATCCATGCTGGATGGCATGAATGATCTTCTGGAAATTGCTGACTTAGGCTACAACATCACAGTGCTTCAGGCCAATGACGGCCGTATGGCGCTGGACATCATGGCTAAGCAGGAACCAGATCTGATCATCTCTGATGTGATGATGCCCCAAATGGGTGGCTACGAATTCCTAAACCACGTTCGCGCCAATCCAGAATGGATTCAAATCCCTTTTATTTTTGTCACAGCCAAAGGGGAAGAGCCCGATATTCGCAAAGGGCGGTTGAGTGATGCTGATTTATACATTACAAAGCCCTTTGTCATCTCTGAGCTGCTGACGTTGATCCATGCTCAGTTGGACATGGCCTATGAACGTAAGCAGGCACGGGAGCGCAATGTAGAATCGCTGAAGAAAAATATCCTGCAAATTCTCAACCATGAATTTCGCACGCCACTCACTTATGTGACGGCATATTATGAAATGCTTGCTGACAGTCTGACGGAGTTTACCGACGGCCGTAACTATCGAGAATATTTGCGCGGCATTCAGGCAGGCTGCTTCCGGCTAACGCGTTTGGTGGATGATTTTGTTCGGGTGATGGAGCTGCGCAGTGGTGAAGCGCAAGCCAACTATTTGTCACGGGCCAAGCCTTTGCCCAACTTATCTGGCCTGATAAAGGATGTCATTGCCGCCCACCAAGATATAGTCACGGAAGGGCAATATATACTCACCAGCGAAATACCGGACAAGCTGCCTTTGATTTTTGGCGATCCGACCAGCCTTACTGACATTCTTGAACGCCTCCTAAATAACGCTATTAAATTTACTGATCCCGGCCGGGGGCGCATTAATCACATTATGGTTGAAGTTACCGTCCAGGCCAAAAATATTTACATTGTTGTGTCAGATGAGGGCATGGGCTTCCCTTCCCACATGAAAAACCAGATTTTTGAACCGTTTGTACAGTACAATCGGGGGATTTTTGAGCAGCAAGGGGCGGGCACTGGTTTGGCCATTGTCAAGGGATTGGTGCAGCTGCATAACGGCCGTATCGAAGCTGAAAGTCAGGAAGGCAAAGGAAGTAAATTTACCGTTGTTTTGCCTGTATATCAGCGCCAAAAAGCGCAAGATGCCCTGGTTCGCGAAGAAGGCAAAGCTATGGCTACCGTCCTGGTGGTTGAAGATGATCGTAACTTGCTGAATGGGCTTGAAGATCTGCTTACCATCTTCGAAGGTAAATACAAGCTCAAAGTTCTCACGGCCTTGAATGGAGTAGAAGCCCTGGACGTGCTTGACCAGCAAGTCCCAGATCTCATTATCTCCGACATTATGATGCCCAAAATGAGTGGTTATGAATTTTTGCTGCGTGTGCGCGAAAATCCACAATGGGTACACATCCCTTTTATCTTCTTAACGGCTAAAGGCGAGAAGCAAGACGAGTATGAAGGCTTCCGTCGGGGCGTTGATGAATACATCACCAAGCCATACGATAGTGACGACATGCTGCGCTTTGTTGAGAAGCAGCTAGATAAATATTTCCACAACCAAAATCTGGTTGCTCAAAGTTTTGATGATCTCAAGCGCAGCATTATCAACCTAATTACCCCAGATTTCCGCACTCCGCTTGCCTCCGTTTCAGAACATTCTGATGAGCTGGCCAAAGCGCTGCTAGATGCCAATACGGACAGCGATCTCAAGCACTCTCTGCGCGGTATTCAGGATAATAGCCTGCGTCTCACACGTCTTATTGAGGATTTTATTTCCTTAGCTGAGCTGAAAACGGGCGAAGCCTGGACCGCCCATAGCTTAAAGGCATATCCTACAGCGAACGTGGGTAGTATGGTTTTTGAATCCTGCCAAACTTTGAAACAACAAGAAGAAATGCGTGGTTGGCAGATTGAGATGGCGACCCTCACCGATATGCCTAAAGTTAAGGCAGATTCGACAACCTTACAGGAAGCGATTGAGCGGCTGGTTTTCATTGGCGTTCAGCAAAGCGAGCCGTCCCCTAAAACTGAAGAAATAATTTTCTCCCTCTATAATGGAAAATCAGGCAATGTAGAAATTGTAATAACCTTTTCAGCAAAGTTAAGTGATGAGACCGTTGCCAAATTTATAGAAATTTTGGCCAATGATGAACCAGACTTACTTCAGTTTCCTGAATATGGCCCCAGTCTTTATATTGCCAAAGGGTATACCATGCTCCACAATGGGAAGCTGTTGTTTAGCAAAAGAAAACAGTCAGGATTTCATTTTGCTCTTCAGTTGCCTGTCTACCAAGAATAGACTCCAAACGACGCGGCAAAGGCAAAATTCTTTGCAGAACGAATCAGTCTGAGAAATATAACGACATCTGCTTGAAAAACACCAGAGTTTGTTTACAATGTCTCTGGGTCTTGGGTAACCTCATCCCTGGCTACCACAAAAGAAGATTCCATCCATCAAAATAGTTAATGACAACAAAAACGGGATTTTTACGTATCGAGCAGCAGACCTTACAAACCCTCCCATTTGAGTCTAAGGAGCAAAACAGATGGCAACATTACTTGAAAAAGTACAAACATTAATCTCAGCAAATCTACATGAGATGGTAGATAAGGCATTGGAAACAAATTCGATTGCCGTGATGAAGCAATACATTCGTGACGCTGAGAAAAATTTGGATGAGTTGGAAGATGCGGCGGCCACCGTGGGTGGTGAAGTTAAAAGCATGGAGCGCAAATATAAAGAGTACAAAAAGAAGGCAGATCAGCTGGACCGCAACATTGATGCGCTCCTAATGCAGGGCAAAGCTGATTTGGCGCGAGCGGCTCAGAATGAGTTGAACACTGCCCGTCGTCTGCAAGAGCAGTACCATGAGCAATGGGTGCGGCAGCAGCGTGAATATGAATCGCTGCTAAATGCTCGCCTGAAGCTGCAAGCTAAGCTACAAACCATCCGGCAAGAGCAGAAAGAGTTGGAAGCCTTGATGCGCCTGGCCAAGTCTAAAGAGACGACGGTGAAGGCGATTAAGAGCCTGGATGATTTGATGGGCGTGGGTGATGCTGATATTGCTCGTTTGGGTGAGTCGATTCGTTCCCGGCTGGATAAGGCTAGTGCTCATAGCGAAATGTATGCGGATCGCTTGGATAACCAGATGGATGCGGCTTTGGGCAGTACTGAACTAGATTTACAGCTCGAAGAGCGCAAACGTCGTCTTGGTTTAGCGGAAGCACCTGCGCTAACTATGGAAGATAGTGAGGAAGAAGAGGCTGCGATTGAGTAATGTTGCTGTGGAAGCCAGCCAGCAGAAAGATAGTGGCTGGCCCCACTTTTTAAAAAATGTCTGAATCTGAGTCGTCTGTGCAAGCGTGGTTGAGGGAGGGGATTACGGCCGTAAAAAAAGGCGACCGCGTGCAAGGCCGTGGGCTGCTGGAAAAGGTGCTTGAGGCTGACGAACGGAACGAACAGGCCTGGCTCTGGCTGAGTGGCGCGGTAGATTCAAGCGAAGAGCGCCAAATTTGCCTGGAAAACGTGTTGGCAATCAATCCAGACAATGCCTTGGCTCAAAAAGGGCTGGCCAAATTGGCTCAGGCCAAGCCACCAAAGCCCACTTCAGGCAAAGTCCAGATTGTGCGGCGAGAATATGCCCCGCTTTCCACAGCATCAGCCTTGCTGTACCCGGAAAGCCAGGTAAAAACGTGGGAATGGCGAGACCCAACGGCCGTACAAGACAAAGCTCCCTCTACCGGCTACCAAGCCAAAGAAAGCTACAACGACATCTGGACCAAAGATGTGCCCATGTGTGGCTACTGTGCCCATGAGCTGGCGCCAGAAGACAGTCGCTGCCCCGGCTGTAAAAAAGAACTGACGGTAAAATCTTTTCGCTACCCCAATGCCAGCACCAACCTAACCACACTGTGGGTGCTGCTTTTGGGTGTGGGACAATTTTTTCTGCTCCAGCTTATCTATAATTTACTGGCCCGAAATAATATTTATGCAGCTGTCGGCAGCGGCATGGTGATGGTGGTATTTGTTGTGTTGGCTTTTGGGGTGAACTTCCGCCAAAGCTGGGCCCATCTTATTGCTATTTATTTTCTGGTTGGTGTGATCTTGGTTTCATTGCTGCGCTGGGTGCTTCCGGCCGATTTAGCCGTGTTGGGCATTGCCGAGCTGGACCCGGCGATTCAGGAGTTTGTGCAGCCGCTCACCTCGGGATTAGGTGAAACGATTCGCATCTTTATTCTGGTTGGTGCCGTGCTGGCCTTGTTTTACGCCATTTTCAAGGCTGGCCCAGATTTTGACCGGGTGACGGTACGACAGGTAGCTGCTTTGACCAAAGGTCCCAAAACGGCCGCTGATTTTAATGCAGCCGCTACTCAGTTGGCGCGGCGAGGATTGTGGGCAACGGCCGTATTGCATTGGCAAAATGCGGCCGCCAAAGCTCCGCAAAACATCACCTATCAGGAATCATTGGGGCAAGCTTACGCCCGGCTGGGCTTTTACGACCGCAGTTTGGATGTGCTGCGGTCTGCCCGACAACGCACCGGCAGCAGTGAGCGACAAGCATCCATTGAGCAGCTTATTCAGGCCGTTCAGGCTAAAATGGATCAGGAACGGCAAACTAACAAACAAGCAACACAAAGTTGAACCCATGTCAAGAGCCCGTGAAGCATTAGAAGAACGCGTCCAAAAAGCCATCTGGCAAGAATCATTTGTCCGTTGGGAAAGTGGTGTGGTGCTGGCGCTCACCGCCATCTTAACCACGTTTTCCGCGCTGGGGCTGCCCCTGGTTGATTTTGTGCCGTTTTGGGGTTGGCTGTTGGGTGGATTGCTCGCTGAGGCCGGACTGGTATACAGCAGCGTCCTGGACCCAGAGTTTGGACGGAAGGTTGTGGCTAAGATGCTTCAAAATGAGTTCAAGCCGGAGCGCCTTAAAGATAAAAAATTGCAGCAGCAAATGAACGAAGCGCTGGATTATCGGAGCCGCATTGAAAAAGGGATTCGGGAACGGACGGACTCTGTGTTGAAGGACGAATTGACAGAGACGGCTGGCCAGATTGATGATTGGTTAGAAAACATTTACGATTTGGCTCAGCGTATCGACCGGTACCAGGAGGAGCGGAAGATTTTGCACCGGGATCGCGTACGGGCAGAAACACGCGTGGCTCAGCTGGAAGCAGAGTTTGACAAAGTTAAGAACCCTGCTGTTAAAGAGCAAATTCAAACGACACTAAACAGTCTGGAACGTCAGCTGCAAACGCTGCAAACGCTTGAATCCACTATCCAGCGAGCGCGGCTTCAACTGGAGAACTCGCTTACCCATTTGGGCACTATTTACTCGCAAACGATGCTGGTAGATGCCAAAGACATCGACCGGGGCAGTGCCCGCCGCCTGCGGCACGAAATTGCGGAAGAGGTAACGGAGTTAAATGATTTGCTGGTATCGATGGATGAGGTGTATACGGCCGAATCGTTAGGCTAAACGGCCGTGAATCGAGAAAGCTTCACACGTTTATGTCAATTCTTCCTCAGTTGGTTCAAAAATCTCCTCAATTGATAAGGCAAAAAGACGGGCAATTTTGAAAGCCAGCGGTAAGCTGGGGTCATATTTGCTGCGTTCAATCGCGTTGATAGTTTGCCGCGACACCCCCGCTTTTTGGGCCAATACTTCCTGAGACCAATCCCGTTCTGCGCGCAGCACCTTTAGACGGTTGTTCATGATTGCCTTCCTAATTGTACCGGCGGGAAATGATGGTATTGGCAATTCCCCAGACAAAGATCATAAACGGGGCAATGAAGACGGTAGGTAAAGGCGGCACCAACTCAGATGCTTCGAGCAGCCCATAGCTAAAGGTAATAGCCCCCGTTAGCAAGGTGGTGACCAAGACTGCTTCGAGGTGGATTCGTCTGTATAACTCATCCTGGCTGCGCGCATTATGAATAACAGCCATCATCGCGTTGAGGAACGGGGCAATGGGCAACAACGTGACCAGCACCGCTAACCAGGGTTGTTCAATACGGCCGTCGCCGACCAGAATGAGGGAGAGCGGCAGCAGAATGGAATAGCCAACCATACCCAGGATAAAACGAACGAGATATTTTCTTTCCCAACTTTTCACGACCCATCCTCTTTGGCTGTTGCATTGTTACCAGCGCCGATAGCCAACCCTGTAGCCAGCCCAACCGGGATTGCCCAACTCCAGATTGAACCATCCCCAGTGACAAGCTGCACAACGAGCGCCACTGCTGCACTGATTACAATCCCCAGGGTCATACCCTTACCTGCATTTAATTTTTTATTATTTTTCATGACTGATTCCTTTATATTCAATATATCTTGTCTGCTTGACATTGTGTAAAGCTTGCTTGACACACATTGTAAACTGTGCGCGACTATCTGTCAAGCTCGCTTTACATTTTGCTGCTTTTGGCATTTTGTGACTTGCTTATTTTGTTGCAGTGGTGGGAAAAACGGCCGTTCCCCTGGCCCAATTCGCCAGGAATAGCAGGCATTGCTTGTCAAATCACTGCCGCTCTGCTAATATCTCCTGCTGCAAAAGTAAGATTTAAAATAGTTAAAGATGGAGAACGACCAGCTATGAAAGTGCTGTTAAAACAAGATATACAAAATATTGGACTCGCTGGGGAAGTACACAAGGTTGCCGACGGATACGGCCGTAACTACCTGTTACCCCAAGGTTTGGCTGTGGTTGCTTCCCCCGGCATGATGAAACAGGCTGTTGTCTGGCGCAAAAAAGCAGAAGCCCGTCGTGAGGAACTGCGCGCTGAATATGAAGCCTTGTCGAAAAAGATTGAAGAAGTTACCCTCACCTTCACAGCTCGGGCCGGGGAAACTGGTAAATTGTATGGTTCTATCACCACCACCCAAGTTGCCGATGACCTTAACGAACTGCTTGGTACAGACATCGACCGACGTAAAGTAGGTATCGAGCCGCTGCGCCAGCTAGGGGAGCACAAAGTGGTTGTGCGCCTCAGCGGTGATTTTCAACCCGAATTGACCGTCATGATTGAAAATGAGGCCGGTGAGACCGAACCAACCATTGAAATCTCCGAGTACGAAGAAGTTGTCGTTGAAGAGATGGTTGAATCTGAAGAAGAAACAGACGAAGCAGACGAATAAACGTCGCTTTTTTGCTTAGTCACTGATCAGACAGCTTGAGCCAGCCATTTGTCCGGCTGGTTCCTGTCAAAGTCAGTGACTTTTTTCGTTATGATAGACGAACTAGGCCATATTCTTCGGGAAGCCCGCGAAACCAAAGGGTACACGCTGCGGGAAGTCCAGGACAAAACGCGCATTAACAGCCGCTTTTTGGAAGCGTTGGAAATGGGTGATTTTGATCGTCTGCCTACGCCCACCCATGTGCGTGGCTTTTTGCGCAACTACTCCCGTTTTCTTGGCCTGGACCCGGAGCCGATGCTTGAACGGTACGAATTGGGGCAATCACAACGACCCAAACGCCGTCAGCAGCCGGTGATTATGGATACCACTCAGCCCGTCGGTGCTGCCTTAGAGGCACCGCCAGACAATCACCCCTTTTTTGATCCGGTCAATATGGAAGTAGACACTGCCTACCAGGGTGGTAACAGTGGCAGCGGTGGCGAGTCGATTTTGCGTCTGGTGATAATTGTCGCGTTAATTGGCTTGCTTTATTTAGCCGGGCAACGTTTCTTGCCGCTCATTTTAGGGCAGGGCGATGGTACCGAAGCCTTGACTGAAGGTATTACTGAGGCCATCCAAAATATCACCAACCGCGAGACACCAACGCCAGAAGCCACCGCTACCGAAGAAGTAGGGGCTTCAAGTGTACTCTTACCTACCGGTCGCAATGACGTGCCCGTAGGCGAGCTTACCCCAACCGCCACACGCCCCCCATTGCCAGCTACGATGGAAACCATTGATCTGGAAATCATTATTTTGGAGCGGGCCTGGATGGAAGTAACAATTGATGGCAACGTGTTGTTTACAGGCATTGCCCGTCCCACGGACCCGCCTTATGAATGGACTGCCAATGATGAAGTGCGGATCAACACAGGCAATGCCATTGGCGTCTCCGTGACCATCAACAATGTGCCCCTTGGTCCGCTGGGGGGACGCCAAGAAGCGAAAGAAGAAGTGTGGCAAACCACGAATTAGCACGGTAAGCGGTTATCAGTGATCGGCAAGTCGGATTGCTTACAGTTTACCGATTACCGATTACGGTTTACCGAATTCCGAAACCCATGAGTAAACAAAAGCAAAAAAAGCAGTTCTACTTGCTCAGCCTGGGCTGTAGCAAAAATACGGTTGATTCTGAGAGCATGGCGGCGCTGTTGCACAAGGCTGGCTTTAGCGGTGTCAGTGATCCAGATGACGCCAGCGTGCTCATCGTGAACACTTGCGGTTTTATTGAAGGGGCACGGCAGGAGTCGATTGGGGCTTTGCAGGAGTTGGCTGACCTGAAAAATAAAAATCAGCTGCTCATTGCCGCAGGCTGCATGGCGCAGCGGTATGGTAACGAGGTGGTGGAATGGGTTCCGGGCATCGATGGCGTCATTGGCACGCGCCGCTGGATGGACATTGTGCCCTTTGTGCGCCAACTGCGGCGCAAAAAACACCCTGAGCCGCTATACCATTTGCCAGACGAAGCTACCACGGTGGGAACGGATGAGAAAGGGGTTTTGAGAACGGCCGTACACGGCCGTTCCGCTTACCTTAAAATCTCTGATGGCTGTCGCCGCCCATGCGCCTTTTGCGCCATTCCCCAAATTAAAGGCACCCATGTCAGCCGCCCTGTGGAGGCCATTGTGGCTGAAGCCGTGGCTTTGCAAGAAGCTGGTCTGCAAGAGTTGGTCATCATCGCCCAGGACAGCACGGATTATGGGCATGATCTCGGCTTAAAAAATGGCTTGTCCCACCTGTTCAAGGAAATTACCACAGCTGCGCCAGACATTCCCTGGATTCGTCTGATGTACGCTTACCCAGGCTATGTCACGGATGAACTCATTGAAACAATGGCCACCACGCCACAAATCGTCAACTATTTGGATATTCCCTTGCAGCACGGCCACCGCGAAACGCTCAAACGTATGCGCCGCCCGGCCAATATTGAGTGGGTCTACAAAACAGTAGAAAAGCTGCGCACAGCCATGCCCGACATCGCCATTCGCACCACCTTTATTGTGGGCTATCCAGGCGAAACCGATGAAGAGTTTGCTGGCCTCAAGCAGTTTGTGCAGGATTTACAGTTTGACCGCTTTGGTGCGTTTACCTACTCTTATGAAGCTTCAACCCCCTCAGCGACTGCTTCCTGGCAGGTGGCGGAGGAAATTAAAGATGCTCGTCTGGAAGAGCTCATGGCCCTGCAACAGCCTATCTCCCTGGCCAAAAATCAGCAGTTGGTGGGCCAAACGCTGCCCATTTTAGTTGAAGGGCATGGCGATGGTGTCAGTGTGGGGCGTTCCTACCGGGATGCGCCAGAGATTGACGGCATGGTGTTTGTGCCTGGCGAACTGCCCATCGGTGAACTGGTGCCAGTGCGCATTGATGGGGCGATGACCTATGATTTGACGGGTGTAATGGAAACGGCCGTTCCCCAAGCGATCACCCTCAACGATATAAAACTTTCTAGCTAAATCCACACCATTTATTACCCTCGCCACCTGCCCCAATCATCAACTGTGGTACAATTTCCGCTGCCTACAAACACAATTGGAGAAAAACATGGCACCACATATTTCCATCGAAAACATTGCCGATTACGTCGGCCAACAAGTAACGATTAAAGGGTGGCTATACAACAGCACCCGCAAAGGCAAGCTCATGTTTCTGCGCCTGCGAGATGGCAGCGGCATGACCCAGGGCGTCGCTTTTCGCCCAGAAATTGGGGATGAGCTGTTTGAGGAATTGAAGCGATTGGGGCAGGAGTCATCCGTCATCATCACTGGCACCGTGAAGGAAAACAACCGCGCCCCCGGCCTGCCCAGCGGCTACGAAATCGGCGTTGAGAGTTTAGAAGTGCTGCAAGACGTTGCCGACTACCCCATCACGCCTAAAGAGCATGGTGTGGAATTTCTGATGGACAATCGCCACCTCTGGCTGCGCTCCAGCCAACAGTGGGCCGTTATGCGTGTGCGTACCACCATCAAACGGGCCATCATCGACTTTTTGGACAACGAAGGCTTCCTCAACATCGACACGCCCATCATTACGCCGGCTGCGGCCGAAGGCACCAGCACTCTGTTTGAACTGGGCTATTTTGACGAAAAAGCGTATCTGGCCCAGACTGGCCAGCTCTACAACGAGGCCAACATTATGGCCTTTGGCAAAGTATATTGCTTTGGCCCCACTTTTCGCGCTGAGAAGTCCAAAACGCGCCGCCACCTAACTGAATTTTGGATGGTCGAGCCAGAAATGGCCTTCTTCGATCTGGACGATCTGATGGATTTTGAAGAGCGGTTTATCGAGTACATTGTGCAAACCACTTTGACCAAGCGGCGTCCCGAACTGGAATTGCTGGAGCGTGACCTGACAGCACTGGAAAACATGAAAGCACCCTTCCCGCGCATCAGCTACGACGAAGCACTGGAGCGTATCCAGACCATCCGCGAAGCTACCGATGATCCGGAGCTGAAAGAGTTGCTGGCGATTGAGTGGGGAGATGATTTTGGCTCGCCCCACGAGACGGAGTTGACCAAACAGTTTGATCGACCTGTGTTTGTTTATGGCTATCCGTCTCAGGTAAAGGCATTTTACATGGAACCGTGGCCGGATCGGCCAGAAGTATGCAAAAGCGTCGATTTGCTGGCCCCGGAAGGGTATGGTGAAATTATCGGCGGCAGCGAGCGCATGAGCGACCCTGATTTGCTGCTTGCGGCCATCGAAAAGCATGAACTGCCGCAGGAGCATTATCAGTGGTATGTGGATCTGCGCCGCTTTGGCAGCGTGCCGCACAGTGGCTTTGGTTTGGGTTTGGAGCGCACTGTTGCCTGGATTTGTGGTATCGATCATATCCGCCAGACCAGCCCATTCCCCCGTACGCTCAACCGCATGAATCCGTAAGCTTCATTTTCCCGGAAACTTTATCTTATTATCTTTCCCAAGCGGTTTCCGGGAAAATGCAGAGTTTGCCTTATAACCGAAGTAATTTAGAATGTCATGCCCGTGAAAACGGGCATCCATTTTTTCTAAATAGCGTGGATTCCCGCCTGCGCGGGAATGACAAATTCATCTGGAATTTGAATCATCATGATCCGAACCCGAAAATTGCATGAATCGTAGGCAAATCTGGCAAATTGTGGGGCTACTGGCGGTTATTGGGGCCATCGTGGCGCTGTTTGTCTGGTTTGTCGATTTGGCGGCGGTAGGCCAGGCGCTGCAAACGGCCGATTTTCCTCTTCTCCTCCTTGCTTCCTTATTCCTCCTGTTGGGTTTGCTCTTTTATGCCATGCGCTGGCGCTTGCTGCTGGGCAACAAACCCACCCTGCTGCAAACGTTCCATGCCAGCAATATTGGCCATGCGGGCAACATCATCGTGCCCGCCCGTGCCGGGGAGGCGATGCGCATTGTGGTGCTGGGGCGGGGTGGAACAGTCTCCTACACCGAAGCAACCTCTAGTTTTGTGGTGGAGCGGCTGTTTGAGCAGCTTTTGCGTTTAATGGCGCTGGTGGCTGCCGTGGCGGTAGGTGCAGGCATTGAACTGTCGCCGGGATCGATTTTGGGTGGCGTGGCGGTGTTGGTGGGGGCGTTTGCCGGTATCCAGTGGATGGTGCGGCAGCGATCGCGCGTGTTGGAAAGTTGGCCCCGCCGTTTTGCCCGACTGCCGCACATTACGGAAGATGGGGCACGGCGTTCGCTGACGGATTTGCTGGATAATTTAACGGCCGTTTCTGAACCAAAACAACTCATCCAGGTAATAGGAACCTCTTTGCTGGCCTGGGGCTTCTTTTGGGGCTTTTTTTACGCCACACTGTTGGCTTTGGGCGAAGGGTTTCAACCCGCAGATCGTCTGGCTGTTTCCTTGGGCGCGCTGGCCCTATCGCCGCCATCGGCACCAACGCAGCTGGGCATTTTTCATGCCTCGGTGGTAGTGCCGCTGGCCGCCGTGGGCTTTGATGAAGTGGCTCTAACAGCTTATGCTGTGCTGCTGCACATTTTAGAAATGGTGTGGATGATTGGTCTAGCGCTGTGGGGTCTGGTCCAGACTGGCGTTTCGGTTGGGACTGTGTTGGAGCAAAAGAACGTTACTGACTCGTAATAAACTTGATGGCGTCTATGGGATGCCAGGCCCAACGGTGTCGTTTCACCGGATCGATGCTGTCGTCTCCAGCCAGATTTTCCCGCCAAAAATCATCATCTGGTAATCCAGAAACGGCCGCTTCCAACAAATGAAAATTGTATTGTGAAGGTAATCCAGGATAAGAAAAAGAGTTTGAGCTTGTCTGATGTTGTTGATGGCTCTCCATATTTAGCGTAATGTTTTCTGGCGGCACGCCAAGCTCCTCCTGTAAACAACGGCGAGCTGCCTTTTGAATGTTTTCACCCGGTTTGATTTTTTCCGAAGGAGGTTGTTGCCTGAAGCGGCGCTGCCCGTTAAAAAATTCCTGTTCTGCTTCTACCAACACCAGATCATTCTGCCGAATGATAATTTGCACCACATCCACGACCCGTAGAGGGGGATTGTCTTTTAGTTGAACTTCGCCTGCTTCTAACTCTTGCCACAAATTGTGTAAACTTTTGCTGTTGCCGTTCCCCCATTTTTCATAGTCGATCTTATATTTTTTCAGCCACATTTCCAGGGCATGAATATCTGCAAATTGATTCACAATAAACCTTCTTTACTTGCGGGCGCTCATGCGTCAGCATCATTGTTGTTTCCAATACAAGCGATACATTTTTTTGGCGGATATGTGATTCCTCTTCCCGACAATATAATACCTGCAATAAGCTGTTTGGGCATCTTGGCACATTATTGTTGTAGATGTATAGATATTCTTGGGGGTTATTCTGTATTTTATAATGACGTTGCGGGAGCAACGGCCGTTCCCCACCCAAACTGTTACAAATCGCGACGGGAAAAGCTAATGAGGCTTAGCAGTAAAAGAGCGGCCGTATACGCTACCGCATACCAGATCATTAAGTCTGAGGGTTGAGAGAGCACCACAAAGGGTCCGGCGGCAAAAGGGGAGGTGGTGACGCGAGGCTGCAGCAGAGCCAGCACCTGCCGCCACAAAATCTCTGTGGGCATAATTAAACTGGTGACGATGCCCACGTCAACGGCCGTTTCATTTTGTAACAGGCTGCCAATTTGCTCGACCCAGCCGCCAATGAAGGCAATGCCCACCAGCATAAAGGCTACCACGCCGTTAGCCAGGGTAGAAAGCCGCGTGCCGCCCAGCAGCGTGAGCGACAGCACCAACAGCCCTTGCAGCAGCATCAGGCTCAGTCCGGCCGGAATGTTGCTCACGGCAAAACCGGTTCGCCAACGATAAAGCGTGATGAGGCCACCCGCCAGCAGCAGCGTGTAAACAGCAACGATGATGGCAAAACCAAGCCATTTGCCCAAAACGAGTTCCCAACGACGTATTGGTTTGGTCACGAGCGCTTCGATGGTGTGGGAATCGATCTCGCCAGAAACGGCCGTTACTGAAACCAACAGGGCCATCACCACCACCAAAAAATTCACCATGTACAGCCCGGCAGATAAAAGCAGCCCAAGCCCCAGCTCGATTTCCTCGATGGCCACCCCAATTCGCTCGATCTCACGAAAGATGAGGTGCAGCCCCAGGCCAAAGATACCCAGAAAGCCCAGAGCCAACAGCAGGGCCAACCACAACACCTTGCGCCGCTGTGTTTCACGGATAGTTAGTTCGGCAAAAATAAGAACAGTCTGCATATTGGTTTGCTGTGATAGTCAAAAATGTTTTGAACCGCAAAGTGCGCAAAGAAAATCTGCGGTAATCTGCGCAATCTGCGGATATCATTCAATCATCCCTCTGATTGGGTGCCGACGATTTGGAGAAAGCGTTCCTCCAGGGTAACTGGTTGGGGCGTCAGCTCGTACAGCGTGTGCCCTTGCCCGATGAGCCAACTGGCTAGTTGAGGAATAGCGGCTTCGTCTGGTAAGTTAAGATGAATACGGCCGTTCCCCGCATCAAACTGCACCTCATCGCCAAACTCAGCCAGCTTTGCCAATAGTTCCGGCCCCGGTTGCCCCACGCGCACCACAATGGGAACGGCCGTTGGCGCTTCATGCAGCGACACAGTTTCCAACACCTCGCCCTGCCGAATAAACGTCACCCGGTCGCAAGTTTGTTCCACTTCGCTGAGTAGATGGGAATTGAGGAAAACGGCCGCACCCCGCTGTCGCAGCTGATTAATCACATCCCGCACCAGCCGCCGCCCCAACGGGTCCAGCCCGGACGTCGGCTCATCCAAAAAAACAAGCTCTGGATCGTTTAGCAGTGCCTGGGCCAGGCCAATGCGCTGCAACATCCCCTTGGAAAAGGCGCGTAGGGGTGTTTCGGCCCGATCTTGCAGCCCCACCAGGGCTAGCAGGTTGGGGATGGCTTTTTTGCGCTGGTTGGTGGACATTTGCTGTAAACGGCCGTGTAAATCCAAAAATTCGGCGGCTTTGAGCCATTCATGGAAGCGGAAATGCTCGGGCAAAAAGCCAATTTTGGCTCGCGTTGCCCGGTCCCCCAAAGGTTGATCTAACAAGGTGGCGCTGCCTGCTGTGGGTGCGGTCAGCCCCAGCAGCATTTTGATGGAGGTGGTTTTTCCCGCGCCGTTTGGCCCCAAAAAGCCAAAGATTTCGCCTCGTTTTACCTGGAGCGTGAGGTTGGCAACGGCCGTTTTCTGGCCAAACTGTTTCCGCAGCCCAACCGCTTCAATAGCAAAGTCATTCATCATTATTCGGAATAGGTTTCCTGCCAGATATGGCCACAATAGCGGCATTTGTATTCATGTAAAAAGCGGGGACGTGGGCCAGATATGAGCCTTCTTTGCAGCGCTTCCTGCTCATCCAGCAATTTCTCGCGGCGAATGGGCTTCATCTTTTTCCAGCGTCGGCAGCTTGGGCACTGCACCTGCCAGTGCCGCACTCCTGCTTCATCTTCATCATTAGATGCAGCGGTTTTTTGGTTTTGGCTGGTAACGATTAGGTAAAAGACACCCAGCGCAATAATGCCTAAAACAATTGGCAAAAATAAGGGATTGTCGAACATGCTGGTTATTCTAACGTATTTGCCAACTCGGCCAATTCGGGCATGGTTTGGGCAGCCACCAACAGGTAGAGACGGCCGTTTTCCTGCCAAATCAACGCGTGGAAGTTGTCGTCCAGGCTGCTCAGCCCAATGCCGCTGGTGCCATTCACCGTCATTTCTTCAAAGGAAGCCATGTCGGTGGGGATGGGCAGCAGCAGCGTACTGGTCCAATCGATCTGACGGGCCAGGCGGTTGGCTTCCAGCGGATTCAGCCCCAGAATTTGCAGCAGCGCTTCGCCTAACACGGCCGGGTCCAGCCGCTCTGGATATTGCACCAGGGGGCTGTCGAGCTGTAGCAGGGTGGTGCCATCTTCCCAGCGCTGCTCAACGCCGTTAAAGGTGACGACGGTGATGCGCGCCCCGTCAATACCGGCAGGCAACAAGTTGGGGTCGAGGTTGGCCGCTTCCAGCAGGGTGCGGGCATTGGTTTCGTCTACCGCAAAGTCGGCGCTGCCTCCTTCAGAGATGAAGATTTCAGTTGGTTCACCCAACGTGGGCAGGGTGCGAACGGCCGTTAGCCCAGTCAAGTTCGCTGCTTCAGGCAAAGAATCTACTGGCGTCAATCGGCCCGGTTCTTGCCCGATGTGCAGTTCGCCAGGAATCATGCCCTGGTCGGCGACCTCTTGCAAAAGGGCCAATTGCTCTGGCGAGATGGAGATGGCGGCAAACTTCTGCACGCGGAACAGGCTGAGCAAATCGCTGGCGGCGGCGCGCACGGTGGGAAAGCTAAAGGTGATAATGAGCAAGGTGATGGCCAGGGAAACGGCCGTAGCCAGCCGACGCTGTGGTGCCAGCAGTTGCTGCCCCAACCGTTCCAACCAGTTGGGGCGTTTGGCTGGAGCCAGCTGCGCTTGTTGCGCCACCTGAAGCTGCGCGAATGCCTGCCGCGCCGGACGGGGTGCATCAGCCGCTGTTGGCTCTAAAACAGACAACTGCTCAATGACTTCCTGTAGTTGTTTATCCTGTTCGTTCATCGTTACACCTGTTGCAGTGTTCAGTAGGTCAGTAATCAGTAGATCAGTGATTGGTGAACTGATTACTAAATACTGTTCTACTGATTACTGTTCTTCATACGCCTGCTTAAAGGCCGCAGCCGCGCGGGCCAGCAGGGTGCCCACTGAAGTGGGAGCCACGCCAATGGCTTCGGCGCATTCGGCGTAGCTGAAGCCCATTTGTCGCATGAGCAAGAGCTGGGTGTCGCGCTCCGGCAGTTTGGCCAGGGTTTGGCGCACGGCCGTTTCCCGTTCCCGCTGCTCCACTTCTTTTTCTGCGCCGGGGATACCTTGCGGATCAGGCACCAGCAGGGTGTTGCGCTGCCAGCGCCGTTGCCGTCCGCGAATGGCGTTGTAGCCCATGTTGGTGGCCGTTCGGTACAGCCACGCCCCGATATTGTGTTCTCGACTGCGTTGCAAAAAGCGGCGGCTGAAGGCATGGTCGTGCAGCTTGAGGAACACTTCCTGGGTCACATCTTCCGCTTCATCCCGGTTGCCCAGCAGCCGGAACAGCAGCCCATAGACGCGATCATAATGCTGGTGGAAGAGGACCTCAAAAGAGGCCACGTCTCCCTGCCCAATCTGCTCGAGCAGCAGGTTATCGCTGAGGCTGGTCACATCTGTTCCTTTTGCCATAGGGTCTTGCGTCTTTCTGTTCAGTTAAACACCGGGAGACGGCCGTTTGTGACAATAGATACTGCTCCATCTTATGCTTTTGCCACGTGGCTGGCAAGATGACGCGGGCATCAAATTTGTGGAAACGGCCGTTTCTATGCAAAAAAGGTCATTGATGTTTGACGCTCACCCATCAATGACCAGGTCACCCGGTGTCTGTACCGGTTCTAGAACCTGCAGGTAGAGCCAAATTGCTTCCAGTTCTGTATCCGACATTTGACTGTAATATTGCCAGGGCATAAATTCATTGATCTGGCGGCCAGTTGGTGTCTGGCCGGTGCGGATTAGTCGGAAGAAATCTTCTTGAGACCAAGCCGCAAGTTCACCGGAGGGTGTCAAATTGGGGCCAATTGGCTCGCCCGGCCCGGCCTGGCCGCTTGCCAGTTCTTTGCCGTGGCAGTCGCGGCAAGTGGCAATGCTAACCAGATACTCACCATAGGGCTGGGTTGCTCCTTCTGGTGGCGCTTGCGGTAATGGGGCGGCATGATCGATATATTCGGCGGGAATGTTGTTGTCAAACTGGCCTAGGGCGATCAAAATATAAGTCAGTGGGGATAGTTTTGTTGTGGGTGGTATGTTATCTACGGGTGGTGCCGTTTTGAGGTAGGAAATTACCGCACCTAGATCTGCTGCTTTCATATTTTTAAGATGCTGGGCGGGCATGACCAGTAGCGGTTTCCCTTCCTGGTTAATGCCGTGGCGAATGGCGCGTAGCCAATCTTCGTCGCTATAAGCCTCAGCGATACCGCCTTCACCGCCGGTTAGGTTCGCCGAGACGACGGTACCCACAGCAGGGTCATCAAAGAAAGCTTTGCCACGTAGTCCGGTGCCATGACATTCGGCACAGGCAAGCACAGCTTCTACCAGATGCTTGCCACGATCCAACACCTCCGGGTTATCATCAATAGGCACTGTGGCCACGTCTATGTCATATGTCTGGTTCAGGCGTGAGCGCCCAATGCTATATAAAACAATGGCGGCGATGCCGATGATGATTACCAGGCTGCCTAAACCAACAACAATCCACTTGAGTGCTTGTCGCATCATTACCTTGTCCTTTTTATTTGTTTTTGGAGTTTGGTGATTCTCTAAGTTACTGGTCGAGGGGAGTAATTAATACAGAACGGTAGCCTTGCTTAGGAACCAGTAGGCGGCGGCGTCATCGCCAGATACGGCCGTACGCCGCAGGGCTTCCTCTACAGAAATCCGCTCTGAGGCGCGTAGGTTAAAGTCAAAAACGTCTATTTCCAACGTGCAGTCAGGTGTAGCTTTGCGGCCAAATTGATAGGTGCCGGTTAGTGCCCCCGTGAATTGCAACGTGATATTGCGCATTACAAGCTGCTTCCTCAGCTTTTTGGCAATGTCCAGCAGCACTAGGTCGATGAGCCGGCCATCGTGCTCTGGCGTGA
>JBNKLQ010000034.1:0-32338 GCA_050292445.1 Promineifilaceae bacterium (SeqCode) | reverse complement strand
GCCCTCTCCTACAGCATCGCTATTGTGCTGCCGATTGTGTTCACTTTCTTTTTGGCCTTTAGCTTGCTGGAAGATTCCGGTTATTTGGCCCGATTGGCGGTGATGGCAAATCGGCCGTTTAAGGCGATGGGGTTGAACGGCAAAGCCGTACTGCCCATGGTGCTGGGGCTGGGCTGCGATACGATGGCCACCCTCACCACCCGCATTTTGGAAACGCGCAAGGAGCGCCTCCAGGTAACGCTGCTGCTGGCGTTGGGCGTGCCCTGTTCGGCGCAATTGGGTGTGCTGATGGGCATGGTGGCCATTTTGTCTGGCTCTGGCGTGATAGCCTGGCTAAGCGTGGTACTGCTGACGCTGTTTGCCGTTGGCTGGCTGGCGGCGCGGCTGCTACCCGGCCAATCCTCCGACTTTATTTTGGAACTGCCGCCAGTACGCCAGCCTCGTTTGAAAGCCATTGCCGTCAAAACCGTGGCGCGGGTGGAATGGTATCTCAAAGAAGTGTTGCCGCTCTTCATTGCCGGGACGGCACTGCTGTTTGTGCTGGACAAGTTGGGCTTGCTGGTGCAGCTAGAGCGGCTGCTGGCCCCGGTGGTGCAGGGGCTGCTGGGCCTGCCTGCGGAGACGGCCAGTGTCTTTTTGATTGGCTTTTTCCGGCGTGATTTTGGTGCAGCGGGTTTGTTTGGCCTGGCGCGGCAGGGGTTGCTCACAGGCAATCAGATGGTGGTTAGCTTGGTGGTGATTACTTTGTTTATCCCCTGCATTGCCAATGTTTTGATGATTATTCGCGAGCACGGCAAGCGCACGGCGCTGGGTGTGGCCGCGTTTGTATTTCCCTTTGCTTTTCTGGTCGGCGGCCTATTGAACTGGCTGCTACGCTTATTTGGCGTCGAATTTTAAGAGGGCGGCTTATCAAAGGTTTCGCAGATTGAAAAGATTTTATCTGCGTAATCTGCGAAATCTTTGACCAGAAATAGCGCCGCTCAGATTTCCCCGGAAACTGTGAACGGTTTACTCAATTAAGAGTTTTCGGGGAAATGGAATGGACTGAATTAAGATGCAGCAATGTGCTTTATGTGGTTATGAATATGATGCGTCGCAGCTGGTGTGCCATCCCAGCTGTCCGCTGGCGGAACGATGCAGCGTGATTTGCTGCCCTAACTGCGGCTACCAGGTGGTAGATGAAACGCAGTCGGCGACGGTGAAATTTGTGGAAAAAGTATGGGGGCGGTTGACGAAACGGCCGTCCACCTCAGAGCCAACCTCATGAAACTATCCTTGCAAAGCCTTAACCCGGGCGACATTGCTCAGGTAACTGCCATTGATACTCAAAATGTAGCGCGGCTGCATAAGCTTTCGGCGCTGGGACTGGTGCCTGGCAGCCTGATCAAGCTGCAACAACGCCAACCGGCTTACGTGGTGCGCGTGGGTGAGACCCAACTCTCTCTGGATGATGACGTTGCTCGCGAAATCATCGTTCAGCCTTTGGGGAAATAGGGTGTTCTTGATAAAATGAGTTATGAAATCTGCCCAGATCGTGCGCCGGGTTGTTGCTTATTTTGTTGATATCACTCTATTGGCACTGCTCGTGCAAGGTTTTCAGTGGGGCCTGCTTACGCTAACCAACGGTTTTCCTTTTGACAAGCTGACTGAATTGAATAGTGGTTGGCTGCTTTATGGTTGGGTATTCTTGACCATTTCTGTTCCTATTTGGCTGTACTTCATTTTTTTTGAACATTCCAGTCGGCAGGCAACACCGGGCAAGCAACTTCTTGGTCTTTGGGTGACAACTGTAACGGGGGAGAAGGCTAATTGGCGGCAGCTTTTGTATCGCACTGTACTGAAGTTAATTCCCTGGGAGATATTTCATCTAACCTTTATGCTGCCTGTGCCGATTTTGTCAGATCCGGCACCTGCGTTTCGGCCGGGCTTCATCGTGGGATTTGTGGTGTTGCTCCTGTACTTGATGGTTATGCCACACACGCCACGACAGCAAAGCATTCACGATCTGATTGCAGAGACGGTGGTTGAACGGCCGTAACAGATTGCTCCAATCTACATTGCTTCATGCCAGCGAAATTTCGGCAAAGATTGGACCAATCTTGCCAGGCTGGCTACAATGTTTCCTATCAAATTAACAAACCCAACCAACAGTGGCGGCTAGGGTTCCGCAGCAATTTGCTGGCCGGACCGAGCGCCGCATAAACTACTTTCCTGTCATTCCCGCGAAGGCGGGAATCCAGAAAAGTGGCAGCATCTGGACGGATAAAAGCCTTGGGGATTGCGGTTGGCATGGGCACAATTGACGTTGTGCTTGTGCTTTTCACGCATTCTCTGGAGGTTTTATATGTTTCGTTTGACAGGTTGGCAGCGTTCCTCGCATGTGACGGCCGTTTTCCAGGCCCTCTTTGTTACTTTTCTCTGGTCAACATCCTGGGTTCTCATCAAAATTGGCTTAGTGGATATTCCCGCGCTCACCTTTGCTGGGCTGCGTTATGGCTTGGCGTTTCTGTGCCTGCTGCCCTTCTTTTGGCGCAGCGGCGGCGTGGCGGAAGTACGGCAGTTGAATCGGGCGGGCTGGCTAGGGTTGGTCGGTTTGGGATTGATGTTTTATGCGGTCACACAGGGAGCGCAGTTTGTGGGGCTGGCTTATCTACCGGCGGTGACGGTCAACGTGATGCTGGGCTTTACCTCGGTGATGGTGGCGCTGTTGGGGCTGGGATTATTGGGGGAACGGCCGTCCCGCTGGCAGTGGTTGGGCATGTTGGTGGCTTTGGTCGGGGGACTGCTCTACTTTTACCCGATAGACATTCCTACAGCGCAACTGATCGGATTTCTGGTGGTTATTTTGGGCGTCCTGGCAAATGCAGGGTCCTCTGTTTTGGGGCGAGCGATTAACAGGCAGGAACATTTACGGCCGTTAACCATCACAACGATTAGCATGGGCGTGGGCGCTGCCGTGTTGCTCATTGTCGGTTTAAGCACGCAAGGCATGCCTACGCTGAATTGGCAAAGCTGGGCGATTATTGCCTGGTTGGCGGTGATGAATACGGCCTTTGCCTTCACCCTGTGGAATCTATCGCTGCGCACCCTGTCGGCGATGGAATCGAGCATTATCAACAACACAATGGCGGTGCAGATCCCCATTTTGGCGGTGATATTTTTGGGCGAGCGATTAAACGGCCGTGAGGTAGCCGGGCTTGTCGTGGCGATTATTGGTGCGCTGCTGGTGCAGTTGGGCCGCAAGCGGTTGCCGCGTTGACAATTTTTTCCATTTCCCCGGAAACTTTTCGAGGATGATTTGAAATCAGTTTCCGGGGAAATAAAGATTACCCTTTGTTGAGCATTGTCCATAGGAAGCTGTACACGTCGCTGGCTTCTTCGATGAGCTTGGTAGTGGGTTTGCCCATGCCGTGCCCGGCGCGCATTTCTATGCGGATGAGGAGGGGATTACGGCCGTTATCCGCCGCCTGCAAGGTGGCGGCAAACTTTTTGGCGTGCATGGGCACCACCCGATCATCGGTGTCGGCAGTGGTGATGATGAGGGGCGGGTAGGTGTGGTCTGGCTGGACATTGTGCAAGGGGGAGTAGGCCAGCATGAAGCGGAAATGCTCCGGGTTTTCCTCGGCGTTGCCATATTCGGAGGTCCAGTAGCGGCCCGCGCTGAACTTGTGGTAGCGCAGCATGTCGATGACCGGTACGCCGCAGTGCGCGGCTCCAAATAGATCGGGCCGCTGGACCAGGCAGGCGGCTACCAACAGACCGCCGTTGCTGCGCCCTTCGATGGCCAGCCTCTTGTTATTCGTGTAGCCAGTAGCGATGAGCCATTCCCCGGCAGCAATAAAATCATCAAACACATTTTGCTTATTTTCAAGCATTCCCGCCTGGTGCCACGCTTCGCCGTACTCCATGCCGCCGCGCAGGCAGGCCTGGGCATAAACCCCGCCGCGCTCCAGCCAGGCCAGCCGGGTGGGGGAAAAGATAGGCGTCATGGCGATATTGAAGCCGCCGTAGCCATACAGCAGCGTGGGATTTTGCCCGTCGAGTGGCAGACCTTTTTTGTGGGTGATGAAGAGCGGCACTTTTGTGCCATCTTTGGAGGGATAGAAGACCTGCGTCGTTTCGTAGGCGTCGGGATCAAAATCGAGTTGGGGCTGGTCGAGAATGGTTAGCTCGTTGGTGGTGAAATCGTAGCGCAGGATGGTGGGCGGGTAGGTGAAGGATTGGAACTGGATGAACAGTTCGGTGTGTTGGCGCTCGCCAGACAGATCAAAAATGGTGCCGGGGACGGGCAGCACAATTTCGCCCAAATGTGTGCCGTCTATCGCGTAGCGGTGCAGTTTGTGTTGGCCGTGGTGTAACGTGCCGAGGATAAACTCGTTGTTGACCATCAAGCTGAAGGCAATGGCATCGTCTCCTTCAGGGATGAGGGTCTGCCAGTTGGCCGGGTCTGGGTTGTTGAGGTTGATGGTGATGAGACGGCCGTTATCTGCCCCGTTATCCGTCTGAAAATAAAATTTTGAACCATCGTTGCCCAAAAATTGGTAGCCCGCGTCCATCTGGTCCAGCAGGTAGATGAACTCCTCGCCGTCCAGCGGGCGGTAGTAGAAGCGGTTACGTCGATCCGTGCCGTCCCAAACATGCAGGATGAGGAAACGGCCGTCTTTCGTCACCTCAGGCTCAAAGCCCAAATTAGGCGCATCGGGCCGGGCAAAGATGATTTTGTCGGCGCTTTGGGGCGTACCCACTTTGTGGAAGAAAACTTGTTGGTGCGTACTGGGTGGGGCGTCGGGCATTTCGTCGGGGCTGGGGTAGCGGGCGTAGAAAAAGCCGGTGCCGTCGGGCAGCCAGGCGGCGTTGGTGAACTTGGCCCAGCGCAGCACTTCCGGGCTGTCTTCGCCACTTTGCAGGTCTCGGATGTGGATGGTTTGCCAGTCGCTGCCGCTTTGGGAGAGGGTGTAGGCCAGGAAACGGCCGTCTTTGCTGTAGCTCTGGTTCATGAGGGCAATCGTGCCGTCTTCGCTGAGCGTATTGGGATCGATCACTTGTTCCAGCGGTGCATCCAGGCTGGTTTGTTTGTAGAGGATTGGTTGATTTTGCAAGCCATCATTTTTCTGGACAAAGTATTGGTCAGCTTTGCGGCGCGGCACGCTGCTTTTGGGGTAGTTCCACAGGGTGGCGAGCCGCTCTTGGAATTGCTGGTGCACGGGTAGTTCGGCCATGATGCTTTGCGTTAGTTCGTTTTGGGCATTGATCCAGGCAACCGCGTCGGGGTTTTCGGGATCTTCTAGCCAGCGATAGGGGTCGGGAACGGCCGTGCCATGATAATCTTCAACAACATCACCTTTGTGCGCGGGTGGGTATTTAAATGCGTGGGAATCCATTCATAACTCCTTGTTTAGCGGATGGCCTGATTTTACCTAACGCGGCTCAATTTGGGAACTGCCGCCGCAGCCAGCGCCACAGCGTGCCAAAAAAGAGCAGCGGGAGCAAGATAACGAATCCAGCAAAGCCACAGATGAGCGGGTATTGCCAGAACCATTGCGGATCCAGTTCACGTACCAGTACGGAGCGACCGGGTGCCTTGGAATCGTAATAGACGATTAGTTCGGTTGCCTGGCGGTTTTCAGCGATCCAATCCAATACGCGATCATCCTGGAATTTTGCTAAGACAAAGAAGTGTGTGCGATCTCCTTCATATGCTTGATCGTTGACGATATAACGGTAATGTACGCTGCTGTTTTTGGGTTGAATGGTGAAGTCTCGGGTGGTAACGGTTTGCCAGCTGCTGCTGTCTTTCCAGTCGCGCCATTCAGTTCTAAAAAGGAGCGCCAAAAAGATGAAGATACCACCGCTAACGAGGACAAACGTGACGATACGTTTAACGGATTGCGGATTCATAGTATCCGATTTTAGCACGGCTTGTTTGATTTTGGATTGGCGAGAAACGGCCGTTCGTCTATCATTCTCCTCATGACACATCCACTGGTTACTCAACTCCATTTTGCCCGCAGCGAGTTCGTGCGCTGCCTGGAAGGACTTTCTGACGAAGATGCGCAAAAGCGCTTGTTGCCCATGAACTGCATTAGCTGGATGATTGGCCATCTGGCCAACCAGGAGCAGTTTTACTGGGTCTATTTGGCACAGGGAAAATTGGTGCGGCCTGGACTGAATGAGATTGTAGGATACGGCCGTCCAGCAACCACTCCACCCCTCGCCGACATGTGGCAAACGTGGCAAAAGGTCACCGCAGCCGCAGACGAGTTTTTGGAAACGGTTGCCACAGAGCAGTTAACTACCCATCTCGTGCAAGGTGAAACCAAATCCCGTGAAAGCGTGGGAACCATGTTGATGCGTACAACCTACCATTACTGGTTCCATACGGGTGAAGCCCACGCCGTGCGCCAGCAGTTGGGCCATCCTGATTTGCCGCAGTTTGTGGGGAGTATGGAAACGGCCGTTTACCGGCCTGAACCATAGTTTTAGCAGAGTTTTTCCATTCAATCTGGTAGGAGACCATCTTTTTTAAGCTCTTTTTTCAGGTTTTCATGGGAAACAGTTGGTTCATCACGCCTTTCGGCAATGAGAGCTAAGTCTTCCAAATCTTCTAATAGCGATTCAAAATCCTCAATAGATAAAATGACGCTGCTGCGCTCTCCAGATTCATTTGTGATGTATTGGACCTGCATATCTTTTAATGTTGCCATGGAAGTTTCCCCTCGCAAAAGCTTAGATATTGCTGTATTTTAGCATACGCTGCAACTAGCGTACAGGGATTTGAAAAGCGCCAGCCCTTAGTTCATGAGCTGGCGCTTTTGTCTAAATTATCCGCATGCAGTTTGTTGCGAGTTATTCTCCCAAATGTTTTTTGAAAAAGTCGGTCATGGTCGTGTACACCTTGACGCGATTGTCATATTTCAGCACGTCATGCCCTTCATCAGGGAACATGAGGTAATCGACTTCTTTGCCGATGTCCCGCAGCTTTTCGACCAGCTCGCGCGATTCCTGCTCGATGACGCGGGGATCGTTTTTACCCTGGACGACCAGCATGGGAGCAGTGACCTGCTCGATGTAGGTGCGCGGCGAGCGTTCTCGCATGAAATCTTGCTCTGTTTCGGGGTCGCCAACCAGCATTTTGATGAATGGCTTCCACGTTTCCGGCACGCGATTGGCAAAGGTGAGCAGATCGTAGGGACCAAACATATCAATGGCCGCAGCCCACAGTTCGGGGTGGCGGCTGGCCAGGGTGAGAGTCATGTAACCGCCGTAGGAACGGCCGACGACGCCAGCCCGTTTTGTGTCAATGCGCTCATCTTTGGGCAACACTTCGGTCATGGCATGAACGTGGTCCAGTCGGTCGGCTCCGCCCCAATCGCGCACGACGTGTTTCATGTAGCTGAAGCCGTAGCCGGTGCTGCCGCGCACATTGGGTACAAAGACGGCAAAGCCGTTGAGCGTGAGAAATTGAATGAAGGGCATGGAGAACCAGGCAAAATCAGGCCGTTCCTGCCCCTGTGGCCCGCCGTGGATGTAGTAGGCCAGTGGGCGCGGACCTTCATAGCCTAGTTCATCAGCGGGCATATAGAGCCGGGCGGAGATGCGCAGGCCATCGTAGCTGGTGAAGGGGTAATCCTCGCCAGGAGAGAGCCATGCGCCGGGCAGGCCCAGGATGCGCTCGTTGGTGTGTCGTTGGCAAGTATCTCGGTTGGGGCCGCTGATGGTGTAGAGTTGGGTGGGGGAAACGGCCGTAGAAAACGACAGCGCATATTCATCCTGAGTTTTGTTGTACTGGATCGACTCCAATACCCCGTCAGCTAGTTCGCCCTGACCACAGAGCAAATGGGTGGCTGCCATTTGCAGGTTGTCTTCATCTAGCTCTGCTTCATAGGCCCAGGAACTGCCATCGATATTGTAAATAAGTAAATAAGTTTGTTCTGCAAGATGGCGAATGTCTTCTAGCTCACCCACACCTTCATGCTGCGTGCCGGAAATGGTCACTTGTTTCAGGTCTGTAGGATTGTCGAAGTTGAGATAGGCAAGTCCGTAGGTATCTTCAAACTCAGACGTGGCGAGCAAAAGGCCGCTGTCGTGGCGAATGAAAAAAGCTGGCCCGATGTTGTATTTGCGCGGGTCGCTTTCTGGCGTGCGCTCGGCCATGGGCAGGCCCAACAAGGTGCTTGGTTTTTCGTCGCCCAGGTTGAAGCGGAACAGCACACCATCGCCAGCCCCGTACCCTTCGGCCAGGATAAATTTTGTCTTCTCTTCATTGCTGCCGCTGGGCATGCCGCCAAATTGGCTTTCATTCAGTTTGATTAGCTCGCTGGTTTCCAGGTTAGCCAGATAAGAACGCATCAGGGGTTCCGTGCGTGATTCTGCGACAAAAACAAGCATATTGCGTTCCAAATCGGCGTCTTCAGTACTGACACGATGGTTGGCAAAAGCGTCAGCGAAGATGGGTTCTGGATAGCCGCCATCTAATGGTATGCTCATGGGCAGGTAGTTTTCGTCGCCATTTTGGTCGATCATGACCACAATTTGGTTTAGCTTGGGAAAGACGACAAAGGAGCGACCGGGCATGAGGTGGGGATTTTGCAGGGCGATGTTTGGGGGCAGCAAGGGTTCCGGCACGCTGCCGCCGCGATCCATGGCGTAGAGGCTGTTACGGCCGTTCAAATTGCTAATAAAGTAGAGACGGTCGCCTACTAGTTGCGGTACTAAAAAGAGCCGCGCGGACAAAAAAGATTCAATACGTTTCATTTTTTTCTCCTAAAAATCCGCAGATTACGCAGATGGACGCAGATTCTGTTTTCTTGCGTTTGATTACTTGCGCAGCTGCATGGTAAATAGTTTGCGGGTGGGGGCGGTGTCGATCTGGGGCAGATGGGTTTCTACCAGTTCGATGGTTTCTTCGATGAGTTGTTTGAGTTGGTTTACGGCCGTTTGCCCATCCACTTCAAATAAACCGGGCAAGCGGCTGGCCACATTTGGTGGGGCCAACTGCATTTTGGCCACGGTGTAGTTGAGTCCCTTAATTTTACCAGGATGGTACAGTTTGTTTAACCCGCACAACACGCCAAAGATGCTTTGCACGGCGTTAAGCAACTCCTCCTGCAAAAAGATAACTTCATTGCGATCCACCCCCATCTTTTGCAATACCCAATGGGGACGAAAGCGCAAATGTTTTTTTACCAGCATCTCGCCCAATTGGGGTGGGTAGTTGGCCAGCTGGTCTTTCCACTTTTGGGCGATCTTGGCCCCTTTGAGCGGCACACCGGTGAGAATGCCATCAAGCATGATTTGTTTATTGTTGTTTTCTAGATCGGGTTTGGCCAGGAACTCTTGAAGCAGTTCTTCGGTTTCGCTGAGCGGAGCGTGGGCAAAGTCGTGGCGAAGGCCGTCGATATATTGGAAGAGGGCAAACCCTTCTGCGGCGTTGCCGCCGTAAAAGCCGCCGCCAGAATCCAAGGCAGCCTGGCGATACGCTTCAAAGGCGGCTTCGCTTGGCAATTCATCGTAATACATGATGATGTCGATATCGGAGTTGTCATCGGCGACGCCTTTGGCGACGGAGCCGGTGACAAGGATAGCTTTGATGTGGGGGTTTTGTTGGAATACGGCCGTATTCCGCCGGGCTGTTTCCAAGTATATTTTGCTAACAGTGCTCATGTTTTGCCAAGATTTTTGGTAAAGATTACGGTTCTTTTAACCGCATCAAAGCCCAACTTTTCATAGAGCCGCAAGGCACCTGTTGGATTTTGCGTATCAACATCCAAACCCGCACGCTGGAGCCCTTCTGCAATAAACGCATGCATGGAATGAACCAGGAGTGCTGAGGCCAATCCTTGACCTCGCCAGGCAGGCAGCGTGCCCACAGCTTCAATCCAGCCTTCGCCGATGCCTGTTTGCTTGTTTTGGGGTTCATCTACCCAATTCAGGCAAAAGCCAACAATCGTGTCGCCATCCATTGCCAAATAGGTGAGGTCGCTGCGAAATTGGGGTACACCGACAAAGAATTGCTGCCAAAGGTCCTCTGTCATCGTGGGCAAGCCCCAATGCTCGTTAAAGGCTTCATTAAATGTATGCATCAGATCGGAATCTCTTTCTTCTGTCCAATTGATGAGCTGTAATCCTTTCGGGAGTGGTTTTTTGGGCAAAGGTTGGGCCAGGTCGCGGCGCATTTTGTAGCTGTAGCGGGCAGCTTCAAACTGGTGTTGTTCAAACAAGGCAATACGCTCGACCATGAAATCCTGGCAGCTCGTGCGCAAAAGACGAGGCTTGTTGTCGTTGAGCTGGCTAAATTTTTGGCGAGCGCGGTTTTCCATCCAGCTTAGAATGGTATTCCCAATGCCCTTCCCCCGGTGGTCAGGGTGGACAATGCCGCTGATCATGGCGAGATGCTCGTCTTCTTGGGGAGGGGTTAAGATGAGTGCCAGGGCGGCGATTGTACCTTGGGGGGAAACGGCCGTAAGCGTATCAGTTGCCACTTCCTCACCCAACATAGCAAATATTTGTTGCACCCGTTCCTGGGAAATGCCAGCTTCGGCCTGATCGATTTTGGCGGCAGCATTGACCATTGCTTCAATACGTGCGCCATCATTTTCTTGCAGTGGCCGCCATGTGTAATTTTGTAGGTGGTTGGGAAAATTATATTTCATGCCGATTCATCCTCATCTTCGTTGGGCCGATAAATTGGATAGAAGGCAACCGTGATGCCAAAATGATTGGCGTTGCTCGCTGGATTTTCTGTATCATTTTGTTTACTCTGTCCCTCCATTTCCCTTAGGATTATTTCGAGTTGCTCGTGGAACTTTGCAAATTGTGCCGGTGTTAGTTGCACCCCGGAATGCCATAGAAGCCCTCGTTTGTCATCATTCGCAAGCTTCATTTGCTTCGCTTCAAGGCTGCGTTTGATCTCTGATCGCGTTGTGCTAAAGACGGCACTTAACATCATATCCATTTCTTCACTGAAGGTGTTGCTTTCAGTAAGTAGACCATCTTGCAAGCGGTAATTTCTGGCAGTTACCTGATATTTTTTTTCGATAATTCCTGAAACAATATTTGTTTCTACTACTTTAATCAGGCCGTGCTTTTCCATCAGATTCACGTGGTAATAAAGCTTGGTTGCAGGCAGCTCAAGTCTTTGGGCAATTTCCTTAACTGTTTTAGGTCGCTTAAGTGATTGCAAGATATCTAGTCGGGTACTGTGGGCAATGGCCTTTAAAGTCTCTAGATTGTCAACAACAAATTCAATGGCTAATTCATCAGGTGAGGACATAAGCTTTTTTACTTTAGATAAACATTTGAATATTTTTAAATGATTGAAGAGATTTTAATATAGATGGAAACAAGTGTCAAGCGCCAATTTTCAAGAAAGCATACCCTGTCGGTAAGGGGTGCATACAGGTGGTTTGGTGCGTTTCCCCTGTAAGCTCCCTTGTAAGATCGCTCACACATAATTTGCATCGTTAACAGGTTAACAATTATGTTATATTGTGAGCCAACACCTGCACGATTCAGCAAAGTTATCGTTGTTCCACTAATGTATTGAGCAAGACATTGTGCAAATTAGAACAAGGTATGCTTGCACATTTGGGAATCATTTGTGATTTGCTGAACCACTGACCCCTAACTTTTCTATCTATCACGCTATCACGCAACGAACGGTTACAAAATATTACTGTGTCAAAAATTCTTGGAAGTCTTCAACTGTATTTGAGTCGCCAGGCGACAGGGCTGGGACGTTATATTTTAGAACAGCTGCTGTTTTTTCTGGTGGGTTGGGTACCAACTATTGTTGGTATTGGTCTACGTGGTTTTGTTTACCGTCTTATTCTCAACATGGATGGCATGGCGGCGATTGAAAACAATGTTCGACTTCGTTTTGCCAGCAATATCACCCTAAAAAATGGTGCTTACCTGGATCAGGGTGCTTATTTACACGCTTGCCCCAACGGCATTGAAATTGGAGAAGATTCGATTGTGATGCATGGGGCAGTTTTGCATGTTTACAATTTTCGCAATTTACCCAACTCGGGCATCAAAATTGGCCGCGATAGTTTGATTGGTGAGTACAGTATCATTCGTGGTCAAGGCGGTGTGACGATTGGGGATCGGGTGTTTACCTCGCCGTTTACCCAGATCATTGCGGTGAACCATATTTTTGATGACCCGAAACGGCCGTTCACCGACCAGGGTATTACCGCTGAAGGCATTGTCATTGAAGATGATTGTTGGTTGGGGGCTGGTGCTGTCATCACCGATGGTGTTCGCGTGGGCAAAGGTTCTGTGGTGGCGGCTGGAGCTGTTGTTACCAAAGATGTACCGCCTCACTCCGTGGCTGCTGGCGTTCCTGCCAGAGTGATTAAAACCATTGACGGGCAAACATCCGCCCAGGAAAAAACAATTTATTTTTAGACTTGGCAAAAAGCCTACAGACAAAGCTTAAGAAAACGATCTTATAGTGTTGCGTATACAAACTTTTTAACGCATACGCAAAATTGCAAACCACAGAAAGTGTTCTGAAAAACGAAACGGGATTTCTCTGTGGTTTGCTTAAGTAAAAGCCAAATCTGTACTTGTTTATTTCAAATTTCTTTTTGGCTTTTACAAATGAATTGGTGCAACTAAATTATGACCACACTTTCCGTTGTTATACCGGCCTATAATGAAGAAGATGGGATTGCCGAAATTGCCCATCGTGTATTGGCTGTTCGTGATTCTCTGCGCGAAGTTGGCGTAGATGGCCTGGAACTGCTTGTTGTTGATGATGGTTCCAAAGATAAAACTGTAGATATTGCTAGCAGTATTGAGGGCGTGACCTTGATCCAGCATCCCCAAAACAAGGGATACGGCGGCGCGCTCAAGACTGGTTTTAGCCAGGCAAAAGGGGAACTCATTGGCTTTTTGGACGCCGATGGCACCTATCCCCCAGAATTTTTCCCCAAACTGTGCGTAGAAGCGATGAACGGCTCAGAAATTGTGGTTGGCTCGCGCATGGCTGGTGCCGACAGCGAGATGCCTCTGACGCGCCGCGTAGGTAACTTTTTCTTTGCGAATCTGCTCAGCATTTTGGGACGGCAGCGCATTACAGACAGTGCCAGCGGGATGCGTGTATTCCAGCGCGAGGTGCTGCAAAAGATTTACCCCCTGCCGGATGGTCTAAATTTAACCCCGGTGATGAGCACACGAGCACTGCATGAACAAATCAAGATGACGGAAGTTCCGATTCCGTATAGCGAGCGGCTGGGTCGCTCTAAGTTGAGCGTGGTCCACGACGGCCGTTTATTCCTGGAATCTATGGTGTGGACGGCTATGACCTATAATCCCGTCCGTATTTTGGGGCTTATTGGTCTGGCCGGTGTTGGGATTGCTGTTTTGGTTTTGCTGGGTTTGGTATTTGCCCGTATTGGTGACACGACAAGTTTAGGGGCCTGGGGGGTAACGGCCGTATTTACGGCACTCATCGCTTCCGTTGGTGGTATCAGCATTTTTGCCTTAGGTGTCACTTTCAACTACATGGTTTCTATTTTCCATAAACAGCCAATTCGTCAGGGATTATTTAGCAAGCCAATTTTTAAAACCCCGATTAATCACCATTTTGGCTGGCTGGGCATTTTGGCTGGGCTGTTGGGTTTGGCCTTAGGTGCCGGTAGCCTTACCTTGGCAATCGGCCAGAATTGGCCCATTCAGCGCGTTTGGCTCTATCTTTTGGGTAGCGCTATGTCTACACTGGTTGGCTTGCAGCTGATTATTTATTGGGTTTTGTTGCGCGTATTGGAAGAGCTAAGCCAACGTGAGATTTTAGCAAAGCGCGATTTGGCCGGATATGGATAACACATAACACAGTTACTACTTGTAATTGAGTAACTGGGTAATTGGTTGGTTTAATTACTTAATTACCAACTCGCTAAATTATTTGCAAATCACACTCAACAAATAGACAGTTCCGCCTTAAAATCAGAAAAGAAAACGGGCGTATCAGGAGAAATAGTATGAGTCAAGTTAAGCTCGAAGACGTGGATGTAAAGAATGATAAAAAAAGCCGCAAGAATGATCCCCTGCGAGAGAATCTAGGAACCCGGCGTGTACCCAAACTGCGCATGGCCAATTTTCCTAACGCTGATGAGATTGTTCATCAAGGCTTGCTAGAAGAAGAACGCGATCCCAAGGCAGTTGATATTGTCCTGGTCAATCCGCCAACCCCCGATGGCGGTTTATGGATTCGGACGCAGCATCGCGTAGGGCGTCGCACTCGCGAAAACATGGTATGGCCCCAGGTATCTCTGGCGCAAATGGCTGCCATGCTGTACCCACAGCATTCTGTTGCCGTCATCGACGCCAATGCAGAGCGGATGAGCTGGCCGACTTTTGCCAAAAAGCTGGATGAACTGAAACCAAAGTATTATTTGACGCAGGTCACGGCACCCACGCTGGAAAATGATATGTATGGTTGCTTTTTAGCCAAAGCGCGCGGGGCCCAAACGATTGCTTTTGGCACGCACGTAACGCCCATTCCGCGTGAAACGATGCGGCCGTATCCCGCCCTGGACTACATTTTGCTGGGTGAGCCGGACCTTACTATTCGGGATTTGCTAGATGTGCTGGAAGGCAAAGTAGATCAACGTCCTGAAAACATCCAGAAAATTTTCGATACGCACGATCCCATGTACGAGCCAGCTTATAATGAGGATGGCACCGTGAATTTGCGGAAAATGAAGGGAGTGGTTTGGCGTGACGGCGAAGAAATTATGGTGAACCTGACACGGCCGTTTATCCCCAACCTGGATGATATGCCGCTGCCCATGCACGAACTGCTGCCGTGGAAAGATTATCGGATGCCACTAATTAAAGGGCCATTCACGTTCATTGTGACGAGCCGTGGCTGCCCCGCTGGCTGCACGTACTGCATTAAGCACGTCAGCTACCAATTCTCGGTACGGCTGCGTTCCGCTGATAGCATCATGGAAGAGTTGTGGAAGCTCAAGAAAATGGGCCTCAACAACATTCATATGTATGCTGATCTGTTTACCGTTAACCGCGACCAGGTGATGGAGCTGTGCCAACGGATGATTGATGAGAAAATCAATCTGAAATGGACCTGCAACAGCCGGGTCGATTACGTCGATGAAGAGATGCTCACCATGATGGGCAAAGCCGGGAACTGGCTCATCTCCTGGGGCATTGAGAGTGGCAGTGAGCAAATTTTGCGCCACGCACGTAAAGGTGCCTACCCAGACAAAGCGGCTCGTTCCCTGCAATGGGCACGTAATGCAGGTATCAAGAATTGGGGGTACTTCATCATTGGTTTACCCGGTGAAACAGAAGCAACAATCCGCGAAACGATTGATTTCTCCAAAGGATTGCCACTGGATATTGCCCTGTTCCATGTAGCAGCACCTTATCCTGGTACACCCTTCTTCTTTGAAGTGGTGAAAAATGGCTGGTTCCGCCCTGGAACACGCTGGGAACAAGTCGATATGGACAAAGGCACCGTGCTGGACTATGAAGGATTGTCTGCCGAGCGCCTGCTGTATTGGCAGCGCCGTGCCTTCCGTGAATGGGCTTTCCGTCCCGGACCGATCATCACCTATCTCAAGATGGTGGCTTCTGACATCTCCACGGTCAAATCTGCTTTGAGCGTGGGGTTGCAAACCTTGAGCTGGCAAGCGAACCGCGACTAACCCGCATTCTGGCAGTCTGTACTTTTAGCCCAGGTGCAGACTGCCAGATCATTCTCTAATGTGCAGTATTCCTCAATATTCTATATGCTTGTATGCTATAGCCGTTCAACATAAAGTGCATCCCACCTCTCGGCACAAAAAAAGTGAAAATAAAAAGTTGAAGTACAATGATTGAATTAGCAAATGATCGTTGGTTTCCGGTTGTCAACCTGGCATTGGCAATGGGGGCTGCGATGCTCTGGTATATTTCGTCTGGAAGCATTGGTTGGCCCTTGCTGGTAGTCATTTTAGTTCCTTGGGTTTTACGGATTGCAGCGGGGCATTTCCCATTTCGTCGCTCTCGCTTTGATGGGTGGTTGGGAATATTTGGGGTGACGGCCGTTCTCAGTACATTTACAGCCTATAACAGCAATGCCGCTGCCGGTAAGTTTTGGATATTGTTGGGAGCAATGGCTGTGTATCTTGCCATTGTTAGCGTCTCGCGGCGTGACGCCTGGCTGCTGGCCGGGGCTACTGGTCCGGTAGGTGCGTTATTGGCTATCTATTTCCTGCTAAGCAACAATTGGCAGCAATGGCCAGCAGACATTCCGTTGTTTAACAGAATTGGGACGATATGGATGTCGATACGGCCGTCTTTCCCCCTCCCCGTTCTCCATCCCAACACCTTGGGCGGGATGATGGCCCTGATGTTGCCTTTCATCCTAGCCTTTGGCCTTTATGCCTGGCGTCAGCGGCAAATTCGCTGGGTACAATTGGCTGTGGTATCCGGTGTCATTACAGCTGGGGGCTTGCTGTTTACCAGCTCTATTGGTGCCTGGCTCGCTCTGTCTGTGGGGCTGGGCTGTTGGTTTATTTGGGAAGCAAGCGGGCGACTGCGCAAAAAGCTGCCTTTTTCACAAAATGTTATTTTTGGCAGCGCAATGGTGGTGCTGCTGCTGTTGGGTTTCGTATTGTTGCGCTTTGTTTTAGGGGCTGGGTTTGGGCAAGAAGATAGCGCCACTCGCCTGGGGCTGGCCCAGCAAACCTTGTTTCTCATTGAAGATTTTATGCTTACTGGCAGCGGTCTTGCAACTTTCCCGGCGCTGTATGCTCAGTATATTCGCATCACCCCGACATTTTTTGCCGCTTATAGCAATTTTTATTTGGATATTTGGCTAGAACAGGGCTTATTGGCGCTTGTCGCCATGTTGGGGATGTTAAGTGGTAGTTTTTGGTTGCTATTTAAGCGTTCTGCGTTTACGCGCAAAAAGCCCCCAAAAGCGGCCGTTCCGGCGACCGGTGAAATCATCGGGACGCGACGGAAGCGTAAAAAGCGCAAAAAGTTATTGCCTGAAGAGATGATTTTGTTTCGATGGGCGGCGTTTATCAGCCTTACGGTGATGGTGCTGCATGGCTTGATTGATGATGCACTCTATGGGGATCACGCTTCGCCCTTCCTTTTCTTTGCGCCGGCGATAGTGGTTTTGGTAACACGGCGGCGCGAATCGGCGGCGGTGCCGACAGCGGTAAGACGGCGACGCTGGGTATTGGGTATAGGGGCAACGGCCGTATTGCTTATTGGTCTCCTGGTAGGCTTCCGCCAGCAAGTACAGGCCCAATGGTACGCCAATTTGGGCGCGCTGGAGTTGGCCCGTGTAGAGTTGGTTGGCTGGCCAACCAACCAGTGGGATACAGGCAGTGAGTTGGCACGATTCGACCGGGCTACTACTTTGTTTGAACGGTCATTGCGTATTGATGCGCATAATCGTACCGCCAATCAACGAAAAGGGATGATTGCAATGGTGGGACGGGATTACGAAACGGCCGTAACTTACCTGGAACAGGCAGAGAGCCTGGCAGCTACTCATCGTGGTATTGCCAAATCATTGGGTTACAGTTACGTTTGGCTTGGCCAGTTTGACGAAGCAGTAAAGACGTTAGCCGTGATTCCAGAATCACGAGCCGAAATGGCTGTGTACAGTAGCTGGTGGGAACGTCAAAACCGCCTGGATTTAGCCGCAAAAGCCAGCGAGATGGTCGCAATTTTGGAAGATGCAGCCGTATTGATGCCATAATCTTTTGATCTTAAGAAAGTTCGCAGCATTGTAAGGTTACTCTGTATCCTTAAGTGGCAGCAAAAACAAAGAATTACATTGTTCCTCTTTTTGCTGACACCTGATTCAAGCAACAAAAAACTAAACAATCCTGTAATTGTGTGAGGGAAAATTATGAAGGACGCATTAAGTAGATTTTGGGCAGCCTGGAAGAAATTTGGTCATTTTATGGGTGATGTGGTGGCCCGCGTTGTCTTAACGCTTTTCTATTTCACCATTTTTTTGCCATTTGGCTTAATTATTACGTTATTTAGCGATCAGCTGGACATCAAAGATATAACCCCCTCCTGGCTGGAACGCAAAACAAAAGATTTGACGTTGGAAGATGCACGGAGGCTTTGGTAAATGTATATTTTAGGCGTATCTTGCTACTATCATGATTCAGCTGCAAGATGCACGGAGGCTTTGGTAAATGTATATTTTAGGCGTATCTTGCTACTATCATGATTCAGCTGCGGCAATTTTGAAGGATGGCGAACTGATCGCTGCTTCTGAAGAAGAGCGTTTTTCCCGTAAAAAGCACGATTTTGGCTATCCGACCCAGGCCATTGCTTTTTGCCTGGAGCAGGCCGGAATTACCGCCCATGATCTAGACTATGTCGTTTTTTATGAGAAGCCGCTGCAAAAATTTGAGCGCATTCTTATGACAACGCTGCAAACTTTCCCTCAATCGTATCCAGTTTTCCGCGAATCTATGGTGGCCTGGTTTAACGAAAAGTTGTGGATTAAAGGTGAGTTGCTCACTAAGTTAGACATTCCCGATGAGAAGCTCCTGTTTGTGGAGCATCATTTGAGCCATGCGGCCAGTGCGTTCTTCTGTTCTCCGTATGAAGAAGCGGCCGTTCTTACGGTCGATGGGGTGGGTGAATGGACCACCACAACGCTTGGGAAGGCAACGGCCGTTTGGGGCCAAACCCCTGATGGAACACCCGGCACACAAACAAGCAACAGCATTGATCTATTCCAAGAAATGAAGTTCCCTCACTCAATTGGTCTGTTGTACTCTGCTTTTACCGCCTTTTTAGGCTTCCGCGTGAACAATGGCGAATACAAAGTGATGGGCATGTCGCCTTACGGCAAGCCCACCCGCATGGACGACGTGTACAAAGTGTTCAACATCGCCGATGATGCCAGCTTCCGCCTGAATATGGATTACTTCACCTTCCATAAATCCACATCAAAAACATTCAGCAATAAATTTATTGATTTGTTTGGCGAGCCACGCATACATGATTCCATTTTTTACACGCCAACTACGCATCCTAACAAAGATCATCCGCAATGGGATCAGAAAACGGCCGAAAAGAACCAATATTACGCCGACATCGCATCGAGCATTCAGCGTGTGACAGAAGATGCCATGCTGAAGATGGTGGCCCATGCTTATCAGCAAACCGGATTGAAGAACCTGTGTATTGCTGGTGGTGTGGCGTTGAACTCGGTGGCGAACGGCCGTATTATGCGCGAAGGTCCATTTGAAAGCGTCTACATTCAGCCTGCCGCTGGTGATGCTGGTGGTGCTCTGGGTGCTGCGCTTTATGCTTACCATGTCTTACTGGGCAAGCCACGCAAATTCTTCATGGAATCTGCTTACTGGGGCAAGTCCTACTCCCACGATGAGCATAAGGCCGCCATTGAAGATTATGGTTACAGCTACGAATACGTGGACGACATTGATAAAGTGGCCGAGCATATGGTAGATGACATGCTGGGTAAGCGGGTTATTGGTCTGTATCAGGGTCGTTTTGAGTGGGGACCGCGTGCTTTGGGCAACCGTTCCATCATGGCTGACCCGCGCAGTGCTGAAATGAAGGGTATCGTTAACGAACGGATCAAATTCCGCGAACCATTCCGCCCCTTTGCTCCGGTGGTGTTAGAAGATCGCGCCCCAGAGTTTTGGGAAGATTTGGAAGATCACAAAAAGACATATCCTTACCGCTACATGCTGGCCGTTTGCCGCACCAAGCCGGGGCAGGGTGAAAAGATTCAGGCAGTGGACCATGAGGGAAGCGGCCGTATTCAAACCGTGCGGCGCGAATGGAATCCTCTTTACTACCGGGCTATCGAACTGTTTGGGGAAGCTACAGGTGTACCTGTGTTGCTGAACACCAGCTTCAATCTGCGCGGTGAACCGATTGTGACCACACCCACCAACGCACTCAATACCTTTACTCAAAGTGATATTGACACGTTGTACATGGATGGCTTTATCGTTCGTAAGAGTCAAAATAAGAATAGCACGATAAAAAAGCCTGAAATTACCTTTGCAAAGGATTGATAATGCGTAAGCTGCTGCAAAATCTGGCGCTGACATTTTTTAGTTTGTTGTTTACTTTGGCCTTGCTAGAAGGAGCGGCGCGCATCTTTAAGTTGGGCACCGGGCTATTCTGGCAGCCAGATTCACAGCTGGGCTGGGTGAATATTCCCGATGCCAGCGGCTGGGAATCGTGTTATGGTGAATGCCAAATTCGCGTGACGATTAACAGCCAGGGGCTGCGTGACCGGGAAATTCCTTATGAAAATGAGTCGGGTGACACGCGTGTTTTGATGTTGGGCGATTCCACCACAGCTGCCATGCAGGTAACGTTGGAAGATACGTTTGTCAAGCAGTTAGAAAGCGAGCTGAATGGAAGTGCTGGCAATTGGGAAGTGATCAACGCTGGCGTCAATGCTTACGGCACGGACAACGAATTACTATTTTATCAGCTTGAAGGCGAGAAATACGATCCGGATATTGTTTTCTTGAATATGTATCTGGCCAATGATGTGTACAATAATCATCCAACGCTGGAACTGCGTTATGGTGGCCAGAGTGCCAAACCATACTTCACGCTAAACGATAATGGTGAGTTGGAACTGCAAAACTTTCCTGTTGAAGATACGACAACTTTTTGGACAAAGGTTGGTACCTTTCTAAAGAAGAATTTCCAGCTGCCACGTTTTGTGGCCCAGACGTTGGCTTTGCGCGGCGAGATTCCGCCCTGGCTGGCTCCGATTGTGCGCCTGTTTGGCGGTGGCCGGGGAGCAACTTCTGCTGGCGATGGCGATGCGGCGCAGACTGCGGAGAGTGAGAATGGTGGTGAGGAAACGGCCGTTCAAACCCCAGCACGCCGCCCAGACATCTGTGACCCAGATCCGGTGCCAATCATTGAAAATGCCTGGAACGTGACCGAAGCGCTCATTCTAGAATTGGAAAAAGAGGTTGAGGCCAATGATGCCCAGTTAGCCGTTTTGATTATTCCGGCCGCGCCGCAAATTATACCGCCAGCAGAAGGCCAAGAGTGGTATTGTGATGTGCCCAACGACCGGTTAACCGCCTTTTTGGATGAAGCTGGCATTCCGTACCTGGACATGCTGCCCGCCTTCCGCGAGGAAGCTTTAGCTGGAAATGGTCCATACTATTTTGAGAAAGATTTCCACATGAATGCCCTGGGGCATGACTTAACATCGGGCTTGTTGTATCAGTTTGTAGACGAAACCTTTGTTACCACCGATAATTAAGCAAATCACAGAAAAACTTTTGAAATAAAAAGTGAGGTTCCATGTGATTTGCTCAAGTAAAAGCCAAAAGTGAAAGTGTCTTTATTCCAATATTGTTTGGGCTTTTACTCAATAAAAATATCAAGAATAGAGAGTTGATCTGTTTATAGTTTTAGGAGAAATCAAATCATGAAGAAATTCCTGCGAAGCATGACATCGAATGTTGGGGTTGTTGGTGAACTGTTAGGCTTTCTAGGTGCCAATAAACGCTGGTGGCTTATTCCCATGGTTGCCGTCTTGCTGCTCTTTGGACTGCTGGTGATTTTTGGCTCGGCATCTGGCTTGGCCCCCTTTATTTATACACTGTTCTAGGTTTCACCTTCCCTTTAACAACTAAGCTCTTCGTGGTTCCCTTGCTGGGAACCACGAAGAGAAAAATGATAGCAATTCAGCTAGATTAGCGTATATTCTTGCTGCTGATTATGAAATTTGTATTTGCTTACGCGCTGCGCTTCACGTGAGGCGCAGCGCGTTTACTGTGTTTACTGTATTGTTACCGGTTGCAGTGCCAGGAGCCATTTTAGCTAACATCCATTCCCCGCTAAGACACTGCCTCAACAACGAATTTATTATGAAAAAAATCTCGAATCCTCTTACCCTTCGCTTGTTTTTATTTGTTGCTGTTTTGTCTCTGCTAGTAGTCAGTGGGTTGACAGCGCTGGCCCAAACTGAAGAAGATCGCATTTGGAGCGATCCCATCAATATTTCTGGTAGTGGTGGGGCATCAGACCCGTCTTTATCGCAGGACAGTAATGGTACGTACCATCTGTTCTGGCGAGATGAATTTGCAGGCATTATGTATGCTTCTGGGGAAGGCCAAACCTGGACGGAACCGGTTGCTCCGCGCTTTCCCTTTAGCGAACCTCCGTTTGGTGCTTTGGGGGATGATGGGTTTGAGGGCTTTTTTACGCCTTCGGTTTATGTAGATCCCCAAGACCGGGCCCATGCGCTGTGGGTAAATGAAGATGATGAGATGTTCTACAGCCGTTCCGGTGTGGCCGACATTGCGGCCAGCTCGGCGGGTTGGACGGGGCCTGCACTTTTAGCCAGAAATGTATTTCGTTATCAGATGATTGCTGGCGCAAACGGCCGTCTCCATCTGCTCTATCTTGCTGTTCGGGATTCGGCCACAACGGCTCCTGGGGTTGTTTACCGTTATTCTGACGATGGGGGTGCCTCCTGGTCTACGCCGGTTAATGTCTATGCCTCAGATTATTACCGTACCATTACACCTGGCGAGGCCAATATCCATATCTTGCCCGCCGATGGGGAAAACGTCATTGTGTCCTGGGATAATCGTGATTTGGACACTGTATTTGTGGCTCGCTCCACCGACAATGGCATAACTTGGGAAGAACCGCTCGCTGTTGATCAACGCCTGGCTGAAGATCCGGTGGATTCAACGGGTCCTTCTCAAATTAATTTGCATATCAGTGGCGGCAATGTAAACCTGACCTGGCGTGCCAGCCACGCCGAGGAACAATGTGGGCAATATGTGCAGCAATCGACGGATGGTGGGGCAACTTGGCAAGATACGCAAGCGGTCCATGTTGATGAAGTAAACTGCCCGGAAAACGGCCGTTTCGTTCAGGGTAGCAACGATTTACTCTTCCTCATTTCCACACTAGATGGGAACGTCTATATGCAGGCCCAGGATGGTGACCAATGGAGCCGTCCGATTATGCAGTCCCCCTTGAATGAATTTACTGATCCTGTCACCTTCCGTAACGTGCGTTTTGAATGCCAGATGACTGACGTGACGCCAGAAAATCGCCTGGTTGTTGTTGGTTGCGGCAAAAGCAACGACGATGATATTTGGCTTATTTCCCGACCGTTGGGAACCATCGAGAACTGGTCGTCCCGTTTCGTCCCCACCTCCGTATGGAGCCAGCCGGTGGCTGTGGCTACGGCCGAGGTGCAAATGTTACAGCCCAACCTGGTTGTTGGGGCAGATGCACGCTTGCATGCCTTCTGGAGTCAGTCCGAAAGCCCTGTGGCGACCGGACGCATTGTGAATCCGCTCAACATTCCTGGCAATGAAATCTTTTACTCACGGTATGATGCAGGCTCCTGGTCTGCACCTCGCCCTGTCCTGCGCTCTCCCAGCGGCAGCCAGGCGGATTTCCCCGCTGTGGCCACTGATCACCAGGGCAGTTTGTTTGTAGCCTGGGCGGGCAATGAGCCGAATGGTGTTTACTTTAGCCGCTCGCTGGCTGACCGGGCCGCGTCCGTGACGGAATGGATCACACCTCAGCTGTTGCCAGCACCTCGTGAATCGGCCACCTGGCCCAGCATGGTCTCTGATGGCGAAAGTACCATTTACGTAGCTTACACAATCCCGTTAAATGAGGATCGTGGTATTTATCTGACGCGGTCTGAAGATGATGGTGATAGTTGGTCGGATGCAATTCCTGTATTTGACGGTATAGCCGCCAATTGGGATTTGATTGGTCCCGCCAGCCTGACCCGCACCGAAGATGGAACGCTGCACTTGTTGTGGACGCGTTGGACACAACTGCCTGAAATGCAGGCTGTTGCTTTGGCCTATGCACGTTCAGAGGACAATGGGCAGACTTGGACAGAAGCAGAAATTGTCACCGAAGAGCCCGTGCTTGGCAGTGCTATTTTGGGTGTGCAGGAACGGTTTGTACACCGCATTTGGACCGGGCTGATAGACGGCCGTCCGGTAATCTGGCATCAATTTTCAGAGGATGGCGGTATTACCTGGAGCGCAGCAGGGCGTGTGGTTGATCCTGGCCTCATTTCTGGTCCAACCACCTTGATTGCTGACCAGAATGCAAATCCGCTCCTTTTACAACTGGCAGAAACCAATGCAGGCCAGCTTGTGCTGCAAGAGTGGGTTTGGACGATAGATCGCTGGGTGCAGGGTGAGCGACGTGCTTTGCAGGATACGGCCGTAAACGCCGATGCCATTGCCGCTATTGCGGATCCTGGTGGCCAGATTGCTGTGATGTATGGCAGTCTGATTACTAGTGATACGGCCGTTATCGACGAGATTATTTACACAGGACGCCAGTGGGTTGTTGATGAATCGGCTGCTACGCAGGTTCCGTTGCCTACATTAACACCAACGCCGGAAATTGTGCCTACGGAGACCCCGCAACCAGAACCCACTCCGACAGCAACGGCCACGTTGGCACCAGTACAAAATGTGAGCCCGCTTAGCGGTAGCTCTGGCGGCATTATTGTGGGCGTTTTTGTGGCGCTTGTTTTAGTAGGAGCCATTTTTGCCTTTGGTTGGCGCATCACGCGGTCTAAGTGACCGTCCGCAAATAAGTTAACGGAATTATGCAGACGGTTGCACAAGTAAGGTGCATCTTAAGAGTGGGAAAGTAGTATGAATCTCGTACCAAAAAGGCTGCTATGGAGCCGCTTGGGGAAGATGCCCACAAAGCTGGTACACCCTAAAATTTGCACTATCGCTTGAATCTAAAGTAAAGGAGTTACATTCATGAAACGTATTATTGTTGCTGGCCTATTTACATCGTTTATCGCCCTGGTTGCTGTTGGCTCGGCTTTTGCTGCCCCACCTGCTTATATTGATCCCAACACGGGTGGTATGTTGGCCCAAGCCTTAATTGTTGTGCTGGGGATGTTAACCGGTGTTTGGTTCTTCTTCGCCAACCGAATCAAGATGACCTTTCATCGCCTGATGCGCAACTACCGGGAAAAGAATAACGAGCCAGTTGCATCGGAAATCGTAACACCTGATGCTCCTCAAGAGAACAACGCCCAGTAAGCTGGGCTGCTCCAGGCGCTGACAACGTTATTGTAAAACCAGCGCCGACCATGACCAGTGCAGTCATTTGGATTTAGATTGAGAGGCTGCACCCGTGCTTGCCGAATAGTACATAGAATCCTTTAAAAATGGGTAGCTCTTTGGTGCAATCGGCAGAAGGCTTTTAATAAAAAGCCAAAATGATTTAGCTGATTGCATTGTAAAAGTGGGAAATATAATAAATAAAAAGTTTCCCGCTTTTACATGGTAAGCACATGGTTCATCCTCGAATGCTTCAACACTGCTTCCCGCTGCTGCCACCAGACAAAGAAGATAGATAAACAATCATGCGTGTAGTGATTATTGGCTTAGATGCCTTTGAACCAAGACGTTTTGAACGGCTGTATGAAGAAGGTCGCGTACCGAACCTGGCTCGGTACGTTGATTTGAATGCTTATGCCCGTTTTGCCGTATCCAACCCACCTCAGAGCGAGGTGTCGTGGACGAGCATTGCTACGGGATTGAACCCTGGTGGGCATGGGATGTTTGATTTTGTCCACCGTAATCCAGCTAACTATGCTCTGAATGTGTCGCTGCTGCCGACAAAGAGTGGCTTTGGCGGCACCCAATTTGCCGAGCCTTTTTCTGCCAAGACGATTTTTGACCAGGTGGTAACCCAGGGATATCCGGCTACGGCGCTGTGGTGGCCGGCTTTGTTCCCGGCACGGGTAAAGTCGCCAGTGCGGTCGCTGCCGGGATTGGGCACACCTGATTTACTGGGTCGTCTGGGTGTGGGGACTTTGTTCACCACAAATAAAGGATTGGCGCAGGAAAACGGCCGTAAAACCCCCGTCGCTATTTTAGAGAAAGTGGGTAACAAAAAGTATAAATCTGTGGTAGCTGGCCCAATGCGCAAGGCCAAAGGTGGCGTAGAACCGGCCACCCACGAGCTGATTGTGGAACAGACCGGAGCCGATACGGTGCAAGTAACTGTAGAAAAGCATCGGCTGGAGCTGCGCCTGGGTGAGTGGAGTCCCATTCTGGAGCTGAAGTTTAAAATTGGCTTCCTGGTTTCGCTGCCCAGCATCACCCAACTGATTTTGACCCAGGTTGGCGATGAACTGAGCATCTATGCCCTGCCGCTGCAAATTCATCCGCTGCGTTCTGCCTGGCATTATGGTACGCCTACTAATTTTGTGAAGGATTCCTGGAAAAATGCCGGGCCGTTCCTCACCGTGGGCTGGCCACAGGACACAACTGCTCTGGAAGATGGCTTTATTGAGGATGACCATTTTATCCGTTTGTGTGAGTCCATCGTGGCGACGCGGGAGCGGGTGCTGATGCACCATCTGGATTCGTTCCAAGAAGGTGTGCTGGGCTGTGTGTTTGACACGTTGGACCGGATGCAGCACATGTTCTGGCGTGACCGGCCTGATTTAATTGATGAATGGTACGTAAAAATGGATGCGCTGGTGGGCCGTGTGGAGCAAAAATTGGCCGCCAAGGGCATTAAAGATACGACCAAGCTGGTGGTTGTTTCTGACCACGGTTTTACCGAATTTGGTCAGAAAGCGCATCTGAATCGCTGGTTGCAAGAACATGGGTATTTGACGGCGAAAACGGCCGTTTCCACAGGCAATTTCAGTGACGTTGATTGGAGCCAGACCCAGGCGTATGGCATCGGCTTAAACAGTTTGTATCTGAACCTGAACGGCCGTGAAGGCAAGGGCATCGTGCAGGCTGCTGAGCAGGAAAATCTGATCAGCAAGCTGTGTGATGAACTGCTGCAATGGGAAGCGCCTAATGGCCAGCAAGTTGTAAACAAAGTGTGGCGTAACAAAGATGCTTTTGATGGGCCGCTGGCTGCTTACGGGCCGGACGTGATGGTGGGTTTTGCCCCTGGCTTCCGTGCCTCGTCGCAAACCGGGCTGGGCGGCTGGGAAGAAAACGCCATCGAGCCAAACAGCGATCATTGGGGAGCCGACCACTGCATTGATCCCACTGCGGTGCCGGGCGTGCTATTTTGCAGCCACGGTCTAGGCAACTTCCCCAACCCGTCTTATCGGGATATTCCGATGTTAACCATTGGTTCCAAACCGGATTCGAGCGGATCGGCTCCACCGCCGACCTCTAGCGGCACGGAATCTGACGAAGTAATTGAAGAAAGGTTAAAAAGCCTTGGCTACCTCTAACACGACTACAGAAACGGCCGTATCCATGGCCGAATCGACCAAGACCACAACAGCTAAACGGGGCATCAACAAAGCCACTCTGTGGATTGTTTTTGCTGCCGCTGTTTTTCCCACACATATCTGGGCGCTCGTTGACTTTTTACAGGAGTATCCTGCCTGGATCAAGCGGATGAACACCTCCGAACTGCTGGGATCGTTCTCTTACATGATGGGGGTTTTTGCCCTGCCAGATGCTGTTTTCCTCTTCTTGGGCGTGTTACTGCTGGGACTCATTTTGCCCTACCGATTTTTCCGCGAAAAGTTTGCGGCAATGGGCAGTGCGCTGGCGTTGATTACGGCCGTTTGGTTCATCATCTTTCACTCCTTCCCACTGTGGTTGGAGCAGCGCCAATTGGTGCCGTTGGGTTTGTGGGCTGTAAGCTACGTGCTGGTGTTAGGTGTGTGTTACTTCCAAATTTTGCGCAATCCTAAGGCGGAAGCGCTGGTGGATAACTTCATGCAGCGCGCCGTTTCACTGGCGGCACTTTATCTGTTTATTGATTTTCTAAGCCTGATCAACGTATTGATTCGCAACTTCTAACTGAGGTTTACCTGTGACCAAGATTAATCGCCGCACTTTTTTAAAGCTGCTGCCTACTGTACCGTTTTATAAAGTGGCCTGGCCTGCCGTGCAAACGGCCGTTCAAGGCCAAAACCTGGCTCAGAGCAGTGACCAGCCCAATATTTTATTTCTGGTCTTTGATACGCTCTCGGCACAGCATATGTCTCTTTATGGCTACAATCGGGAAACGACGCCCAATATGGCCCGTTTTGCCGAAAAGGCGACTGTGTTTCATAAGCATGTAGCTGGAGGCAATTTCACCTCACCTGGTACGTCCACCTTGATGACCGGCACCTATCCTTGGACCCATCGTGCCATTCAACTGCACGGGCTGGTTCATGATGAATTTGTGCAGAAAAACATCTTTTCGCTCATGCCCGACAATTACCATACGGTTGCTTATACACACAACCTGCTGGTCATGTCGCTGCTGCACCAGTTCCGGGGCGATTTGGACTTATTCAAACACACGCGCGATCTGTGCCTGGCTGATGGTGAGTTTGCCGACCGTCTTTTCTTTAACGATTACACAACCGCTTTTTGGGCCGAAACGACGGCATTACAAGGCGGTGCGACGCCACCCAGTGCGTTATTCCTCTCCTTGTTAGATCGCTTTGCTCGCTTTGCTGAATCACGCGATTTCAAAAACGAGCTGGCCAGCCAGTATCCGCGTGGCATTCCCAACCTACACAGCTTGTCTTTCTTGTTGGAAGATGCCATTGATTGGGTAGAAGAGCAGGTGATGGAGATGCCACGGCCGTTTATGGGCTATTTCCATATGCTGCCACCGCACGAACCTTATACGGCTCGGGCCGATTTTGTGGACATTTTCACCGATGGCTGGCAGCCAACCGAAAAGCCCAAGTTGTTTGGTTCGCAAAACATGCCGCAAGCGGCCCTCAACCGGGAGCGGCGGCTGTATGATGAATATCTGGCGTTTACTGATTCGGAATTCGGCCGTTTGCTGGACAATTTAGAGCAGCAAGGCATATTGGATGATACTTACATTATCCTGACCAGCGATCATGGCGAGCTGTTTGAGCGCGGTATTCGTGGCCATGTGAGCCTGACACTTTATGAAGGATTGATACATGTGCCGTTGCTGATTCACAAACCAGGACAGCAAAGCCGGGAAGATGTTTTCCAGCGCACGACTGCTGCCGATATTTTGCCCACTTTGATGCAAATCACAGGACAATCTGTACCCGATTGGAGCGAAGGGGCTGTTTTGCCTACCTTTGGCGGCCCAGAAGCCGCTGAAGACCGCCCAGTGTACTCGGTAGAAGCCAAAAGCAATCCGAAGTATGCGGCCCTTACTGAAGCAACTGTGGCCCTGTACCAAGACGATATGAAGCTGATCCGTTACTTTGGTTATAACACAGACGAAGACCGCTACGAGCTCTATAACTTAAAAGACGATCCAGAAGAATTAAACAACATCTATGAAAGCGAAACGGGGCTGGCAAGTGACCTGACAGCGGCGCTAAAAGACAAAATCTACGCCGAAAATGCCCCCTATCGCCGGGAATAATTAAATCAAGAGGAATGTATTAGATGATTGCACACGCACAGAACTTATATAAATTTCGTGAGCTAATTGGCATGTGGGCCTTCCGAGAGATTCGGGTGCGCTACAAGCAGTCGCTGTTAGGCGCGGCCTGGGCGGTATTACAGCCCTTGGCTTTGATGCTGATGTTTACCTTTGTTTTTTCCAAGATTGCTCGTATTCCCACGGACCAGCCATATCCGATATTTTCTTACACGGCCTTGTTGCCCTGGACGCTATTTGCCACTTCCATGAGTTTTGGCGTCAACTCGCTCATCAACAACATGAACCTGGTCACTAAAACGTACTTTCCTCGTGAGGTATTGCCGTTGGGCGTGATTGGGGCTGCGTTATTCGACTTTCTGATTGCTTCCAGCATCTTTGTATTGTTGATGATCTATTATGAAGTGCCAGTTACGATACACTTTTTGTGGATTCCAGTATTTCTGGTCATCCAGATTTTTCTAATGTTAGGCATTATTTTGATCGGCTCAGCACTGACTGTTTTCTACCGTGATGTGCGCTTTGTCGTGCCGCTGGGTTTGCAATTGTGGATGTATGCCACCCCAATTATTTACCCCATCGAGCTGGTAAATGAAAACTTGCCTCAGTTCCGCACCATTTATGCGCTGAATCCGATGGTGGGGATAGTTGAATCATACCGCAATGTCATTTTGCGCGGTGTGCCGCCGAACTTAACCGATTTGGGATTGGCAGCGGCCGTTTCTATCATTTTGTTTATTGTGGCGTACATTATTTTTAAACGCCTGGAAGTTTTATTTAACGATCTCATTTAATTTTGGGCAGTCTTCGTAGGAGGCATGGATGAAACCTGCTGTACGATTTGAAAACGTATCGAAACGATATGAATTAGGTACTGGGCAAACCAGTATCAAACGATTAATTAAGAAACCAATTGCTCGCTTAACAGGGCGTAAGAATAGTGTGCCGGAAAGTCAGGTGTTATGGGCTTTGAAGGATGTAAACTTCAACATTGAACCCGGTTCGGCATTGGGGCTGGTGGGGCCAAATGGCTCTGGTAAAACTACTTCGCTGAAACTGCTGTCGCGGATTACTTTTCCAACTTCGGGACGGGTGCATATTAACGGCCGTATCTCCGCACTCATCGAACTGGGAGCAGGCTTTCACCCAGACTTAACCGGACGGGAAAATGTGTATCTGAATGGCACCATTCTGGGCATGAAAAAAGAGGAAATCGACAAGCGATTTGACCAGATCGTCGATTTTTCCGGTATCGAGCGCTTTATCGACACACCGGTCAAACGGTATTCCTCGGGTATGTACGTGCGGCTGGGGTTCTCTGTGGCGGCCCACGTGGAACCCGATGTCTTGCTGGTGGACGAGGTGTTGGCCGTCGGTGATGCTCAATTCCGCCAAAAATGTGCCCGGCGCATTGAAGAGCTGCAAGAAATTGGCACCACCATCGTTTTTGTAGCCCACAACCTTTACTTGGTGCGCAGTGTCTGTGATAAGGCTGTCTTTTTGCTAAAAGGCCAGGTACAGCAGCAGGGCGATGTGGATGAAGTGCTGAACAAATACGAAAATTGGCTCATTGAGCAGCAGATTCAGCAGGGTGGCGCACCGGCTGCTGCGATGCGTGGAAAAAATGAGGGCCACTCGCAGGATGTATCCATTCAAGAAATTGAGATGCGTAACCTCACCAGCGGATCGAATGAGAATTTTAATTACAACGATCCGGTGGAGATTCAGGTGCGTTACAAAACAAACAAACCGATCAGCCAACCTAACCTGGTGGTACGTATTACGCGCGCCGATGGGGCGACGGCTGCCATGATCCGTACGGCCGATTACGGCCTGCAACTGGAGGACCTGGAAGGTGAAGGCGTCATTTCGCTGAAGATGGACCGGCTTCAGCTGGCAACGGGCGGTTATGTGCTTAACGTTTCGCTGCTGGGACCGATTGACGGCGTGGCCTTGGCCTGGGGCAACTCCCGCTGGATGCAGGTATCTGGTATCAGCTTGGGCCACGAGGAAAGCAGCGGCATGTTTGTGCCCAACATTGCTTCGGCCGAAGTTCAGGTAAAGCGTGATGTGGTTGAGATGGTTCAGGAACAGGTTTCTTAAAGCGTATTTAAAATATTCAGTGTTTTTTGAGGCTGGAGATTAGAGGTTGGAGACTGAATGAATCTCTGATTTCTAATCTCCAGTCTTAATTTTATTGAGTGATGACATTGTTAACTGAGACACACACAACTGAAACGGCCGTTCCCACTCCCCCCAGTTTACGCGTGGCTTACGTCATGCAAAATGTGGGCGTCGATCTGGCGGCAGAAGTCGGGCAGATGATGCTCATCCGCCAAACGGTTCAAGGACTGGAGCAGCGGGGACACACCGTTGATTTGCTCAATTTGCAGGGGCGCAACGTATTAGCGTACCCCAATTTGGCCGATTTAAGCCAGCAGCGGCAAGTTGCTTTGGGATGGAGTGGGCAACGGCCGTATCAACTCATAGAAGGTGGCTTGCGGCGGCTGCATGGTCTGCTGAAGCTGCCTTATCTGGCCGGTTTTGACTCGCGCCGCTTTTACGAAGCGTGCCTTCGTGCATTGCCTGACTACCAGATTTGCCATGAATATGCTGGCCTATTGGGCGTGGGTGCAGCTTATGCTAGCCAAAAAACCAACACGCCCTACGTCCTTACCGTAGATGCCGATTTGCTGCTAGAAGCGGACGTGATGGGCGACCCAATAACCGGACTGCGGCGCAAAGCTGCGCAGTGGGCGGCCAGCAAAAGTTATCAGCTGGCCGATCAAATCATTACTGTTTCTGAGCCAACCAAAGAAAATCTGGTGGAAAATTGGGGCGTGTCTGCCGATAAAATCAAAGTCGTTCCTAATGGCGTGAACGTGGCCCATTTCCAGCAGCCGGTTGACACAGAAAAAGTGCGTGCAGAATTTGGCCTGGGCGAAGC
>JBNKLQ010000033.1:0-32462 GCA_050292445.1 Promineifilaceae bacterium (SeqCode) | reverse complement strand
ACGACGCTCTTCCGATCTGTCGGTCTGGATCGAGGCCGTGTTGTCGTCACCGCCCGGGTCTTTCTCCGTCATGTTGACGTCGGCGTGGAGGGTTGCGATCGCGTCCTCGAGGTTACGGCCGTTGCCGACGCTATCCAAATCGTGGCCTACGACCTGCCCCAACACCACGTCACGGCTGGCGAGTTTGTGCCGCTCAGCCTGGCCCTGCGCGTTCCCACCATCACCGAAGACTACTACGTTCCCGTGCTGTACATGGGCGACCTGCGCTACGAATTCACCACCGACAGCCATCTCATCACCCCGCGCTGGTGGGCGGGCGAGGTCATCGTCGAGCGGTTCGACTTTGCTCTGCCACACGATTTGGCCAGCGGCGTCTACCCGTTGCAACTTAACATAAAAAATCTCAGCCAAAACGAAGAAATCCCGCTCGATCTGCCGCTGGGCACGCTGGACGTGACAGCACAAGAGACCCCGCCAGCTACTGATCATTTGCTGGCTAACTTTCGGCAGCGGGTGGGACTGGTGAGCGCCAGAGTGAAGGCTAATGGCGAACACGCTACAGTACCTTGGGCACCTGAAAACCTGATCGCTGCTTCCCCTGGTGACACTATCAACGTGACGCTGGAATGGGAAAGCCTGGCCAAAGCAGAAGAAAGTTATACCGTTTTTGTCCACCTCATTGATGGCAACAACGTGCCCTATGTTTTTCTGGATTACACGCCGCTGGGCGGCTCTGCCCCAACCCACTTGTGGATTCCCAAATGGCTGCCCGGCCAGCATTACACCGACCCGTACCGCCTGCCCATCCCCGAAGATTTGCCGTCGGGCACCTACTACATCGAAGTGGGCCTGTACGAAATGGTAAGCGGCCGTCGCCTGCATATCTCAGACAGCAAAGGTAATTTCAACGGTGACCGCTACATTTTGGGGCCGATCATCGTCCAGTAGCCGCGGATTCTTTCCGCGCAAAAAGGCGCAGTAAGAAACTGCGGCTACGAGAAGGTACAGTGCATAAATTTACCGCCCACAATCGTGCCAGAAATTTCTACATCCAACAGCTCATCCGGGGGGATGGCAAAAATATCTCGCCCAAAAATGGTGAAGTCGGCCAGCTTGCCGGGGGCGATGCTGCCCTGCGTGGCTTCCTGGCCGCTGGTGATGGCGGCGGCGGTGGTGAAGCCGTGAATGGTTTCGGCCATCGTCAGCTTTTGTTCAGGATGCCAGCCGTCTGGCCCTGGGCTGCCATCAGCGCGGCGGCGGGTTACGGCCGCATGAATCCCCGGCATCGGATCAATTTTCTCGATGGGGGCGTCGGAGCCAAAGACGAGGGTGGCCCCGCTGTTGAGCATCGTGCGCCAGGCGTAGCTGTCTTTGGTGCGGCTGCCCCAGTTGCGGTCGGCCGTTTCCATGTCAGACGTCGCGTGAATGGGCTGCATTGAAGCAATGACACCCAGCTGGGCCAATCGATGCTGGTCAGCTGGGTGAATAATTTGCACATGCTCAATGCGGTGGCGCAGGGGCGCTTGCCCCCGCCCAGACTCCTCCTGACGCACCGCTTCGTACACATCCAACACATCATGGTTGGCCCTGTCGCCAATAGCGTGGACGGTGACGCTGAGGCCGTGGGCGCTGGCGGCGCTGGCTTTTTCCAGCATTTCCTCTTTGTCAGTAACCACGATGCCGTAATTGTTCGGTTCGCCTTCGAAGGGCGCAATCATGGAAGCCGTGCGCGGCCCCAGCGCCCCATCGGCAAAAATCTTAACGCCGCCAATGCGCAGCCAGTCGTCGCCAAAGCCGCTGCGCAGCCCCGCACCGATGGCGTGTTCCAGCCGGTAGACGGGTATGTTTTTCACCACGCGTAGCCCCAGTGCGCCGTTTTGGTGCAGCGTTTGCAGGGCGATGAAACAGGCACGGCCGTCAAAATCATGAATCCCGGTCAGTCCCACGCGCCAACAATATTCTTGCGCTTCTCGCATTGCTTCAGCAATCTGGTCGGTGGTCGTTTCTGGGATGTGGCGCGCGACCAAATCGATGGCGTCTTCAAAGAGAATGCCGGTGGGACGGCCGTTTTCATCGCGCTGAATCTGGCCACCGGGGGGATCGGCCGTTTGGGCGTCGATGTTGGCCAGGTGCAGGGCGCGGCTGTTAACCCAGGCGGCGTGCCCGCTGTGGTCGCGCAAGCAGATGGGGATGTCGCTGGAAATGGCGTCCAGGTGGGCGACAGTGGGGAAGTCGGTTTGGCCCCAGTCGTTGACGCGCCAGCCTCGGCCTTGAAGCCAGTAATCAGTATTCAGTAAGCGGTGGTCAGTGGGCAATTTTTGGGTGATGCGATTTAGGGCTTCATCGAGGGTTTGGGTGCCGCGTAGATCGACGCGTTGCAGGCTGAGGGCGAAATGTTGAAAGTGGACGTGGGCATCGACAAGGCCGGGGGTGAGGCAACGGCCGTTTAAATCTACCAATTCACCACCCACAGCCAGCAAAGGTTTGATTTCATCGTCGCTGCCTACGGCCAAAATTTTGCCGTCGCGGATGGCAACGGCCGTTGCCGTGGGCTGTTTAGGATTTAGGGGGTGGATACGGCCATTGTGCAAAATCATCGTCGCAGACATGGTATACTCCTAATTTTGACGCAGAGGCGCTGAGAGAGTGTGCCTGCTGCGAATTATTCGTACAAGTTGAGGTCTGGATCGTATCACATTGATTGCGTTTGAGGCATTGAGTGTAGTGAGGTCTGATTGAAGTTGATTTTATGACGAAGGTACGAAGAAACAAAGGGACAAAGGACCATTAGCTTTGTTTCTTTCTGTCTTTGTTCCTTTGTATAAATTTTTTGATACTTGCTAGTGCAACGGCCGTTGCCATCCTCACCTTCTTCGATCAGCTAAATCCATAAAACATAAGTCCCACTTGGGACCAACAGACCTATTAATAGTACTTGTGTAATAGGCCGTCCTAGTACCAAGCTGGCATATAATGAAGACGGCCGTATCCGGGTAAATGGTTAGTGAAACCATTGTGAACAGCCCGTAAAGAGTTTGCATGGGCGACTCGTTTGGTCAGATTTTATCGTTATAATGTTCTCCAAATGAATATTAACAATTCTCAACAGCAGTGAGATAATGAATCCTCCAAATTTCAAACAAGAAGCAGAAGCAATTTTTGATGAATTAGTCGCCACCCGGCGTGATTTTCATCAACATCCCGAACTAGGCTTTGAAGAAACCCGAACCGCAGGCATTGTCGCCGAACGGCTCAATGAATATGGTTTTGAAGTACAGGCAGGCGTTGGCCAAACTGGCGTTGTTGGTTTGCTGGAAGGTTCCCAGGCTGGGCCAACCATCCTCCTACGGTTTGATATGGACGCCCTCCCTATTCAGGAAGAAACGGGTCTGCCGTTTGCCTCAAAAAATGAAGGGGTGATGCACGCCTGCGGCCACGATGGGCACACGGCTATGGGTCTGGGATTGGCTAAAATCATGTCCCAGCACCAGGAAAATATAGCAGGCACGCTCAAGTTTGTGTTCCAGCCTGGCGAAGAAGGTTTGGGCGGAGCCATCGCCATGATCGCCGACGGTGTTCTGGAAAACCCAAAACCGGATGTCGCTCTGGCAATGCACTTATGGACCCCTGAACCTTATGGCAAAGTTCGTGTGGTGAACGGGCCTTGCATGTCCTCGTCCAGCGTTTTTACGCTAACGGTACAAGGCAAGGGCGGGCACGGGGCAGCACCACATTTGGCGATAGACCCGGTTTTAGCGGCGGCACACATTGTGGCGGCTATACAAAGCATTGTTAGCCGTAATGTGAATCCACAAGACAGCGTGGTGGTGTCGATTGGCCAATTTTGGGCAGGCACTACTTTTAATGTCATTCCCGACAAGGCTATTCTCAAAGGCACCGTGCGCAGCTACAACAACGATCTGCACCGAATGATTTATCGCCGTATTTTAGAAATGGCTACCAGTATGGCGGAAGCGCTAAACTGCACAGCCACCATGGAAACAATCGCCATCGTTCAGGCCGTGGTAAATGCGCCGGAGCCAACCGCCGTTGTCTACGACGCTGCTGCCAAAGTGATGGGGGCAGAAAACATTGTAGACAAACGCACGATGGCCTCGGAAGATATGGGCTTCTTTTTGGACGAGGTGCCGGGCTGCTACTTCTTTATCGGGGCCAGTAATGATGAAGCAGGGATTAACTTCCCCCACCATCATCCCCGGTTCACCTTTGACGAGCGGTCCATGATTGATGGTGTGGCTGTGATGGGGGAAGCCGCCGCCAGCTATGTGATGAAAAACGGCCGTTTCTAAACCCAGCACAACACAAATAAAATTACAGGGGCTGCAAAGTATCATGTGATACAATGCGGCCCTTATTTTTTGCCGCAAAAAGGATGATTCCAAATGAAAGTTGTCGTTCTGGCGGGCGGCGTCGGCGGTGCCAAGCTAGCCGATGGCATTGTCCGCAGTTTACCCGCAGAAGATGTCACGATTATCGTTAATACGGGCGATGATTTTGTCCACGCCGGGCTGACTATCTGCCCTGATTTGGACACGGTGATGTACCGGCTGGCAGGTGTGGCCAACGACGAAACAGGCTGGGGGCGCACCGGGGAAACGTGGCACACTATCAGCGAAGTTGCGGCGTTAGGCGGGCCGGATTGGTTCCGTCTGGGCGATCTGGATTTGGCCACACACCTGACGCGCACGCATTTGCTGAAACAGGGAGAAACGTTAACGGCCGTTACCCAACATCTCTGCACCCAACTGGGCATCAACGTCACCGTCTTGCCCATGAGCAACCAGCCTGGCCCCACCCAGATCCAAAGCGACGATACACTTTACCCATTCCAAACCTGGTTTGTGCAAGAAAAGTGGCAGCCTCCGGTTAGAAAAGTCGTCTTGCCAGAAGATATACGGGCGACCCGCGCCGTGATTCGGGCGTTTGAAACGGCAGATCTCGTCCTCATCGCCCCATCCAACCCGTTTGTCAGCATCGATCCCATCCTCAACGTGTACCCCATTCGGGCCTTGATGATGGATTTACCCCAGGCGGTCATTGCCGTTAGCCCAATTGTGGGTGGGCAAGCGGTGAAGGGACCTGCTGCCAAAATGATGCAAGAACTGGGACTGCCCCTGACCAGCCGGGCTATTGCCGACTATTACGATGAACTGATCGACGGCTTTGTTTATGATGTGCTAGATGCAGGTCAATGCGATGATTTAGCTATCGAAACGCGCTGTCTGGACACCATGATGCATAATGAAGCCGACCGCATCCGCCTGGCGGAAGAAGTTATACAATTTGCAAAGGCACTATTTGCCGCTTAATGGGCAGGAAGAGAATAAACCGCAGAGCTGCAAAGAACGCGGAGTTTACTAAATCTCATGTGTGAACCCTCCTAGGCAATCGTGGTAAAATGAGGCCATGTTGAAGACGAGACTTGAATGGACCATCTTGACACTGCTGGCGGCGCTGCTGGGTACAGCCTGGATCGTGGTGTCACGCGAGCCAGCAACCCAGGCCAATGGTTCTATCACACTTACCGAAGCCCCAATTGTGGGACATCTAGCCCCCGACTTCTCTTTGCAAACGGCCGTTGGCCAAACCATCACTCTGTCTAAAATTGTGGATGAAGCTGGCACCTCAGGAAAGCCGGTGGTGCTTAACTTTTGGGCCAGCTGGTGTGGGCCGTGTCGGGTCGAAATGCCTAACCTGCAACAAGCAAGCGTAAAATACAACGGCCGTGCCGCTTTCATTGGCATCAATCAGGGTGAAGATCTCTCAACTATCACCGATTTTGGCAACGAGTACAATGTCACCTATCCGCTGCTGATAGACCCAGATAACCGGGTGAACCTCACTTATGAGGTCAACAGCTTGCCCACCACCGTTTTTATAGACCAAAATGGCATTGTCCGGGAAGTGGTAATTGGCATCTTGAGTGAAGCCGTTTTGCAACGGCGCGTGGAAAGCATGTTGGCTGAAGCCAATAGCCAGTAAAAAGTGAAAAATGGGGTGAGATACGAACAACAAACAATCATTAACAATTAACCGTTCACAATTCATTATTAACGATTATTTATGTTTCCTACAGTAAGTATTGGCCGCCTGGCTTTTCCAACAGCAGGTCTGGTCATTCTCATCGGCACCTGGCTGTGTCTCTCGTTGGTTGAACGAACGGCCGACCGTATCGGACAAAACCGGGAATTTATCTTTGGGGTGGCGGCAACGGCCGTCTTTACCGGATTTATCGGCGCACGGCTAACGTTTGTAGCCCAATATTGGTCTGCCTTTAGCCAGAATCCACTCAACATCATCTGGCCGCTCAACACGGGCTATAACGTGTGGGGTGGGGTGCTGCTGGGTCTGGTTGGCGCATTTTTCTATGCGCGGGCCAAACGGCTGTCCCTGCTGCCCACCCTAGATGCGCTGGCGCCGGGGCTTGTTCTGGGTTTGATGGTCGTCAGCCTAGCCGATTTTGTTGGTGGCCCGGGCTATGGTTCGTTAACGGCCGTTCCCTGGGGCGTTGCGCCATTTGGCGTACGGCGTCACCCGGTACAGCTGTACGAGCTGTTGGTTGGCGGACTGGCGCTGCTAACCTGGTGGCGGGTTAGTCAAAAAGGAGTGTACGTTGTGGCACGGCCGTTTTTATTGACAACGGCCGTTTACAGCGCAGGTCGCCTCTTTGTTGATGCCTATCGTGACAATGCGTGGGTTTTAGGCGACGGCTACCACGTCTGGCAAATAGTTAGTTTGCTGGTTTTGCTGGTAACCTTGTTTCAAATCGGCCGTACAATGAATTCTGTGCCAGATTCATAACCGTTGCCCTGCGGATGCCATCACTCAATTTTACCAAGTCATAACGAGTTTGTTTAGACCCCATCTTCTTAATGATTCCAAATGATCACTGAGCTTAAACAGCTATTTCAAACTTGGTTCCATTCAATGGAGCCACAAAACACCAAGGCATTACTATCTATCGTTACCTGGGTGGGATTTTTCATTTCCATCACAATGGGGTTGCTTTTCTATAGATTTCCACTATTTCCTTATGCACTGCAAAGCATCTTTCTCTCCAGCTTTATCTATCTCATTGTTCTGATTCTCTTAAATTTCAACAAGGTTCGTGCCGCCAGCTATAGTTTTGTTACTTTTCATTGGCTTTTAAACACGATTCTGATTTTTGTTTTAGGCAGTGCCGATACCCCTATCTTTAACGTTTATTATCTACTTACCCTGATGACTATGCTGCTGTTCGACAATCGTCATGGGTTTGTCATGGTTATTGCGAGTATATTGGTAGGGCTTTTCAACCTTTGGCTGAAGAGTCCTGAGCTAAATAGCCTGCCATTTTTGCAACAATCCGCAACGCTCATCTGGCTAATGACACAAGGTTTCGTCTTTGCCATTACCACACTTCTCTTTAGCCTCGTCCGCTTTAACTTTATGCGTACCGCCCAGATAAGCCGTGCCTACAGCGAAGAATTTTCGCAGCAGAATCGCGAATTAGAAACGTTTCAAGCAAAGCTGGAAGAAGAAGTGCAAATACAAACGGCCGAATTAAAAGCAGCAAAAGAGGTAGCCGAAGCCGCCAATCGAGCCAAAAGCGAATTTCTGGCCAACATGAGCCACGAAATCCGCACGCCACTCAATGCTGTCATCGGCATGGCCAGCCTCATGCTGGATACAGATCTGACCGCCGAGCAGCAGGAATTCGCCGAAACCATCCGCAGCGGCAGCAACAGCCTGTTAAACATTATCAACGATATCCTGGACTTTTCTAAGATTGAAGCCGGTAAATTGGTTTTGGAAGATCAGCCATTTTATTTGCGGGCCTGTTTGCATGATGCATTAGAACTGTTTACTTCCATTGCAGCCGAAAAAGGCATTGAGCTACTTTATCAGGTTGATCCGGCACTACCAGCTATGTTTCGCGGCGATGCGTCACGCTTGCGCCAAATTCTGGTAAACTTGGTCAATAATGCCATTAAATTTACACTGGCTGGGGAAGTGGCTATTTTTGTCACAAGCCAAGAAAGTGAGCCAGGTAAACACTTTCTCCATTTTTCCGTGCGAGACACCGGCGTTGGCATTCCCCAAGATCGAATCCCCAGCCTGTTTGAATCATTCACCCAGGCAGACGTCTCCACAGCGCGCTTGTATGGAGGAACCGGCTTAGGGCTGGTCATTAGCAAGCGATTGGCAGAATTGATGGGGGGCACGATGTGGGTTGAAAGCCAAGAAAAGATTGGCTCAAATTTCTTCTTTACTATCCAGTTACAAGCCGAAACTGGCCCAGGGCAACCGCATCTTTCTTCGGATCAACCTTTGTTACAAGGTAAAACCGTTGCAGTGATTGACGATAATGACACGTCTCGCAAAATATTGCGGGACCAATTGGCCTATTGGCATATCCATGCGTACCCTTTTGCCACAGGGTCAGAAGCCAACCAATGGTTAAAAACCCATAAAGCCGATGCGCTTATTCTAGATCTGCAAGCACCTATGATCAGCGGTGCAGTTTTATCTGAAACGATGGAACAGGTACCCAGTTTTGCTCAGATTCCCCTGATTTTGACGTCTACCTTGCTTAAACGGCCGTCTCTCCCCAAAACCTTCCACATCATCGCCTACCTGAAAAAGCCCATCCATCCCGCTACTCTCTACGATGCGCTCTTACAAGCCTTTGGTGAAGAAAGCCAACTGGTTGATTTACCTGAAACAGAACCAAGTCAATTCGACAAAATGATGGGGCTTAAACATCCCCTGCACATTTTGGTTGCCGAAGATAACCAAAACAATCAGATTGTGTTGCAGCACATGCTAGAGCGGCTGGGGTATCGGGCCGATATTGTCGGCGATGGCCAGGAAGTGCTGCAGACACTGAAGCAACGGCCGTACGACGTTGTGCTCATGGATATCCAAATGCCTAACCTTGATGGCGTGGCCACCACTCAGCTCATTCATGAACAATGTCCCCAAACAAAATGCCCCACCGTTATCGCCATGACGGCATACGCGCTAAAAGGAGACCGAGAACGTTACCTCTCACTCGGGATGGATGACTATATTAGCAAGCCCATTGCTATCAACGAGTTAGTAACGGCCCTGTACGCCTGCCAGCCACGGTCAGAATGAACATCGCTTGTCAGCCCATCTAGGCTGCGCTACACTTTGCTCATGCGTGTTTTTCGTCGATTGTGGCCCTGGTTTCTGCTGTTGATAACGGCCGTTATCATTCTGTTCTTCGTATTGCGGCGAGACACACAGGCAGCCTATGGAACGGCCGTGGCCCTTTGCCCTGGGCCTGATTTGTACGGCTACACCTGCGACAGCGGCACCGCCTTCGCCTACATCGACGCTACCACCGACACCCGACTCTACAGTGACGATGGCGTCACGACCCTTGAACTCCCCTTTCCCTTCACCTTTTACGGCACCATCTATACCCAAATCCAGGCCAGCAGCAATGGCAACCTGCAATTGGGCAACAGCAATGCCTACTTCGGCAACAGTTGCCTGAATGAAGGACCCGTTGTGGGCATGGGCGATATGATTGCCCCATTTTGGGACGATCTGGACCTGACCTCGTTTGGCTTTTTGGAATACGACGTGGTGGGTGAAGCACCAGACCGCATCTTAGTGCTGGAATGGGATGACGTGCCCCGCTTTGGCGAACCAGATGACCGGGTAACCTTTGCTGTGCAGCTTTTTGAAGGTAGCCAAGACATTCTCTTTTTGTACGAAGATGTCACCATGCTGGAAGGCAACAACGGCAGCAGTGCCACCATCGGCATCCAGAGCGAGGCGCAGGGGTTGGCTTTGCAGTTTGGCTGCAACCAGCCTGTTGTGGCCGACGCCAGCCGGGTGCGCTTTACCGAACCGGAAGAGGCTAATGCAGACCTTGGTTTAGAAACGGCCGTCCGCCCCACCAACGTCTCCCCACCTATTTACGCCAAGGGCGATATCGCTGATTTGCTAGACCAGATGAATTTGCGCGGTTCCGCTGCCCTGCCAGATATGCACGGCCGTTGGCTCAACCAATCAACACCGCGCACCGCCCGCTGGCAGTGGCTCGATCTCACCGGCGATGGCCAGGACGACTTATTGCTGCTGCGCAGCAGCACCACCCAAAATCCACACCTCACTGACCTCACCATCATCACATCAGACGAAACCGGCCAGCACACCTTGCTGTATTACCAGCCGCTTTCCAACCGCAGCCAATCCATTATCCGTCCCGAGATCACCGCTACGGGCGATCTCACACAGGACAACCTGCCCGACACCGTCCTGCACGATGATGTCAGCGGCCAAAGTTTTGTCGTCGCCACCCACGAGGGTGCCGTCAGCTTGCTCCCCCTGCCCCAAACCTGTCATGGCAGCCTGGGCATCATGGATGCCAACGAAGACGGTCTGCCAGAAATTGTGCGCGATGGGTGTGAAGGAGTAAACGGCCGTCTCCTCACCCAGTGGAATGGCACCCACTTTACCGATCTCCCCTGACCTTTGCCCTAAAAATTACGCAAAAGACTTGCCAAGAGTGATCGAAAACGATACTATGCGCCCAAATTGCAAAAGGGGTTTACTTTGTCTATAAATATTTGGCACCCTTCTCTGCAAAAAACCAATATCTAAGTAGCCGTTCAGAATTAACATAGCGATATGGAACTGAACGGCTACTTTAAGCCCATTCGCCAATTTCATATTTTATTTGCGAATGGGCACTAAAGACACGCCACACAAGTTTGGCACTGAACCAGAATGGGAGGTTGAAGCATGTTTGAGGTGAATGGCACTTATGCCAACCGCAAAGGTGAATATACCGTTTTAGAAATCAACCCACCCAAAATGCGTGTACGCTTCACCGAAGACGGCTCAGAAGCTGAGTTGAAAATAGAACTACAAGCACGCATTTGGGAAAACATTGCCGCAGAATATGAGGCCAAAGCGGCCAGCCGCAACGCCCGTGCCGCCCGGCGGTCTGCCGTTGCCGCTGCCAATCATTACATCAAAGTCATCAGCGTCCCCGCTATAGATGAGATGAACTTTCCTGGTTGGCCAGAACGTATTGTCATGGCTCCGCCAGCCGACAATGACATCAAGCTGCAATCAGGTGATCGTCTTATTTTTTATGCGCTGGAAACACAAACATTCTTTGCTGTCGCGACTATCACCGGAGACAGCAAAACAGCCAACCCCAAAGAATTCTTTTTCACCGTTCCGGTAGAAACGGCCGAATTCTTCCCAATTGACATCGACGCCTTCTCTAGCAAGCTAGACAAAGGTGCCGATATTGACTCGGTTGATCTTGAAAGCCAGCCTCGCTTCAAGCGGCTGCGCCTGGAAGCAGAAGAGTTCTATCCCATCAACGAAGACGACTTTGAACTGCTGGCCGAAGCGCTGACTGAAGTAGCGGAAGAGGAAGAAGACGCAGAAGACGAAGATGACGATTACGAAGAAGAAGACGAATAAATATGGATAAAGAATATATTCTTGTTAGTGTGGCCTGGCCGTATGCCAACGCCGATATTCATCAGGGCAACGTGACTGGTTCTTACCTCCCAGCCGACATTTACGCCCGCTATCATCGCTTGCGTGGCAACCACGTGCTCATGGTGTCTGGCTCCGACAGCCACGGCACCCCGGTGACGGTTAAGGCCGAAGAGATGGGGAAATCCATTGCGGAAGTGTTTGATTACTATCACGGCCGTTTCCTGGACCTGTTCCAAAAAATGGGTCTTACCTACGATCTTTTCACCCACACCGATACCGAAAATCATTTTCAGGTATCGCAAGATATGTTCCTGAGCCTGCTAAAAAACGAATACATGTACACGAAGGTTACCAAGCAGATGTATTCGCCCTCGGCTAATAAATTCCTGCCAGATCGCTACGTAGAAGGCACTTGCCCCAAATGTGGCTATCATCCCGCTCGTGGTGACCAATGCGACAATTGCAACACGCTGTTTGAAAGCGCCGCCGAACTACTCAACCCGCGCAGCAAGATGGACGATTCTGCCCTGGAGCTGCGCGACACAGAGCATTTTTTCATCGACTTACCGGCCATTGCTGAAGATGGCCTACAAGCCTGGATGCGCCAGGATAAAGATTTTTGGCGGCCCCAGGTCATCAACTTTGCCCGTAACTTTGTCGATCAGGGGTTGATTGGCCGCGCTGTGACCCGTGACATGGATTGGGGCATCCCCGTACCCGTAGAAAGCTACGAACACAAAGTGCTCTATGTCTGGTTTGAGGCCGTTATTGGCTACCTCTCGGCCTCCATTGAGTGGGCTAAAAACAATGGTGACCCAGACGCCTGGAAACAGTGGTGGCAAAATCCCAAGGCGCGCACGGTGTATTTCATCGGCAAGGACAATATTCCTTTCCATACCATCTTCTGGCCCGCCCAGCTGTTTGGGGCCAAAGGCTTGTATGATGAAGATCCCCAGGCGCAGCTCAATCTACCCTATGACGTGCCTGCCAATGAATTTATGAACATGGAAGGGAAAAAGATCAGCGGTAGCCGCAACTGGGGTGTCTGGATGCTGGATGCCTTAGACCGACATGACCCGGACCCGCTGCGTTATTATTTAACGGCCGTTATGCCCGAAACCCGTGACAGTGATTGGAGCTGGCAAGGCTACGTAGACCGCAACAACTCCGAGCTGGTAGGCAACTGGGGCAACCTGGTCAACCGCGTGCTAAACATGACCAAACGCTATTTTAAGGGCGAAGTGCCCGATCCGGGTGAACTCACCGACAAGGATCGTAACCTGTTGGCGGCTGTTGATGCTGCCTTCGACACGGTGGCTGGCCTGTACGACGCCTGTAAATTCCGCGCCGTGGTGCAGGAAAATTTGCGGCTATCCAGTCTGGTAAATCAGTATCTGGAAGACACCAGCCCCTGGACCACAGCCAAAACCGATCTGCAAGCGACGGCGCGCTCGCTGTACACCGCCATCCAGGCCATCAGCGGCCTGAAGATGCTGTGGGCGCCTATTCTGCCCTTCACCAGCCAGACCCTACACGGACTGTTGGGCGAGGAAGGCAATCTTTTTGGCCAGCAGGTGGTAAAAGAATACGCTGAAAGCAGCCGCAGCCACATCGCTTTAACCTATGACGGGGAAACGGCCGTTGGGCAATGGAGCCGTACAGAAATCCCGGTCGGCCTTACCCTGCCCAAACCGCAACCCCTCTTCAAAAAGCTGGATCAATCCGTCGTCGAAGACGAACTGGCCCGCCTGGGCAAATAACTTGGTTAGATCAAAACTTAATACAAAGGAACGAAGGAACAAAGTTTTTCTTCGTTCCTTCGTTTCTTATGTTTCTTCGTCATAAAAAAGCGCAAGCAGAACGGCCGTTGTATAATCCCCCATATCCAAACTGTAAAACAAAAGTGAGTGTGTTCAATGACCACCGACGATAAAAAAGTAATTTATTCTATGATGGGTGTGGGCAAAGTTGTGCCGCCCAATAAACAAATCCTGCGCGACATTTCCCTCTCCTACTTTTACGGGGCCAAAATTGGCGTCCTGGGGTTGAACGGCGCGGGCAAAAGTACCCTGCTGCGCATTATGGCCGGGGTGGATACAGAATTTGTAGGGGAAATCGCGATTTCTCCCGGCTACACCATCGGCTACCTGGAGCAAGAACCGCAACTCGACGACAGCAAAACCGTGCGCGACATCGTTGAAGAAGGTGCGCAAGAAGTCGTGGACGCCCTACGCGAATTCGACGAAATTAACCTGAAGTTTGGCGAACCGATGACCGATGATGAGATGAACGACCTCATCGAAAAGCAAGGGGCGCTGCAAGACAAGCTGGACCATATGGACGCCTGGAACCTGGACAGCCGCCTGGAATTGGCCATGGATGCTTTGCGCACGCCCCCGGGGGATACGGCCGTTTCCGTATTATCTGGCGGCGAGCGGCGGCGTGTGGCCCTGTGCCGCCTGCTGCTCCAGCAGCCAGACATCCTGCTGCTGGACGAACCCACCAACCACCTCGACGCCGAATCGGTGGCCTGGTTGGAAAAACATCTCAAGCAGTATCCCGGCACCGTTATTGCCGTCACCCACGACCGCTACTTTTTGGACAATGTAGCCGGTTGGATTTTAGAGCTGGATCGCGGCTACGGCATCCCCTGGAAAGGCAACTACTCCTCCTGGCTGTCCCAAAAACAGGAGCGTCTGGCCCAGGAAGAAAAGGCTGAATCCGCCCGGCAAAAGACCCTCCAGCGCGAACTGGAATGGATCAATATGTCGCCCAAGGGACGGCAAACCAAAGCCAAAGCCCGCATCAATCGCTACAGCGAACTCCTCTCCAGTGAACAGGATCGGGCCAACGAAGAGCGCGAGATTTATATTCCACCGGGGCCGCGCCTGGGCGACATTGTCATTGAAGCCAAAGGCGTTAACAAAGGCTACGGCAATACACTGCTGTACGATGATCTCTCGTTTGACATTCCGCCAGGGGCCATCGTGGGCATTATCGGGCCAAATGGGGCCGGTAAAACCACCCTGTTCCGCATGATTGTGGGCGAGGAGCAGCCGGACGGCGGGACCTTCCGCGTGGGCGATACCGTGCAGTTGGCCTACGTGGACCAAAGCCGCGACGATCTCGACCCAGACAAAACGGTCTGGCAAGAAATCTCCGAGGGCGAGGACACCCTGCAACTGGGGCCGCGCCGGGTCAATTCCCGCGCCTACGTTTCGCGCTTCAACTTTGCGGGCAGCGACCAGCAAAAGAAGGTTGGTGCCCTTTCCGGTGGCGAGCGCAACCGGGTGCATCTGGCCAAACTGCTTAAATCGGGCTGTAACTTGCTGCTGCTGGATGAACCAACCAATGATTTGGACGTGAACACGCTGCGGGCGCTGGAGCTGGGGCTGGAAAGTTTTGCCGGATCGGCCGTCATTATTTCGCATGACCGCTGGTTTTTGGACCGGGTAGCCACACATATTTTGGCCTTTGAAGGTGAGAGCCAGGCCCATTGGCACATCGGCAACTACAGCGAGTACGAGGAAGATCGCCGCCAGCGACTGGGCGATAAAGCTGACCGGCCGCACCGCATCACCTACCGCAAGCTCACCCGCGATTAAGGGGGATTTATCCGCAGATTTCGCAGATGAACGCAGATTTTTGTGAGCTACCCATTCTTGTCATGCTGAACCCATTCGACTTCGCTCAGGGCAGGCTGTGAAGCATCCCTACGGCCGTTGCCCAGCACAGATTTTGCCGTACGCTAAGGTTCAAATAGGTAAAATTCAGAGAGATTCTTCGTTTCACTCAGAATGATGGTTGACACATCTATGAAAATTACACGATTAGATCATGTGCAGTTGGCAATGCCGCCGGGGGGAGAAGAAAAGGCGCGGGAATTTTACGGCCGTATCCTCAACCTCCGCGAAATAGAAAAGCCGACCCAACTCAAAGCCAAGGGAGGTTGCTGGTTTGCCGGGGCTGGCCTGGAACTCCATCTGGGCATCCAGGCAGACTTTGTGCCCGCCACAAAAGCCCATCCCGGCCTGCGCGTGGCCGATTTGGATGCTGCGAGGGACCATCTACAAGCAGCAGGTATTCCCATCACAGAAGATGATTCCGGCACGGTCGTGCGCCGATTTTATGTCAATGATCCATTTGGCAACCGGCTGGAGTTTATGCAGGAAGGAGACACCTTTTGACGTTTAACAATTACAAAGCAAGTTTAGAACGGTATTTGGATGAACTAGTACCGGAACGGCCGTCTGAACTGCAAAAAATGGAAGCCTACGCCGACAAACATGGTTTCCCCATCATCGGGCCAGCTTCCGGGCAGGCATGTTACCAAATCGCCCGAATGATTCAAGCAAAGCGAATTTTTGAGCTGGGCTCTGGCTATGGCTACTCTACTGCCTGGTTTGCCCGTGCTGTGCATGAAAACGGCGGTGGTGAGGTGCATCATGTGGTTTGGGATGAGGAACTATCCCAAATGGCCCAAGATCATTTGCAAACCCTGGGCTACAGCGACCTTGTCACCTTTCACGTCAGCGAAGCTGTCCAGGCACTGCAACAGGCCGATGGCCCCTTTGATCTTATCTTCAATGATATTGATAAACCAGCTTACCCCACCTCGCTGGCGGTGATTGAACAGAAGCTGCGTCCAGGTGGTGTGCTCATCATCGACAACATGGTGTGGGGCGGCCGTGTCTGGGACCAATCAGACCAAAGCGAAGCCACCCAAGCAATCCGCCAGACGACCGACATGCTCACCACCAGTCCAAACTGGATCAGTTCCCTGCTGCCCATCCGGGATGGCTTGCTGGTCGCTTACAAAGTTAGCTAGATCATGAATGCACCCAAACTGCCCGTCCCGCCACCGCTGCGGGGCAAAGATACGGCATTCACGCGCAAGACAATGGGCCAACGACTGCCGGGCATTGTGCAGCGCATCCTGACGGAAAACGAGCTGTCCGAAACGGCCGTTACCCAAATCACCACCCTCCTTAACGAAATTCCTGAAGGAAAAATACGGCCGTTGCCAGACCATCTGGCTCCTGACCTCACCGAATGGCAAGCGGCCATCAAACTGCACCTCGGCCAAACATATTTGGAAGCGCCCTGGTTCTTCAACGAAACCTACATCTATCGTCGCATCGCAGCCGCCGTGGATTACTTTCGCAGCGGGATTGATCCGTTCGCCCAACAAAAGCAGCAAAGTTTAACAGCCACCCTGGAACAAACAGACGCGCTCATCACGCAGCTCAACCAGATGATTGCTGAGGGTTGGCAGGCAGCGCACTTCCGCCAGCTGCTGCTGGCTGATTTGTGGGGCAACCAGGCAGACATGAGCATGTGGGCAGCGGGAGATGCGGCCATGCCGAACCATGCCAAGTCGGCTGATCAATTGGCTCATTTGTTGGTGGATGATGAAACGGCCGTTTGCCATTTATTGCAAAATCCAGTCAATCAAATTGACTTCATTATCGACAACGCCGGGTTTGAATTGATGGGGGATTTATGTTTGGCCGATTATTTATTGTCGGTTGATCAAGCCGCCACAATTCGGTTCCATCTCAAACTGCACCCCACCTTCGTCTCCGACGCCACCATTTTGGATGTGGAAGCCACCGTCGCTTATTTACGCCAGCAGGCCAGGCCAGCCTTGCCAGGCGCAGGGGAACGATTGACGACTTATTTGGTAAACGGCCGTTTACGCCTGCTCAGTCATCCTTTTTGGACCTCCCCTCGGCCACTGTGGCAGCTACCCGCAACTCTGCGCCAACAGCTGGCCGCCAGCGACCTCATCATCAGCAAGGGTGACGCCAATTACCGCCGGGCATTAGGCGATGCACCCTGGCCACATACCACGCCTCTCCGCGACATTGTCAGCTACTTGTCTGCACCCATCCTCTTCTTGCGCACCTGCAAGTCTGAGGTGCTGGCAGGCATCGAGCAAAGTCGGTTGGAAGCGTTAAATTTAGAGGAAGATTGGTTGGTGAACGGCCGTTGGGGAGTTATTCAGCTGGTTTAGCCAGCTCGTCAGGCGAATCATGCCAAAACGAATCTGACAAACGGACACGGTAAACACCCTTAAAATCATCTGGGGCCACAGGTTTCCCTTTGCGCAAAATTTGCACATGCCCAGCTTCTGCCAGCTGCTTTACCGCCAGGCGAACGCGCCCGGTCAACGCCTGCCATTCCGCCTCATGCAGCGTCATGGCAATCTCCTCGGCCCGCACCGTTTCGTCCGGCCATGCGGCGGCACACAGTTGAATAATGGTCTCAAACACCGCTTCATCACTGATGCGGAACTTTCTTGGTTTTGGCATAGTAAATTTCTCGATTCTTTAAATTGGGGAAAATCTTCTAAGTAACCGTTCGGATTTAGCTTAGCGATTCCGAACCAAATGGTTACTTTAAGCCCATTCGCTAATTCCATAACTTATTTGCGAATGGGCACTAATCATTTAAAACCTGTTGGCTAGCTTGTAGGTATGCTGGATTTTGTGCCGCCAAATTCAGCATTTTTTCTGCCTCAGAACGTTGCTGAGTCGTCACATAAAGCAGACCTAGCAAAAAATAGGCAGCAGGCAACTTTAACCCACCTTTTATCGCCCGCTGATAGCAGCCAATGGCATCATCAATGTGGCCACGCGTTTCAAAATCCATCGCCTGGCCTAACAGAGCGTCCCGCTCCAGCTTACTCAAGCTATCCGCTCCGTCAGCCGTCTCCTCTTCATCACGGAACAGCTCCGCCGCCAGTTCCTCTTGCGCCAGCCGTTTGGCCTTCTCAATAGGATCAGAGACTTCTTCCCGTTCAGCAACAACCTGGTCATTGCGTTCTGCTTCAAAAATGGCCGCCATCTGGCGTACCGTTTCCGTCAGGCTATCTGCTTCTGCCTGCTCTTCGGCCGACAAGCCTGTTGCCACCTCTGGTTCTGGCTCAACCTCAGGTTCCTCAAATGCCGACTCACCATGACGAATAAGCGCAACGGCCGTTAATACATCATCATTTCCGGGGTCCAGACGCAAAGCCGCCTGGCACATTTGCAGCGCTTTGTTGTTCTCGCCTCGCATCTGCAAAATTCGGGCAATAGCCAGATATTCCCGTACCGCATCTCGTGTCCGGCCCAACCGCTGAAACACCATCGCCAACCGTTTATGCGACCCTAACAAGCTTGAATCCAGACGAATAGAGCGTTCCCAGTTGCCAATGGCCTCTTCTAACTGCCGCTGCTTCAGTAAAATCTCGCCAATCGCCAAATAGGTCCGGGCCGCTTCTGCTAACTGTCCCTGCCGCTCCTGAATATCAGCCACGCTGCGCAAGTAGCGCATATCCCCCTTGGAATACCGTGCCGCCAGCTTAAAACAATCTAGCGCGCGATCTAGCTGCTTCAGCCCCAAGCAAGACTCGCCTAAACCAGCATAAGCGGCTGCATCATGCGGAAACTCGCCAATTGCTATGCGGAAAGCCGTAAATGCATCTTTCCAGCGTTTGGCCTTGTTATAAGCCAAACCTACCTTAATTGCCTTTTCGTATTTTGCCTGATCTTTTGCCATGGATCTCTTAATTCTTTTTGCCAAGGGTAATGTAAAAATGTTCTCGTAGATTACACTTAAAAGTAGTGACAAGCGTATACCAGTGTGATCTTATTCGCAAGCACAATCCACTACTTTAGGCTACCTCATCCAATTAAACCCAAAAAACGATGTTTAGCCTGCTAAAATAGGCCAAAAGTACCATGACCTCATATGCCAATTTCACCAGTTCTTAATTACAATCTTAAGTGTAGATTGATATTATGTCATCAGTTCTGAACAAATGTGCAGACACTCCAGGGAGCCATTGTAAACGGTCGTGCGTTACGCTATGTGACGCCAAGAAACACACAAGCGAGGTTAATTGCTGCTATGGAATCCTTCTCCTTCTACCAATGGCTAAAAACACAAACCGAACGGAAAGATGTTATTGGGGATTTTGCCCATACGATGAGCCAGTTCGAGGAGCCAAAAGCTACCCGTAAAAAAGCCAACGGGCACATGATTTGGGCCACATGGTTGGTAGATAAGAACGCATCGCCTGCGGTTATCGAGGCTTTTAATACGGCTTGGCATGAATATCAACGTAAGGTTAAGCCAGCCTAATTGTCTTAGACTTATACCTTAATAGAGGCCGTAAGAATACGGTACTATTTTTAAATTACTCTTCCTATTTTACTTCTTCCCCCCTTAAACTGTGGTGCCACATATTTGAAATTCATTTCAAGTGGCACCACCCTCCTTTTTTTCCTTATTCACACTTGTTTAGGACGATACTGTAATGCTTCTGCTAAATGAGCTGGCTGAATGGCTGCTTCCCCGGCTAAATCAGCGATGGTGCGGGCTACCTTCAAAATGCGATGAAATGCTCTGGCACTCAGGTTCATTTGAGCCATAGCGCTTTTCATGAGCCGATTGCCCGTCTCATCCAAATGACACAGCTCCCGTACTTCGCTTGGCCCCATATCGGCATTGGCGTACAGATTGTGGTTTTTGAATCGCTCAACCTGAATTTCTCGGGCGCATTCCACCCGTTCTTGAATGAGTGCAGATGTTTCACCACGCTTCCCACTGGTCAGTTTTTCATATTCCACCCGAGGTACTTCCACATGCAAATCAATCCGATCCATCATGGGGCCAGAGATGCGTTTTTGGTAACGAGTGATCATTGAGTTAGAACAACTACAGGCGTGAGTGGGGTCACCAAAGTAGCCACAAGGGCAGGGATTTTGGGCCGCAACCAGCATAAAGTTTGCTGGGTATGTTACCGTGCCCGACGCCCGCGAAATGGACACTTCACGGGGAATGCCTTCCAGTGGTTGGCGCAGCACTTCGATTAAATTTTGGCCAAATTCAGGCAATTCATCTAAAAAAAGCACACCCCTATGCGAAAGGCTTATTTCGCCAGGGCGAGGCCAGGCACCACCACCAACCATGCCAGCATAACTAATGGTATGGTGCGGCGCCCGAAACGGCCGATTTCTGACCAACGGCGTATCGGGCGGTAACAAACCAGCCACACTGTAAATCTTGGTCACCTCCAGCGCCTCATCTACCGACATACGCGGCAAAATACTAGGCATCGACTTAGCCAGTAATGTCTTACCTGCACCAGGCGGCCCTGAAAGAAGCAAATTGTGTGAGCCAGCCGCCGCCACTTCCATGGCTCTCTTAACATGCTCTTGACCCATGATGTCTGCAAAATCGGCGGCGTATGTTGGATCCTGGCGAAACTGTTCTTCTAGATCAACTGAGTAAGGCGAAAGCGACTTTAGCCCGGTAAGATGGCCCACCAGTTCAGCCAGATTACGAACGGCGAAGACTTCCACATCCGGCAGCAAGGCCGCTTCACCAGCATCCTCCGCAGGGACAAAGACACGGCTAAAGCCTTGCTCGCGAGCTAGTGCAGTCATGGGCAAAATACCTTTGGTGTGGCGGGCAGTGCCATCCAGTGAAAGCTCCCCCAGAAAAAATGCATCTACCAGCTTCTCGGCCCAGATTTGTTGGGAAGCGGCCAAAACCCCCACGGCAATGGGCAGATCATACGCGGGACCTTCTTTGCGCAAATCAGCTGGGGCTAGATTGACGGTGATTCGTTTACCGGCGGGGAAGGTGAAGCCGCTATTTTTGATGGCGCTATGTACCCGATCACGACTTTCGCGAACGGCCGCATCTGGCAAACCCACCAGATTGAAAGCAGGCTGGCCACGAATAATGTCAACTTCTACTTCAACGATTTCAGCTTCCAACCCAACAATGGCACAACTAAATACTTTTGCCAGCATGGCACATCCTTATCTTTGATAATTTTTGCAAAACGCGAGTGCCCAAATTATAACAACAGTTAACCATGTACGCGATTCAGTCCGGGCGAGTTTAGCCATCTTATTGGTTTCTTGACAACAATTGAGCGCATCTTTTGACATCCCTGACCAGATTGCTGCTAAAATAGTCGTAGCAATCAATCATTGATGACTTAAAGGTGGGAAATTCATCCATCGGATTTTGCTCATTAAGGGACCAAACAGCATGAAAAAGTCAACTAATCGCAAACGGCGCTGGCTTCTGTTCCTCATTGGCGGCGCGATGCTGGCCACGCTGGCACTAGGCATTGTTTTTCAGCTTTCAACGGTCTTGATTACGGTGTTGCTCCTTGTCTTGGGGATGGTTTTTGCCGCTGTATGGCTCTGGTATCAGGCAAATTTACATGCTAGCGGCGATGAATGGTGGCAAGATGATGAGGCCTCAGGCTGGCGTGGCTATTGAGGAAAGGCTTATACTCACAAGATGCAAGAAAAAACCAAAGTCCTAATTATTGATGATGAAAACGCCATTCGCCGCTTTCTGCGCACTTCGCTGGATGCACATGGCTACGACGTTCATGAAGCCAGCTCAGGGGAAGATGGGCTTATTCAGGCCGTGAATGTACAGCCAGACCTTATTATTCTGGATTTGGGTCTGCCAGGCATAAGCGGCATTGAGGTCACGCGTCGGGTTCGTGAATGGACCGATACGCCAATCATCATTCTCTCTGTGCAAAATCAGGACAGTGACAAAATTGAGGCGCTGGACGCCGGTGCAGACGATTATTTAACAAAGCCGTTTAGCGTGGGGGAACTCACCGCCCGACTGCGCGTGGCCATGCGCCACACGCGCAAGGAAGAACCAGAGCCAATTTTTCGTGTGGGCAACTTGTGTGTCGATTTGGCTGCGCGGCTGGTTATCTGCCGGGGAGAAGAAATTCAGCTAACCCCTACTGAATACGATTTGTTGAAAGTGTTTGTGCAATATGCGGGACGGGTTTTGACACACCAGCAGTTACTCCGTGAGGTGCGCGGGGCTGGTTATCAAACGGAAACCCATTTACTGCGGGTGCATGTGAGCAATTTGCGCCACAAAATTGAGATTGATCCGACGAATCCCAAATATATTCTTACCGAACCAGGCGTAGGGTATCGTCTGGTCATGGATGCATGATGCTTATTCAGGGCGAGTGATGGGCAGCGCCAGGCTGAAGGCGGCACCCTCTGCCTGACAATTTTCGGCCCAGATACGGCCGTTATGCGCCTCCACAATTCCCTTTGCAATGGACAAACCCAACCCTGTGCCGCTGATGCCTTCGGTATTGATGCGAAAGAAACGATCAAACACATGCTCCAGCTCCGCCTCTGGCAAGCCAGGCCCGCGATCCCTTACTGTGAGCACCACCTCATCCCCTGCTTGCCTGGCCTGAATTGTAATCGCCTCCTCCGGCGGTGCATACTTCATCGCGTTGTCCAGCAAATTGACCAGCACCTGCACCATCAAGGCAAAATCAATGTTGATAAGCGGCAAACCGGCGGGAACTTCTATTTGTAGCATGCGTCCCTTCACCCGATTAGGCATTTGGGCCAGCGTTGCCCCCACTAAATCTTCCACGTCTGATGGCTGGCAAACTACCTTGAGTGCGCCCGATTCCAGCCGAGTCATGTCTAACAAGTTGCCCACCAGTCGGTTGAGCCGCCGCGCCTCTTCCCAGCCGGTGCTCACCATCTCGTGGCGGGCTGCTTGGCTGAGCAGAGCATCATCATCATGCAGGCTGCTGAGGACGCCAGTGATAGCCGCCAGAGGCGTACGCAGATCGTGGGAGATGGCGTTGAGCAGGGCGGTTTGCAGCTTTTCTGTTTCTGTGAGCAGATGGGCTTGCCGCGCCCGCTCCGCCAGCCGGGCACGTTCTAGCGCCAATGCCACCTGGCTGGCGTAAGAGAGCAGCAGCCGGTTTTGCTCACCAGTGAGCGGCGTTTCGCTCTGAGTAAATTCTACAGCCAACACGCCAATCCCCTGCCCAGAACTGACAAGCGGCAGGTAGGTACCTTCTGTTCTGCTGAGGGTATCGGTATAGCGACCCGCCACCTGTTTGTGCCGGAACACCCAGCGGGCTACAGCCAGGCTGTCTTTTTCCAGCTTGAACTCAACGGTTTTGGCCTGGAGCATTAAGCCCTCAGCCTCTTCATCGGGCAAGAAGAGCGCAGCGGGATTGCCCAGGGTTTCTTGCATGTGGTTAACGGCCGTTTGGGCAATCGCATTCAGGTCAGTCACCACGGCTAACTTCTGGCTCAGTTCGTAAAGGGCGGCCGTTTGCCGTTCACGGCGACGAGCCGCAATCTCCTGCTCACGCGCACGCGCCGTAAGGGTGCTGATGACCAAGCCCACGGCCAGCAGCCCAGCAAAAGTGAGCATATATTCCGCATCATCTACCACAAACGTGTAGTAAGGCGGCACAAAAATGAAGTCAAAAGCGATGACACTGAGCAGGGAGGCCAAAATAGCCGGGGCGCGGCTAAGCCAGACTGCTGCCAGGATGACGGCTACCAAATATGGCATAACGAGATTGGTGGGATTGATAAACGGCCGTAATGGCAAACCAATCAACGTTGCAGCCACCACCAGGCCAATGCTCCGCCAATAAGCCCACCAGGTAATATCAGCTGCTCGGGTTTTTGTACCCAGGCCCAAAGGGCGGGCAGTGGTCGTTGTGCCGCTGATGATGTACACGTCCAAATCCTGACTGAGGCGCACGATTTGGTCAATGAGGGAACCCCCTTGCAGAAGTTCATGCCAGCGAGATCGCAGCGGCTTACCGGCCACAATTCGGGTAACGTTGCGGCTGAGGGCATAGTTGACCACGGTTTCGGCCACGGAACGGCCGTTTAACCGCACCGTTTGCGCCCCCAATGTTTCTGCCAATTGCAATGTCTGGGTGACCCTGTCTCGATCCTCTCGGGACAGTTTCGCGTGGCTTGGCGATTCCACATAGGCGGCAATCCATTCCGCGTTAAGCCGCACCGCCAGCCGCCGGGTGGTGCGTACCAGCCGTTCGCTCAACGGACTGCTGCTGATGCACACCAGCAAACGCTCCCCAGCAGGCCAGGGGCCGGCAATGGCGTGGCTTTGCATATAGGCTCGCATTTGAGCATCGATGCGGTCAGCCGCCCGCCGCAGGGCAATTTCACGCAGTGCCGTCAGGTTACCCCGCCGGAAGAACTTCTGCATTGCCTGCCCTCTGGGCTCTGGCAGATGGACTTTGCCCGCCCCCATACGGTCTAGCAGTTCGTTGATGGGCAAATCGACCAGTTCAATTTCGTCGGATTCATCCAGCACGCTGTCGGGAATTGTTTCATGCACGGTGAGGCCAGTAATCTGAGCCACCACATCCTTCAGGCTTTCTAGATGCTGCACGTTGATGGTGGTATACACATCAATCCCGGCGCTGAGTAGCTCCTGCACGTCCTGGTAGCGGTAGGCATGGCGCGAACCGAGCATGTTTGCATGGGCCAGTTCATCCACCAGCACCACCTGGGGCTGCCAAGCCAAAATGGCATCGGTGTCCATCTCAAACAACACATTGTCGCGCACGGTGACGGTATGGCGCGGAATAATTTCAAGGTTTGCCAACAGAGCATCGGTTTCGGAACGGCCGTGTGTCTCCACAAAACCTACCACCACATCAACCCCCTCTGCTTTGCGCAGCAGTGCGGCTTCCAGCATGGCATACGTCTTGCCCACGCCAGCGGCGTAACCTAGAAAGATTTTTAGCTTGCCCTGCGCCTGCCCATTTTCAGATGGCAAGTTAGCAGGTAGCGATTTTGACTCAAGGTTGGCGTCCATAATTATCCAATTCATTGTAGCCGTTCAGAACACACTTCATTGTAAGCTACAACGGGCAACTTGACCGTATCTTTATACTTTCTTGACGCCTTGCGAAACCATCTTAATCCTTTCTTGACTCCAAAAAGAGTATCGTTGAGCGTGAAAAAGTTACCCAAACTGGGTATTTTCACGAGAAACAACATCGCAAACGAAAGGTGGTTTTTTAAACATTATGGCAATTGATATTCCTGAAATTAAACGTGTACTCATTGGCAAACCATTTCCAACGAGCCACGAAATCCATGAACGGCTGGACAAGGTTCGTGCCTTGGCCGTTTTTGCTTCTGACCCCATCAGCAGTAATGCTTATGCAACTGAAGCGATTATGAGCGTCATCATTGTGCTGGGCAGCGGTGCCCTGCGCCTGACCTTGCCTCTAGCTATGGGCGTGGCTGCGCTGGTGCTGATGGTGATCTTTAGCTACATTCAAACAATCTTACATTATCCCGATGGGGGTGGGGCTTACACGGTGGCCAAAGACAATTTAGGGCAATTCCCTTCCTTGCTGGCGGGCGGTGCCTTGCTCACAGATTACATCCTCACAGTTTCCGTTTCTGTAGCAGCTGGGGTGCGGGCTTTGACTTCGGCCGTACCGGAAGTATTTGAGTACCGTGTGATCATTGCTCTGGTGGCCATTGCGCTTATCACCTGGGTCAACTTGCGTGGCGTCCGGGAAAGTGGCACTATTTTTGCTTTTCCCACCTATGCTTTTGTAGGCGGCGTCTTGCTTACCATTGGCATAGGCATGGTGCGCTATTTGGGGTTGTTTGGACTGGCCCCACTGCCCACGTTTGAAAACACCGTCCCCGCTACTGGCTCCTTGGTTGGTTTTGCCTACATTTGGCTGCTGCTGCGCGCTTTTGCTGGTGGTTGTACCGCCCTCACCGGTATCGAGGCCATTAGCAATGGAGTGAAAGCCTTCAAGCCACCGGAACCCAACAACGCAGCCAAAACGATGGTGGCAATGGGCACGATTGCTATGTCCCTATTTGTAGGCATTACGTTTTTATCGACCAGGATGCACCTGGTGCCAACTGAACATGGCGAGAGCATTTTGTCACAAATGACGCGACAGATTACTGGCGGCGGGTTCCTTTATTACTGGGTGCAAATTTTTACGGCGCTTATTCTGTTCCTGGCGGCGAACACGGGCTATCAAGATTTCCCCCGCTTGAGCTCTTTCCTGGCTAAAGATGGCTTCTTGCCGCGCTGGATGCAAAACCGGGGTGACCGACTGGTTTACAGCTCCGGTATTGTGGTGCTGGCTATTATCTCCTCGATCATTGTGATTGTTTTCCATGCAGACGAAATTGCCATGCTGCCGCTGTACGCTTTAGGCGTTATGTTAAGTTTCACACTCTCACAGGCAGGAATGTCTCGCTTGATGAGCAAGGTGGGGCAGCTAAAGCCAGGCGAAACGGCAAAAACAGACAACACGGAAATTCATCATGAGCGTACCTGGCGCTGGAAGAAAGCACTAAATACCGTTGGTGCGCTGACGACGGGGGTTGTGTTCATCATTTTGACAGCTACGAAGTTTATGGATGGGGCCTGGATTGTGGCGGTGACAATTCCACTGCTCGTCATTTTGTTCAACACGATAAATAAGCATTATAAAAAAGTGTCCATTTCGCTGAGTACAAAAACCTTTTCTGAAGCAGATCTCATGGATGTGGCGGATGTGGCAATTGTGCCGATTGCCGATGTACATCGGGGGACATTGCGGGCGCTGCAATATGCCAAGCTAATCTCTACGGATGTACGGGCGGTTTGTGTATCCACATCACCTGAAGTCCATGAACGACTTGAGCGACGCTGGGCGCGCTTCCCCAAATTAACCAAGGACATTAAATTGGTGATTATTGATTACGATTACCGAGATATTCTGGCACCACTGGTGGATTACGTGGATCGGGTGAACCGGCTGGAGTTTGATGACCAATTGGTGACGATTGTGATTCCGGAGTTTGTGCCGCAAGAAAGTATGGCAAATGTGCTGCATAATCAGACGGCAAATATCTTACGGAGCGAACTGCGCAACCGGGAAGACGTGATTGTAATTGACGTTCCGTACCATATTCCGGCCGTGATTGAACCGAACGGCAATGGCAATGGGGCTAAACGGCCGTCGGCAGCAACAATGAAACAACCTACCGTTTAAATACATTTACCAACTCCCTTTTGTGCGAACGGCCGTATTTTGCAGGATACGGCCGTTCTTTTTAGTTCACTCGCCCAAGACTAAACTCGCATGACGGCCGTTCCCTTTTCCACTACAATCTGCCCCATGTCTATCATCAATCATGCACTCAAAGATAAAAAAGTTTTAGTCACCGGGGCCACCGGCTTTGTTGGCGGACGGCTGGCCGAGCGGTTGGCGCGAGAAGAAGGAGCGATTGTCACCGGCACGGGGCGCAACCTGGACGCTGTGCCCTTTGTAGCCGAAGCAGGTGTCACGCTGCAAAAAGCCGATTTGCTGGATGAAGACGCCATGCGCCAGGCAATGCACGGTCAGGAAATTGTGTTCCACGTAGCCGCCTGGCTGGGACGACACGGCGGAGAACAACGCGCCTATGCGCTCAACGTGGCAGCCACGGCCCTGGCCGTACGCCTGGCGGCTGAGGCTGGGGTGAAGCGGTTTGTGCAGGTGAGTTCCATTGCCGCTTATGGCCATCCACCCAAGGCGCTGCACGTGGACGAAGACGAGCCGCTGGATACGGAGCAAGAGGTGATTTACGGCCGTACCAAAGCCCTGGGTGAGATTCGTGCCTTTGAGCTGGGGAAGGAATTGGGGCTGGATGTAACGGCCGTTCGCCCTGGCCTGGTGTATGGGCCTCGTGCGCAAAGCTGGACGATCAACATGATCAAGTTTGTCTGCAAAGGCGTACCGGTCATTTTTGGCAACGGCAAAGGGCATGCCTATCCGATTTTTATTGATAATTTGGTGGATGGGATGCTGTTAACGGCCGTTCACCCTGAAGCCCCAGGTGAAGCGTACAACATATGCGACCCGGTGGTGACGTTTAATGAATGGTTTGGCTATTACGGTCAGATGTGCGGCCGCAAACCGCGCCGCATTCCCTTCTGGGCAGCCCACATCCTGATTGTCCTCAACCAGCTCCTGGGCTTCAATTTGCCGCTCAACCGCCCCCGCCTGCGCATGTACGGCCTCAAGGCGGAATTCCCGTCAACGAAAGCCAAAGAGCAGCTCGGCTTTGAATCCCGCGTTCCCATTGAAGAAGGCATGAAAATTACCGAGGATTGGCTGCGCGAGGCGGGATACTTATCGTGATCCGTAATCGGTGGTCGGTAATCCGTGATCGGTTACCGATGACTGATTGCTGTTTAAGGATTACCGACCACCGCGCCCGCCGAGGGCTGAAGCCCACGGCTATAAGGTGTAAGCCCCGCTGGGGCTATCCATATTTAGCCCGGCCGTTTACGGCTGGGCGGACTTGAACGAAATGGATGAATCGATAATTAATACCTTCTCCAATTTGGATAAACTCTCGCGAAATTCGTCAGTGGCCCAAATTGGTGGATTTCGTCCAGCCGATTCCCTTACAACCTCGTGGTTTGGGGGAACGGGTGTGGGATTGCCGGATGAAACCCTGCCCTATTTTCAGAGCAAAAAAATGTTCCCATTGCTCCAAGTCAATGTAACAGAGTTGCCCTATGTTCCACCTCAGCTTGAAAAAATAAAACTGTTTGTAGTATTTCTAAACCGTTTTGAAATTCCTTTCGGTAAACCTCACGGCGAAGGTTGGCTTATTCGAGAATACGATTCCCTCGAATCGCTTACTCCTCTTCCTCCTGCTCCCAAGCCAGAGCAAATCCAGCCATTTCCTATCAAGTGGAACCTTAATAAAAATGATCCGCCAGGATGGGAGATGGCAGGAACTCTAACAGACATGTCCGCACTCTACGAATCTGTAGAGGCTGAAGAGCTATTTTTTGAGAAATATGAGGGCATACCTGGCACTAAAATCGGTGGTTATCCTTACGAAATCCAACACGGCAATTTTGGTGAAAACGAATTTGTTTTCCAAATTGGAAGTGAACAAAAACCACGATGGATGTGGGCTGATAACGGGATAGGTTATTTCCTAAAAGATAGACAAGGTAACTGGAAATTTGAATGTCAATTTTATTGAGTCACCGATTACCGTTTACTGATCACCGATTACCAAAATGACATCTTGGATCGCAATCATTCTCACAACGGCCGTTCTCGCCGCCTTACTCTACTGGTTACTGGTAACCACAGAGGGCGTCTATTTGGGGCGGCGGGTGGTGGTGTGGCTGTATGACATCACGGCCCACAAGTATGACGGCATCAAGGAGTTTGACCCGGATGCCGAACAATTTTTTGTGATACGGCCGTTGCTGGTGCGCCTGCGCCGGGTGCCTAATCCGCTGGTGCTGGATGTGGCCACGGGCACGGGACGGCTACCGTCCTTTTTGTTGGATGCACCCACGTTTAACGGCCGTATCGTCGGGCTGGATGCGTCTGAAAAGATGCTGCGGATTGCATTGGCGAAGTTACGGCCGTATGGTCATCGTGTCAGTTTGGTGCAGCAAGTCGCTGACCAGCTCCCCTTTGCTGACAATCAATTTGATTGTGTTACTTGCCTGGAAGCGCTGGAATTTTTCCCGTCAGATACGGCCGCATTGCAAGAAATGGTGCGGGTGCTGCGGCCTGGCGGCACGCTTCTGGTCACCCGGCGCAAGGGCGGTGAGGCGAAGCTGTTTGTGGGTCGGTATCGTAACGTGGCGCAGTTTGAGGCCGTCCTCACCGAGCTTGGCCTGGAAGACGTCCACACCAATCCCTGGCAAATGGATTACGATCAAGTTTTTGGCCGCAAACCCTAAGTTATTCGTTTACTAACGCCTTGTCCACAATCCTCTGAAGGCGAGAAAAATGAGAGCCTTGCCAATAAATTTGCTCACACGCCTCACACAGGCGGAATTCATCAAAATACCGCTTTGTTTTTGGCTCCAGGCGATGCAGAATGGCCTCTTTTTCCACAGGCCGAAGCAAGCCGTTGCAACGCAGGCAGCGCGTCCAGGGGGATATTTCGTCGTGGAGTTGGAAGCGGTGGAGAACGGCCGTTAACTGTTCCATCGAGTCCCGCGTGCGCAAACAATACCCATAAATCACATTCCCCCGCTTTAGCAAGCCACGATCCCGCGTCAGCAAAATGCGGTTTTCCTCGGAGGCGACATGAGCCAGGTCGGCATCGTCGGCCTTGTTGTCCGCATAGAGCGTGTCTAGCCCCAACAAACGCAAGTAGCGAGCCAATTTGCCCAAATGATTATCCAAAATAAAGCGATGGGGCAGGGTGAAAGACGGCCGTAACGGCACCAACGGAGACACGTCAATTGCATAAAACGGCGGATAGACGCTGATTTCATCATCTGCCTGCACCAGATAGTGAAAATCGATGGAACGGCCGTTCACCAGAATCACTTCAACTTCCGTATGCGGCACCCCCAACGATTCAATCAGGTGCTTTACCGATTGGGTGCCATCATAAACCGGCTGGCGAAACGGCCGCTGCCGCTGTGCTGGTGGCAGAAAGTCATTCAGATCGGCGTAAAAGCGAAATAGAGCAGTCTTCATGGATCACCATTTTATCATGGCCTGGCGAGACAAGATTAGACCAATCTGCAATTTATTGAAGCTTTCCCGAGCATAAATTGATCCAATCTCCTAAATTAGGTCTTGACAAAATCTAATCTGCCTAATAGTATTAGGAAAAATTAATACTATTAGGTTTTATATGGCCAAACAACTCACTAGACGAGAACAAGTAAGACAAGAAACCATTGAAAAGATACTTAGCATCGCCCGTGAGGAGATGCAGGCGAACGGTGTGGCCGCGCTCAGCCTGGGCGTGATCGCCAAGCGGCTGGGGATGCGTACCCCCTCCTTGTACACTTACTTCGACAACAAAAACGCCATCTACGACGAGCTGTTCCGGCGCGGCTTTTTGGAATTTGGACGGTACATGGATGAACGGCCGTATCAAGACGGCGCCCTGCGGGAAAATCTGGAAAGCGTCATGAGCACCTACATGCGCTTTGCCCAGGAAAATCAGGATTTGTACCAGCTTATGTTTCAAAGGCCGGTGCCCGGTTTTGTGCCTTCAGAAGAAAGTATGGCAGTCAGTCTGGCCCAGTTGGATGCAAGCAAAGGTCAATTTACCCATCTTTTGGAGATGGAAGAAATTACGCTGGGCATTCCATATGAAGAAGCGCGCGATCTTGTCATCGCTTTTCAACATGGCCTCGTGGAGCTGCATCTGGCCAATAATCCAGAACTCCCGGTAGGCCAGGGCCGGTTTGGCAAGTTAATTCCCCAGGCAGTGCAGATGGTTCTGGATGCCTGGCAAAAATAAATTTTATGGAGGTAAACCCAATGTCAATTTCAATAGGCGTCGATACGATGGTACAAAAAGCCAGTGACATTCCCCCAGTTGCTCATGCAGAAGCGGGCAAGCTGTCTCGCACAGAATTTGAGCGTGTGGTGGCCGTACTGGAGCTGCTGGAAGGGGCTGACTGGCAGCAGCAAACCTACTGCACCGAGTGGACCGTGCGCGAGATGGCGGCCCACCTGGCTGGCTCGATGACGGGCAGCACCACCCTGGCCGAATTCCTGCGGCAAAATGTGCGCCATCCCTATGTCAAAGAGGCCATCAACTCAGTCGATGGCACAAACAGGCTGCAAATTGAAGAACGGGCCAACAAAACAACGGCAGAAATCATCGCTGAATTCCGCCAAAACGGGCCAATCGCCATTAAAAACCGGCAAAAATTGCCCTGGCTGGTGCGCCAGATTCCCATTCCTGCTGCCAAAAACTTTGGCTATTTGATGGACATCATTTACCCGCGTGACGAATGGATGCACCGCTACGATATTTGCGCCGCCACAGGTAAAAAGATGGTGATTACACCGGAACACGACGGCCGTCTTACTGACCTGGTACTGTTGGACATCGCCCAAAAGCTGAAGAAGTCACTGGCAAAGCGCAACATCACACTGCAACTCGCCGGAGCACTCAGCGGCACCTATCAATTCGGCTCTAAAGCTGAACCGGACTGCACCCTGGCAGTTGATCTGTTTGACTTTCACTTACGCGCTTCAGAGCGCATTTCTGTAGAGGAAATATTGCGGCGCACGGCCGTTTCTGGTGATGACGCCGCCGCCTACTGGTTCCTAAGCAAGGCTACCGTTCTGTATTAATTAC
>JBNKLQ010000032.1:0-32844 GCA_050292445.1 Promineifilaceae bacterium (SeqCode) | reverse complement strand
GAAGAAGGCGGTCGTTTTGCCATTCGGGAAGGTGGCCTCACCGTTGGCTCTGGCGTGATTACTAAAATCCTGAATTAACAATTTAATGTATCATTGGGGTGTGGTATACTTTACATACCCCTTTCAATTTTTAGGGGGTTAGCTCAATTGGCAGAGCGACGGTCTCCAAAACCGTAGGCTGCGGGTTCGATTCCTGCACCCCCTGCTATTCAAAACCTCCAGAGGCCCTTGCTGGTCTCTGGAGGTAATTTTGTAAGCAGCAGCCATTGTGTATTCGGCAAAACGTTTTGCCAAACAACGAGACTGTCTAGCCAACACAAAGCTGACTTTTGAGCAGAAGGAAATACGACGGTGACAGAAAAAACAGCCAATCAGCCCAATCCAATTGCTCGTTACTGGAAAGAAACCCGTGGCGAGTTACGCAAGGTGACCTGGCCAACCCGAGAAGAATCACAACGCTTAACCGCCATTGTAATTGGCGTAACAATTGCATTTGCCCTATTTTTATGGTTATTTGATCTACTTTTCTCAAATGTAATTCAGTTACTAATAGAGCAACTTCTTGGACTAGGGTAACTACGCATTATTGCTGATATTAGCAAGCGAGATTCAAAATGAGTAATGAAATTGAAGATAAAGAAGACGTGGAAGAAGTAGAAACCAAAGATTCTTCTTTGTCAGCAGGTAGTGAAACAAGCAGTCCCATTCCAGATGACGGCCGTTCCTGGTACGTCGTTCACTGCTATTCTGGCTACGAAAACAAAGTACGCCACAGCATTGAGCAGCGTATTGAAACAATGGGCATGCAAGGCAAAATCTTTGATGTCGTCATTCCTACCGAAGAAGAAATTGAGATTAAAGACGGTAAACGTCGTACTGTAGAGCGCCGCGTTTTCCCCGGCTACATTCTGGTGCAAATGCTGCTAGATGAAGATTCCTGGTACGTTGTGCGTAATACGCCTGGCGTGACTGGTTTTGTCGGTATGGGTAACGAACCTACCCCCCTACGCCCAGAAGAAGTATCTAAAATCATGAACCGCATGGAAGCAGAAGCACCCAAGGTGAAATTCGACTTCCAAATCGGGGAAAAAGTTCGCATTGGCACCGGTCCATTTGCCGATTTTATTGGTTCTGTTTCTGAAATTGATGCTGATCGAGCCAAAGTCCGGGTAATGGTATCCTTCTTTGGCCGCGAAACACCGGTCGAACTCGATTTCTTGCACGTCGAAAAAGTATAAATCGTTTATTCGCGAGGGCAGTTTGCTGGTTACTGCGGCAAATGCTGCCTTCGTATTTTTTTGTTGTTTGATTTTTGGAGGAGCCTGAGCACAGGCGTTTGCACTCCACGGAGGTAATATGGCTAAAAAAATCAAAGCAGTTGTAAAGATTCAAATTCAAGGTGGCAAAGCCAATCCAGCGCCCCCCGTTGGTACGGCCTTAGGCCCCCACGGCATTAACTTGATGCAATTTTGTAAAGAGTATAATGCCAAGACCGGTGGCCAGGTTGGGCAAGTTATTCCGGTTGAGGTAACCGTTTTTCAGGATGGCAGCTTTAACTTCATCCTTAAAACACCCCCGGCAACTGATCTGCTAAAGAAAGCAGCTGGCATCCGGGGCGGGTCCTCAGTACCCAACCGTGACAAAGTTGGTTCGGTAACAAACAGCCAACTGCGGGAAATTGCAGAAATAAAGATGAAAGATTTAAATGCCCGAGACATGGATGCAGCCATCAAAATTATTGCTGGTACAGCACGAAGCATGGGCATTACGGTATCTGACTAAGTTATCGTGGGAGAACTTTACCAAGTTCGTTAAAACCACAAGGAGTAATTATGCCAAAACGAGGACGTAAATATTTGGAAGCAGCAGCCAAAATTGATCGGGACAAATTATATTCCCGGTCCGAGGCTGTCAAATTAATCAAGGAAACGGCTTTCACGAAATTTGACCCCACCGTAGAAGTTCATATGCGCTTGGGTGTCGATCCGCGTCATGCCGACCAACAGATACGTGAAGTGCTTAACCTGCCCCACGGTTTGGGTAAAACGGTCCGTGTCCTTGTCTTTGCCGAAGGTGAAGATGCTCGCCTGGCTGAAGAAGCTGGTGCCGACTACATTGCCGACGATGAACTAATCAAAAAGATTCAAGACGGTTGGACTGATTTTGATGTAGCGATTGCTGTGCCCAGCATGATGGGTAAAGTCGGCCGTTTGGGTCGTGTGTTAGGTCCACGTGGGTTAATGCCTAATCCGCGGGCTGGAACCGTGGCCCCAGGCCAAGATTTACCACGCTTAATTGAGGAATCAAAAGCAGGTCGTGTAGAGTTCCGTATTGATAGGACGTCCAATATTCATGCACCGATTGGTAAAGCCAGCTTCACAGAAGAACAGCTAATGGACAACCTGAACCATCTGCTGGACACCATTAAACGCGCCCGTCCCGCTGCGGTAAAAGGCACCTACGTCCATCGCATTGTGATGGCCAATACGATGGGTCCTGGTATTCGCCTTGACACAAGCGAAGCTTTGTCGTAAAAATACGGGCTGATTAAAAACTAAACCGCTCTATTGCGGAAGCAGATTTCATGTTGGTTAACAACAAAAAAGTTCGCTTCCGCTAAAGTGTTTCGCCCCGATACCATTATCACTTGTTTGGCGAAACACTACTCTACCATAGACAGTTGGTTACGAGTTAAATCGTATTAAAATCGCCAGCCGAGGTGGGGATGTGCAAACTTCTTCAAGCAAAAACTTATCAAAGGTAACAGAACCCGGCATATGTTTTTGTTTTAGATTGTCTGTCAAATCCTCATGCTCACTGGCATGAGGATTTTTTTATTTCACTGAAAGGAGGTGAATAAATTTGGCAATTACAAAAGCACGCAAAGTAGAATTGCTAGCTCAATATGATGAATTAATCGAGAACAGCCGCGCTATCTTTTTAGCAGAATACAGTGGCATGAATGTTAAGCAGATGAATGCTCTGCGCGACAAAATTTATGAAGCAAATGGAACATTTCATGTAACCAAGAACACACTGTTCAAATTGGCGCTAGAAAAAGCGGAAATTGAGTTACCAGATGATTTTTTGGAAGGCCAACTGGCAACAGGCTTTGCCTTTGAAGAGGCACCATCATTAGCAAAAGCATTAGTCGATTTTGCCAAGGATGATGAAAAGGTAACTTTGCGCGGCGGTTTTCTGGGTGACGAGTTCCTGACCGTTGAGCAAGTTGAATCATTAGCAAAACTGCCAAGCCTGGAACAGTTGCGAGCACAGATTGCTGGACTTCTCAGCGCCCCGGCACGCAACATGGCCTCTGTTTTGGCCAGTGGTGTACGGCAGGTTGTTAATGTTGTTGATGCATACGCAAAAAGTGAAGAAGGTACGGCCGAAACGGCTTAGTCTCGCTTTGTTGTACAAATAATTAATTAAAACAAATAAAATTTTCGGAGGATATTTAAAGTGGCCGATTTAGAAAAAATTGTAGATGATCTGAGCAGTTTAACCTTGTTGGAAGCTGCTGAATTAACTAGCATGTTGGAAGAAAAATGGGGCGTTAGCGCTGCAGCACCAATGGCAATGGCTGCCATGCCTGGCATGATGGGTGGCGCTGAAGCTGAAGCTGCTGAAGAACAAACTGAGTTTGACGTCGTTTTGAAAGAGGTTGGCCCCAAGAAAATCAACGTCATTAAAGAGGTTCGTGCCTTGACAGCTTTGGGTTTGAAAGAGGCTAAAGAAGTCGTTGACAATCTCGGTACCATTATGGAAGCTGTCAGCAAAGAAGCAGCAGAAGAAGCTAAGGCCAAGTTGGAAGAAGCTGGTGCCGTTGTAGAATTGAAGTAAGATTTTCTTTGAGAAAAAAAGTAAAAGGCTAGTGCCCAATGGGTCTAGCCTTTTTTTATTCTCTTATCATGCAGACTCAATTTATTTTAGCCTCACAATCGCCGCGCCGCCGCGAGCTTATTCAGCTGCTGGGTTTTCCCTTTCAAGTAATGGTGGCAGATGTGGATGAAGATAGTGTCACCACGCCTGACCCCGCACGTAATGTTGTGCAAACAGCCCGGCTGAAATCGAACAAGATTGCGGGGTTTTTGGATACGGCCGTTCTTCCACCCCACACTCTTATCCTGTCAGCTGATACAACTGTAGCGTTTGCTGGAGAAATGCTCAATAAACCAGCCAATGATCAGGAAGCCCGGCAAATGCTGCGCCGGTTACGTGACACACAACACGAAGTTCATACAGGCGTCGTGCTATTGGAACCAGACAGCGGCTGGGAATGGCAAGGCGTGAGTACGGCCGTTGTCACCATGCGCCCTTACCCCGACACAGAAATTGATGCCTACGTGGCGACGGGCGATCCACTGGACAAAGCTGGCGCTTATGCTATTCAGCATCCCCAATTTCGGCCAGTGGCTCAATTAGAAGGATGTTATTGCAATGTAATGGGATTGCCCATTTGTGACCTGATCATGGCTTTAGCTGAGGTTTTAACACCAGAGGCATTGGCCCACATTGATTTAACGGCCGTACAAAAAGCCCATCTTCATTACCCCTGCCCCAGCCTCAATCATATTCGCAGCCAAAATTAATTGAATTTACCCCCTCGAAATTTTGTTCAAGCCATGCTACAATGCTTGCCAACAGTAAGTATTGTTATGTAAATGGTGGCTCAGGAGGATGGTTTCTCATGGATGAAAAGCTTAAAGATGCAATTGCCGCAGCAAGAATCGGTGACAAAGCGACAGCACAACGTCAGCTGATAGAGCTGTTAGATGAAGACCCCCAACAGGTACAGGGCTGGTATTTGCTAAGCTTGCTGGTCGATTCGCCGCAAAAGCAGGCTGCTTACCTTAGCAAAACGCTGGCCTTGGACCCGGATCATGAAAAAGCCAAGGAACAGCTTGCCTCTCTTCAAGCAGCCGCAACAGTGGCCCCAACTACTACTATCGCCGAAGCAGCCAGCCAACCGATGGATGTCCTGGCTCAATCAGAAACGGATGCATTACCTGACTGGCTACGCGAAGAAGGCGGCGAAGAGATTTCGGCCGCTCCTCCAAAACCTGCGGAAGAAACGGCCGTTCCGAATGAAGACCTACCCGATTGGCTCAAAGAACCGGTCGCATTGGCAGACGATTCTACAAAAGCTGTGGAGGAAAGCCCTACTGTCGTGGGCAAAACGGCCGAACCCGCAACCAAATCAGATCAAGTTGCCGCTGAACTCAAAAAAACCTTGGACAAACCACAGCGAAAACCGCCAAAAACAACCCATGTTGCCAAACAAAGCACCCGCAATTTGAATATGCTTTTAGGCCTCCTGGTTACGCTCGCCGTCATCGTCATGATCGTACTGGCTTATCTCCTCTTGAGTTAGTATAATGCTTGCCGGTTAAAACCCGAAGCAGAATAAGCAAGCATTCTTACTAAGCATCGTTGAATCAGCTGTGACTACTACAAGAAGTTTTGATTAACCACGCGCCAAAAAGAGTAATTTACCCTCTCGGGTGGATTGCTCTTTTTTTATTTGTAACGGAGCTCAATACCCGGCGTCTGGAAACGATAACGAAAGTACCCCTTTAAGAAAGCCTGCCTACCGTATCAAATGGAAGGAAACGGCCGTTCTCCTGGCCGTCCATGCAAAAGCGGGGAAATTCCTGCAATTTAAGGAACGCAATATTCTTGCGTTTGCTTCATGACGATACCATCATTCAATAGAAAGTGATTCAACATAGACTCACCAGCGTGTCCCAGTGGGCCCTATGCACAAAGTGGTCTATGAAAATAAACAACCCCAGCAGAATTACCGTGAGGAGGTATAAATGATTTTTCGTAAACTACCACGCATTGTCCTGCCCATAGCACTCCTGGCAGTCGGCATTTGGCTTGTAGGCCTGGCATCTGGCCCTGCGCCAGAAACTGCCAGCCGCCAGGAAGCTTTACAGGCCTTTGCCCCAGCTGCAGGCGACATTGTCGAAGCAGGCAATCTGGCCATACCAGCGACTCAGTTGGCTGAGCCGTTTGCCGTCAACCTGCGCGACGTACCGGTAGGGCTACTCGACCCGAATAACCAGCTGGCGCGCTGGGAACGGGGCGAACTCGATCTGAACGAGCGGGATAGTATCCGCAGTGAAGCGCAATTAGCGGAACTTCGAGCAGAATCAGCAGCGCTGCTGCCCAGCCTGGCTATCCAGGAACCAAATGGTCCAAATCCGCTCACCCCAGCCCTGGGCGTTAATTTTGACAGCATGGATTACACAGAATGTTGTGGTGGCGGCGGCAACGTGCCCCCAGACCCAGAACTAACGGTAGGTCCCAATCACATCATTTCTGTTGTCAACGTGGCCCTGGAAATCTACGACAAAAGCGGAAACTCTTTGGTTGGTCCCACAACTTTCGACAGCTTCATGTCGGCCAATCCCAACTGTACCGGCGTCTTTGATCCCAATGCAATTTATGATGAATCAGCAGACCGTTACATTTTAGGCATTGATGCCGATGGCACCGGTTACTGCCTGGCCGTTTCGCAAACCAACGACCCGACCGGCAGCTGGAATGTCTATCATTTTGTAACTGGCACGGCAAGTCTGTTTTTTGATTTTCCCCATGCTGGTGTCGGTAACGACGCTATCTACATGGGTGCCAACATGTTCACCTTTAGCTTCCTGGATTCCCGCATTTGGGCGTTTGACAAGCAAGCCATGTATGCTGGTCAGCCTGCTGCCTCCGTCATGCAAAATCTGGGCAACAATGAATTTACCCCGCAACCAATCAATTTACATGGTTGGAATCAAGGCACCTGGCCAACGGGTGGTCCCCACTACTTCATCACAGGAACAGGTTACGATGGCGCAAACCACACCATTTGGTCATGGAATGATCCATTTGGGGCTAATACGGTAACGGCCGTTGGCACCGTGAATCTCAATACGTCAACGGGTGTTACCGCTGGCCTGCCACTTTCTTCCGTACAGTCAGGTGGTGGAACACTAGATGCTGGCGACTGGCGTCCCCTTGATTTTGAATACCGCAATGGGTTTGGCTGGACCACCATGACCATCGCCTGTAATCCTGGCGGCGGTTCTGTGAACTGCATTCGCTGGGCACAGATCAATCCAGCAACGGCCACCGTTATGCAATCTGGCGTCTTGTCTAGCGCTGGCGATTACCGCTTCTATCCCGATTTGGCCGTCAATCATTGTGATGATATGGCTGTGGGCTATACCAAATCAAGCAGCAGCAGCTTCCCCGGCGTTTTCTACGCGGGACGGCAAGGCACGGATCCCCTTAACACCCTTCAGGCCGAGACGCTGATCAAAGCGGGTGAAATCAACTACACCTCTTTTGAATCTACATCGCCGCGCCGCTGGGGTGACTACACTGGCATGACCATTGACCCAGACGGCACGACCTTCTGGTATTTGGGTGAATACAGTAAAAATACAGGAACAACTTCAGGGCGTTGGGGAACATATATTGCATCCATGAGCTACGCCTCCTGCACCACAGGCGGTGGCCCAACACCTACGCCAACAAGCACAGGTGTGCCGCCGACACCAACCAATACACCACTACCGCCAACGCCAACCAACACGCCAGGACCAGGCACGGGCTCTGTCACGTTGAATCCGGAAGCTGACGCTTTTGCCATTTCTTCACGGCCAAACGGCAATTTGGGTGGGGCAGCAACGCTGCGCATTGATGCATCCCCGTTAACAAATAGCTATCTCCGCTTTAACGTGCAAGGCGTAACCGGCCCGGTTACGCAAGCAACGCTGCGCATCTACACTCAGTCCACCTCGGCGGCGGGTTATGATGTGCATCAGGTAGCAGACAACAGTTGGGGTGAGTTCACGCTGAACGGCAGCAATGCCCCCGCTTTGGGCAATGTTTTGAATAGTTCCGGGGCCATCACCGCCAACAATTTTGTTGATGTGGACGTGACAGGCTATGTCACCAGCAATGGTCTTTTGAGCTTTGGTCTGAGCACGGCCGAAACCAGCCTGATTCAGGTAAGCAGCCGCGAAGGCAGCAATCCACCAGAACTGGTTGTTCAGTTTAGTGGCGGCCCAACCCCAACTAACACACCAGTCCCACCGACACCAACAAATACACCCGTTGGCCCAACGCCTACTGCAACCAACACGGCCGTTCCGCCAACACCGACGAATACTCCAGGACCAGGCGGTAGCACCTTCACCTTCAACGCCAGTGACGATGCCATTGTGCTGTCTAATCGGCCAACCGCAAATTACGGTACAATCGCCAGCCTGGGCACTGATGACGCGCCAGACATCTTAAGCTACCTCAAGTTTGATGTCGCCGGACTCGATGGTCCAGTTGCTTCGGCCACGCTACGCGTCTTTGTCACCAGTGGCAACACCGCTTTCGACGTCGCCCAGGTTGCCGATACCAGTTGGACTGAAGGCAGCCTTACGTACAGCAATGCGCCCGCTACGGGTACCGTCATCAATGGGTCTGGAGCGTTTAGCACAAGCACCTGGGTTGAAGTTGACGTTACCAGCTATATCAGTGGTGACGGCACATTTAGCCTGGCACTTTTGCCAAATGCCATTGGCCGCACTCTCTTTAGCAGTGATGAGGGAGCCAACGCACCAGAACTGGTTGTGGTAACCGGCCCGTAAGAAAACTTTTCTTCGTTAAGAAAAAAGAGGTTCTGTTCAGATGGCACTGAACAGAACCTCTTATTGTTTTCTATGTTTGCGGAGTCCGCTTCCTTAGATGCGGACGGCGAGCATCTGTGAATGCCCTGCCCCTCACCAAAAGTTTTGTATCAATCATCCTGGCCAGGAATAGGTGCCAGGGGGTTGATGGGTACGCTTTCCAGAGGTGGAACGGGATCGCCACAGTATTTAAAGGCACCATCTTTGCCGCTGTGGTAATAGTATTCTTCACCGTTCACTTTCAAGATCATCTGTTGGCCTGGCACCAGCGCCTGTGTGTAGGCCACATCCGCTTCGGGGCAGCCCAGGCTGCCGTCACGCCAGGTTACTTCCAACAGCGAAACAAGCTCAATGTCATCTACATTTGTGCCGACCCTTGCGCTTAGATCAAGCATCGCCTGCACAACGGGATCCTTCACACCTGGATTGCCGGGAGCAGGCTGCACAATCGGCGTTCCTTCGATTGGTACGGCCGTAACATCGCTTAAATCAACTGTCACCGGTTCAGAGACTTGCTTGGTGTCATCCTCAGTGGGCGTGGGTTCTGTTTCGGGTGGTCCAATCACAGGAGGCTCCTCGGATTCTACGGCATTGTCAGATTCTATGGGCATGTTGGTTGCTGTTTCGAGCGGAACGGCCGTTTCCTCAGGTTCTTCTGGGGTGGTTACGGCCGTACAGCCAATCAGTAAAAATAATAGCATACTCAAAATTATTTTTGTTGTTTTCATTCACATTCTCCTATTTTTTGTCACAAATAAGCAAACGAAACTGCTTGCCTCGACACATTTATAACGTCCTGCTTTCCAAAATAGTTCCGCAGAACCGTTTTTCGCCCTTGTGCCTAACTTCGGTACAATACTTGCCATGCGGAAACGACTGTGGCGATCCCTCAGCTACCAACAACGCCTGCGCCTGCTACTGCTGCCCTATCTGATCGGGATTCTGCTGCTGGTAGTCCTGCCCGCACTCCTCTCTTTTGGTCTGGCCTTTTTTCGCTACGATGGCCTTTCTGCCCCGACCTGGATTGGCAACCTTAACTTTTTATTAGTATCAACGGATGAGCTGTTCCTGCTCAGCATTCAAAATTCGTTGGCGTTGGTGATTTTGCCCGTACCACTGCGCGTGCTCGGTGCCTTTTTGCTGGCAATTTTGATGAGACGAAACGGCCGTTTCCTGGGGTGGTTTCGTGCGGCCGTTTATCTGCCCAGCATCATACCCAGTGCTGCCTACGCCCTGGCCTGGCTCTGGATTCTGAACCCGCTGTTCGGCCCGGTGAACCTGCTGCTGCAAGCCATTGGCCTGGCCCCGCCCGCCTGGTTTGCCGACCCACAATGGGCCAAACCGGGCCTGGTGCTGCTCTCCCTATGGCAAATTGGCGAAGGTTTCCTGGTATTCTTGGCTGCCCTGCAAGATATACCAACCGCCGTAGAAGATGCGGCTAAGGTGGATGGCGCGAACCTGGGCCAGCGCTTTTTACATATCACCTTACCGTTAATGGCTCCAATCCTGCTGCTTCTTACTTTTCGCGATGCCATCCTCACGCTGCAAGAATCATTTACCAACGTGTTTCTGACTACTGGTGGTGGACCCTATTATGCCACTTATACACTGCCCATGCTCATCTACGAACAAGGATTTGGCCTGCTGCTCTTTGGTTCCGCCAGCGCCGCTCTATGGGTGATGTACGTGCTCACGGGATTGATTGTGCTGGCCCTTTATTTTATTGCTCGACAGTGGCAAATTGGCACCACGGAGGAAACCTTTGTTCTCTAGACTCAGTTGGCGTTTATTGGTGCGGATGCTGATAACGGCCGTATTTCTGCTGCCCCTCATTTGGATGATCACTGCCTCGTTGCACCCGGTAGGACGGCCGTTACCCCAAACCCTCTCCTTTTCACTAGACCTGACACTGGCGAACTTTAGCCGAGTCTGGCGGTTGGTGCCCTTGGGACGTTTTACCCTGAACTCATTACTGGTAGTCATTTTGGCCGTGCCGCTTACCCTGGTCACCAGCAGTTGGGCCGGATTTAGCATGGCCCAACTGCCCAAAGCCAGTCAACGGCGCTGGATTGTGCTCTCGTTGGCGGTGCTCATGGTCCCTGGCATCGCACTCTGGGCCACGCGTTTTCTTATTTACACCAAATTAGGCTGGTATAACACAATTTGGGCACTCATTGCGCCCGCTTTCATGGGCAGCAGTCCATTTTTTGTACTTATGTTTTACAGGAGTTTTCGCCGCATTCCTGTCACCATTTATGAAGCAACCCGGCTAGAAGGGGCTGGCGTACTAACAAACTGGTGGCAAATTGGTCTTCCCATTGTCCGCCCCACGACTATCGGTGTCGCCCTACTCTCTTTTGTTTTATATTGGGGAGATTTCATCTCACCGCTGCTTTATTTGCGCTCAGAAAGCCGCTACACGCTGCCGATTGCCCTACAGCTTTTGCAGCAGTTGAGCCGCTCCGACTGGCCGCTGCTGATGGCCGGCGCGGTCATAGCCACGATCATCCCGGTGGCTCTGTTTCTCTTGCTGCAACCGTATTTTGCCCGATTAGGCCACTAAAGCTTACCGGTGGCGGCTTACAGATTCACGGATGATCAAATCAGTTTCAAAGACCGGTAAATTAGGAAACTCGCCATTGATCATATCCAGGATTGCTTGTGCAGCAACCTGCCCCATCGGCATCGATGGCTGGCGAGCGGTAGTCAGAGGTGGCACCATATAAGCAGCCGAACTCTCATCATCAAACCCAACCAAGGAAACATCTTCCGGTACACGGATGCCCCGTCGAAACAAAGCTAAGCGCGCCCCAAATACCATCTGATCATTCGCACTAAAGATGGCACTAAACGGCCGTCCCCGTGACAACAATATCTCCACCGCCAACACACCCGACTGCTGCTGCAAATTCCCTTCCACAACCAAACGCGGGTCTGGCTCCAGCCCCACATCCCGCAGGGCCTGTTGATAACCCTCATACCGTTTTTGTATATCATTAACCGTCTCTTGATAGGCAACGGGAGCGGTGATATGGGCAATGTCCCGATGCCCCATATCCAACAAATATTTTGTCGCCTGGTAGCCAGCCTGAAAGTTATCCAGGTAAAGGCAATGTTGCGGCATCGTTTTCAGTTCACGTGCCACAACAATCAGCGGGGTTTTGACAGCTACTTTTTGCAGCCTTTCCTCTGGAATTTGACCGCCAACGATAATAAGCCCATCCACGCGCCGAGCCAGAAGGAGTTCAAGTGCCTGCAATTCGATGGCGGGTTGCCAACGGCCGTCTGCAAACAAAGGCCAATAATCAGAATCCTCCATTCCCAACAAAATACCCTGCAAAATACCATCATAAAACGGGCTGCCAAAATTTTGGGTCAGAACGCCAACCGTCATCGATTGTCCGCTGGCTAAACTTTGGGCAAAGATGTTGGGACGATAATCCAATTCGGTAACCGCTTGCATCACAGCGTCGCGCTTATTTTGAGCTACACCAGCTGAGTTACGCAGGACACGAGAAACGGTGCTGGGAGAAACATTGGCTTTTTCAGCGATGTCAAGAATGGTGACTTTATATTCGTTATCCACTATTCGTTTGCTCCTTCTATCTGCTGATCATCAATTGTACATTGAAAGCGCTTTCAAGAAAAGTAACAAAAATAGCCAGTTTGTCTAGAAAATCTTGCCGCGCTTATTGACATCATCCAGTCTAAATGATACCATCTGAAAACGCTTTCAATACTTACCAGCTAACCTACTGAATTGCCAAGCCAACTTGTAGGTTTCTGGTTTTTATCATCAATGTGTCCCTGAAAAATCCAATGCAGCACAACGCCAGAGGTTTTTTCAGCAGAGCCACAAATGAACGCGGGGATAAGGAGATTGGGGGGCGTCCGCAAAAATTATCCCTGAATCCCCGCCAATTGTGAAGGAGCTTAACCATGAAATCGAGGAAAATTCATTTGTTTGTTTTCTTGCTGCTAGTCGCATTCATCGTCAGCGGCCAAAGCAGGCAGGCCATTGCCGCCAGCACGCAATTGCTGGCTGACTTCGAAGGCGGTGAACCCGCTGGCTGGTTTGTCTATTCCGGAGGAGGAGCCACAGTTGCAACTGTCTACCCCACCGTTCCCGACACCGATCCCCTGGCCCAACCCGGTCAGGTCGGTGACAACACCTTTGTTGAGGGAACTTTTGACGCCACGACCGGTTTCGCTGGCTTTGGACAGGATTTTGCTGTTAGTAGTGGCGGGGCACAGGATTGGAGTGGATTTACGGCCGTATCCTTCCAACTCTACGGCACCAACTCCGGCCAATCCTTCCAGTTTGAAATTATGGACAATCGTTCCGACCCCAGCAGCGACACCGCCGAACGGTTCGACACAGTTGTCGTCGATGATTTCAGCGGCTGGCAAACAATCACCATCCCCTTCACTGATTTTAGCCGCGCCACCGACTTCCAACCTGGCGGCGCGCCAGACGATGGCCTGACCCTCACCGAAATGTGGGGCTTCGCCATCATTCTCGATGGCTCCGCAGGAACCTTGCGCCTGGATGACATCGGCCTGGAGCGCGCCATCGTCGATGATTTTGAATCTGGCCTGCCCGGCGGCACCGATGGCGACGGCAACCTCATCGGCTTCTACAAATTTGAAGGACCCGATGCCGTTGTCAGCTTTGCCACCAGCAGCACACCACCGTTACCCGTTCCCGGTTCTGTTGCAGGCAACAACGTTTTGCAACTCGACAGCGATGTTCCCGCTGGTAGCTGGGGTGGTGTGGTCCACGCCTTTGAAAATGAAACGGTGGACACCTGGGTCACACAAGATTGGAGCCGCTTCGTGGGCATCAGCTTCTGGCTGTACGGCAACAACAGCGGCAGCACCCTGTTCCTGGACGTGCTGGACAACCGCGCCGCTGGAACAACTGGCGATACGGCCGAACGCTACTCCATTGACATCGTTGATGACTTCTCTGGCTGGCAATACTTCGAAATCCCCTTCGCCAGCCTGAATCGCAAAGAAGTAGGCAACGGCGCACCCAATGATGGGCTAAACCTCACCGAGGTTCACGGCTGGGGTTTCGGCGTCTTCAGCGCCGGGCAAGCTTTCACCAACTACCTTGACGATGTGGCCCTCTACGGCACCGCCGATGTGCCGGAATTGGCTGTCGGTTTCACAGGCAACAACTTTGACATCGCCGAAGGCACAACCGGTGAAATCACCGTTAGCCTCAACCGGGCATTGGGCGAAGATGATCCGGCTCAAGTTTCCGTCGATTACAGCATAGAGACAGTGTGGGCAACGGCTGGACGTGACTTCGTTCAGCCGCCAGCCGGGACGCTTACCTTTGTTCAAGGTGGACCCTCTCAGCTTTCCTTCACCCTGGAAACGCTAGATGACAACAAATATGAAGGCACCGAACGAGTCATTCTGTATCTTTCTAATCCGATAGATGTAGCACCTGGCTTCATCATAAAAGCCGCCGCCAGCATTGTGGACGACGAAACTTACGATCCTCTGCTGCTGGATGATTTTGAAAAGGGCGCTTACCTTTGGGATAGCACAGGCATCCTGTTGACCACGCCGGAGATCGCAGCCAGTGACGCGCAGGCCCTGCCCGATCAAGGCGCATACGAAACGGTGCTGCACGCCGTGCCCGCTGTTGGTCCCAGCCCGGCAGCAGTTAAGGCCCAGGTCATTGCCGACCTGGCCGCGTTGCTGCCGACTGGCAACAAATACGACGACCAACGCATTGCCAAAGCCATCAACCGCCTGGAACACAGTCAAAATGCCAGCTTCTGGCTAAACGATTATTACCTAGTGGAGCTAGAGGGCAAGCAAGTCTTCGACCGCGACAAGCAGGCAATCCAGGAATTGATGAAAGTTTCAGGGAGCAGCACTGCGGCTGCCCAGGCAGCGATTGATCAGCTGCTAGCAGCAGAAGAAACGCTGGCAAATCTGGCCCTCCAACAAGCCATCGCCAACGAAGGGCAGGCAGACAAGATCGCCAAGGCCCAGGCTAACCTGGCCAATGCCGAAGCTGCTATTGCTGCTGGCAATTACGATAAAGCAGCCATTTATTACCGTGAAGCGTGGCACAATGCATACAAAGCCATCCAAGGCCTGGACCTCGTTTCCCCCGCCTTTGGCCGAGACTTTGCCATTGGTCAGAATTGGAGCCTCAACGATGGTTTGAGCTTCATGTACTACGGTCAGGGAACTGGCGACACGATTACGTTAGAATTGCTGGACAACCGTGCCCCTGATCCCGGTCCGTCTGGCTGGTCGCTGATGTGGAGCGATGAGTTCAATGACCCGGTCGGTACGCCGCCTAACCCAGCTTACTGGTCCTACGAAATTGGTGACGGCACGGTCAACGGCATCCCCGGCTGGGGCAACGCCGAACTGCAATATTACACCGACGACCCCGAAAACGCGGCTACCGACGGCCAGGGCAATCTGGTGATCACTGCCAAAGAAGCAAATGACTCACTGACGTGCTACTACGGTCCATGTGAGTACACTTCAGCCCGGCTGCTGTCGGCGAATAAGGTGGAAGTGGCCTACGGCCGTATCGAATCCCGTATTTTAGTCCCCGATGGCGAAGATGGCCTCTGGCCCGCCTTTTGGAGCTTAGGCACGGACATCAATGAAGTAGACTGGCCACAAACCGGCGAAATCGACATCATGGAGTATGTTAGCCGCCTGCCCGAAGAAGTGTTTGGCACCATTCACGGCCCTGGCTACTCCGGTGGTGCCTCCTTTGGCAATACCTACAACTTCCCCGGCGGCGTGGCGGGCAACTACCACACCTTTGCCATCGAATGGCAGCCCGACCGGATCGAATGGTACGTTGATGGCATCCTCTACCACACGGCCACCCCCGCTGATGTGGCCCCCAACGAGTGGGTCTTCAACGATCCTATTTTCATTCTGTTCAACATGGCTATCGGTGGCAACTTTGGCGGCACAGTCAGCCCAGACCTGACCTTCCCCCAAGAAATGGTCATCGACTACGTGCGCGTTTATCAAGGCCCGGATACGGCCGAACGGTTCGAAGCCACTTTCGTTGATGATTTCACCGGCTGGCAGGAAGTTTCTGTACCATTCGAGGCTTTCAACCGCAGCATCCAGCAGCCCGCTGGCGCGCCTGATGATGGTCTGACACTGACCGACGTGTGGGGCTACGGCTTCAAGCTGCCGGTCAACAGCGTAACGGCCACAGCTATGCTAGACCAGGTACGGCTGATGGCTCCCACAGAAGTGACCGTCACCAACACGGCTGACAGCGGTCCCGGCTCTCTGCGCCAGGCAATCAATGTTGTAGCCAATGATGGTCTGATTCTGTTCGACCCAGCACTGGCCAACGGGACCATCACCCTGGCCTCCGGTCCGCTGGTGGTGAACAAAAGCGTGTCCATCGACGGCTCCGGCGCACCTGGCCTTACTGTGAGCGGCGGCGGCGTGGACCGCGTCCTCATTGTGGAGGCAGCCGGTACAGCCACCGTCAGCGATTTGACACTGGCCAATGGTTATGGTTGGCAGTTGGCGGGCGGCGTGCTGAACAACGGTACGCTAACGCTGGATCACGTGTCCGTGACCAATAACACGATGGCCACCGACGCCGGCGATTTCTGGCAGGGTGGCGGCGGCATCTACAATGGTGAAGGGGCTACGCTAAACCTGATTGACAGCACGGTTGCCAATAACGTGGCGGGCTGGTCAGGCGGTGGTGTCTACAGCTTCTTCAACAGCACCACAACCATCGTACGCAGCACCATCAGCGGCAACGTCTCCAATGACGTGGGCGGCGGAATACGCGCGCTAGGCAACGTCGAGATCATCAACAGCACTCTCAGCGGCAATCAGGCCACTGGCTGGCATGGTGGAGCGATTTTCCAAACCGATGGGGATCTGACGATCACGAACGCGACGATTGCTAATAACATCGCGCCAGACTGGGCCCCTTCGGCCATCTTCATTGGTCAGTACGATCCCAGTGTGGTGCCAACCTTTACCCTGACTAACACGATCATCACGGGCAATCAGTGGTATGCTTGCGAACAGTTTGCCTCAGGCAATCCGGTCAATGTTGTCTCCGGCGGCCATAACATCGTCCAGGACGACAGTTGTAACCCGGCAGCAAGCGATATCATCACCACCACAGCGGGAATCGACAGCCTAGCTGACAATGGTGGTCCAACAGTGACACACGCTCTATTGGCTGGTAGTGTAGCAATTGATGCGGGAGACACGGCCGTTTGCCCATCAACCGATCAACGTGGCATAATCCGTGACGCCGCGTGTGACGTCGGCGCTTTTGAATATGTACCATAAGTAACCAGTAATCACATTTCCCCGGAAACTGCCTTGAAGAGCCTCCACCCTTTCAGGAGTTTCCGGGGAAATAGTTTTGGAGCCAGGACTTGATGAGGATGAGGAAAGAGAACGCAGAAATCCTGGTTGGGGACAGCTCCCTCCAGGACAACACGCAGGCGGCAACTGGCAGCTTTGTCCAGCTTGAAGGCGAGACATATTACCACATTGCCCATTATGACCAGATGCCGCCGTTTTTCATGAGCCTAGTGAGCAGCACCGACCACTGGCTTTTTATCGCCAGCACGGGCGGCCTCACAGCTGGACGCCAGAATGCCGAATCGGCGCTTTTCCCCTATGAAACAGAAGATAAGCTTGCAGCGCACAATGAACTGACAGGCGGCAAAACAATGGTGCGGGTAACGCGAAACGGCCGATCCCACCTTTGGGAGCCATTCTCCAACCGCTACGCTGGCCTGTACCGTTGCGACCGCCATTTGTATAAAAACATCTACGGCAACAAGCTCATTTTTGAAGAGGCCAATCATGATTTGGGGCTAACGTTACGCACGGCATGGCGCACAAGCGACCGCTTTGGCTTTATTCGCACCATCTGGCTGCAAAATGATGGCGGCGACGATTGCCAGATCGAACTGCTTGATGGCCTGCAAAATTTGCTACCATACGGAGCCACCACAGCCCTGCAAGGGACAATGAGCAGCCTACTGCACGCCTACAAGCGTAACGAATTGGAGCCAGAAACCGGGCTGGGCATCTTTGCCCTCAGCGCCACGCTCACTGACAGAGCGGAGCCGAGTGAGTCACTGTTGGCAACGGTCGCCTGGCAGGTGGGGTTAAACAAACCTACACATTTACTGAGCACCAATCAGATGGATGGGTTTCGCTACGGCCGTTCCCTCATCCCCGAACACGACATCTGTGGCCAGCCAGGTGCTTACCTTGTGAACAGTTCATTCGAGCTGCTGCCAGGGCAGCAAAAGCGCTGGTACCTTGTGGCAGACGTAAACCAGGACCGCGCAGCTATGACGCGGCTCATTCACCTTTTGCAGCAGGATAGAACGGCCGTTGTGCAAGCATTGGAAGCCGACATTGCCCAAGGCACGGCCGATTTGGTGCGCTACGTAGCCGCTGCCGATGGATTGCAGCTGTCAGCTGAGCAAAATACATCGGCCCACCACTTTGCCAATGTGCTTTTCAACATCATGCGCGGCGGCATTTTTGCCAATGGCCCCAGCTTGGAAAAGCATGATTTTCTGGACTTTGTGCAGGTGCGTAACCGCGCCGTTTACCAGACACATGCTGACTGGTTTGCTGAACTCCCCGCCAAAATGAACATCCGCGACCTGTACGCCAGAGCCGCCAAAGTAGATGATCCCAATTTGGCCCGTCTTTGTTACGAATATTTGCCGCTAACTTTCAGCCGGCGACACGGTGATCCCAGCCACCCCTGGAACCAGTTCTCGATTAACGTGAAGCACTCCGATGGGTCACCCCGCCTGGATTACCAGGGCAACTGGCGTGATATTTTCCAGAACTGGGAACCGTTGGCCTACGCTTTCCCCGATTACGCCGTTGGGATGGTGGCCAAATTCCTTAACGCCACCACAGCCGATGGCTACAATCCGTACCGCGTGACGCGGGATGGTCTTGAGTGGGAAGTACCGGAGCCAAACAATCCTTGGGCCAACATCGGCTACTGGCACGACCATCAAATCATTTACCTGCAAAAGTTGCTGGAAACTGTGGAGCAAACACAGCCCGGCGCGTTAGCCCGACTGTGGCACCAGCCTGTTTTTGCCTACGCCAACGTACCTTACCGCCTGAAGCCGTATCCAGAGATGCTGGCCGATTGGTATAACACGATTCTGTTTGATTGGGACAGTGAGCGTGAAACGGAAACGGCCGTTACCCAAATAGGCACCGACGGCCGTTTACACCTTAACAAAAACAACCAGGTCATCCATGTTACGATGACCGAAAAGCTGCTGGTTCTGCTGCTGGTCAAGCTCACCAACCTGGTGCCAGAGGGCGGCATCTGGATGAACACGCAGCGCCCAGAATGGAACGACGCCAACAACGCGCTGGTGGGCAAAGGGCTATCTGTGGTGACGGCTGCGTACCTGCGCCGCTTCATTGCCTTTTGGCGCACCCAATTAGCTGGTTTTGATGGCGACGAGTTTGTGGTAAATACAGCCGTTGGCGAGCTATTTACGGCCGTTCAAACCATCTTCACCAACTATCAGCCCCATCTGGCATCCGGCTTCAGCGACACAGCTCGGCGAGCCATCATGGATGAATTGGGCACGGCCGCCACAGCATACCGGCAAACCATCTACCAGAACGGCCTGCCACTTACAAAGTCTGAAGTTGATTGCGCGACGTTGCGCGAATTTTTAGCACTGGCCCAAACCTACATCGAGGAAACGCTGCGCGCCAACCAGCGGCCAGATAGCTTGACGCACACTTACAATATTTTGCGATTAGACAAAAACGGGGCAGCCATCAAGCAGCTTTATCTCATGCTGGAAGGGCAGGTGGCGCTGCTGTCATCGGGGATGCTAACCCCAGAAGAGGCGCTGGCAACGCTGCAAAGCTTGCGGCAAAGCGATCTGTATCGCGCCGACCAGCATTCATACATGCTTTACCCCAATCGACAACTGCCTGGCTTCCTGCACAAGAACAATGTTTTGGCAGAGCAGGTGGCTGGTTCAAAATTAGTAAAAGCGTTGGTTGCGGCAAACGACGGCCGTTTGCTATCCCAGGATAGTGATGGTGTGCTGCACTTCAACGGCCGTTTCCGCAATGCCAACGACGCCAATCGGGTGCTGGACAGTTTGGCCCAAGAACCTGCCTTCGCCGAACTGGTCACCGTCGAGCGTGGCTTCATCCTTAACCTGTTCGAGGAAACGTTCAACCATGGGGCTTTCACGGGCCGTTCTGGCACCTTTTTTGCTTACGAAGGGCTGGGCAGCATCTACTGGCACATGGTGTCTAAACTACTGTTGGCCGTGCAGGAATGCACATTGCAGGCAGTGGATTGTGGGGCAGATACGGCCGTCATCAATGCCCTGGCCAACGCTTATGACGACATCCGCGCCGGACTGAGCTTTAACAAAACGCCAGAGGTATACGGCGCTTTCCCCACCGATCCCTACTCACACACCCCTTGGGGCAATGGGGCGCGCCAGCCAGGCATGACAGGCCAGGTGAAAGAAGAAATCCTGACGCGTTGGGGCGAATTGGGGGTATCCTTGTCAGCTGGTCAACTGTATTTTGCCCCGACGCTGCTGCACGACGACGAATTTTTGACAGCACCGGGCAGCTTTGCCTACGTGGACGTGATGGGGAAAAATCAGGTTCTCCCGCTGCCAGCCGGTTCGCTGGCCTTTACGTATTGCCAAACGCCGATTGTGTACGTGCAGGGCGAGGAAGAAGAGATAGAGGTGGTGATGGAGAACGGCCGTGTTACCCACATGTCCGGCTGCCACCTGGATGCCGTTACCACTCAACAAATTCTTGGCCGTACCGGGCAAATTAACTTCGTGCAGGTTACAGTGAAATAGGTTACAAATAGGGGCAACGCTTGCGGAGCACGTTACCCATGCTTGTCATTTCGACTCCTTCAATTTCATTCAGGACAGGCTGCGGGAGAAATCTCTCTAAGCTTGGCCGGGTTTGTGCTTTGCTATCTTCAAAGGGATTTCTCGCCAAAAGCGGCTCGAAATGACAATCTTGGGCTTTTCGTTGAGGTTACTGAATCATTTTTAACAATTATCAAATTACCAAAATCACCTGAATGAGAGAAGAGATGGACAAACCTATCGACAACTTAATCAACGAACTTACCCTGGCTGAAAAAGCGGCCATGCTGGCCGGGGCCGATATGTGGCGCACCATGCCGGTTGAACGATTGGGCATCCCCTCGATTCAGGTCAGCGACGGTCCCAACGGCGTGCGCGGTATGGATGACAATCTAGGCAAAACATCCGTCTGTTTCCCAATAGGCGTGGCTATGGGCGCAACCTGGAATCCAGACCTCATTGAGCAGGTGGGAACAGCACTGGCGGCTGAAGTGCGAGCCAAAGGGGCGCATGTGCTGCTGGCACCCACCGTCAACATTCACCGCACCCCCATTGCCGGACGCAATTTTGAATGTTTTGCTGAAGACCCTTACCTCAACGGAACCATCGCCTCAGCCTACATCAACGGCCTGCAAAAACAAGGGGTGGCGGCCTGCATCAAACATTTTGTGGCCAATGACCAGGAGTTTGAACGTTTTTCGATTAGTTCAGAAGTAGCCGAACGGCCGTTGCATGAAATCTATTTAGAACCGTTCCGCATTGCCCTGGAAAACGCCAATCCATGGACGATGATGAGTTCCTACAACCGCATTAACGGCACCTACGCCAGCGAAAATGGCCCCCTGCTGCGCGACCTGCTAAAAGATACATGGGGCTATGACGGCTTGGTCATGTCCGATTGGTATGGCACCTACAGCGACAACGTGCCCGCTGGGGCGCTTGATTTGGAGATGCCCGGCCCGGCACGCTGGATGAACCCGGAAAAAATTGTAACGGCCGTATCCAACGGCGACCTCGATGAAGCGGTGCTGGACGACAAAATTCGCCGCCTGCTGCGCCTGATCGAGCGCGTAACGGCCAACAACGACCCCATTCCCAGCAACGATGAATTGCCGCGCAAAGTGGCGTCTGAGGCTATTGTCTTGCTCAAAAACGAGGACAGCTTGCTGCCCCTCAACCCGGACAAACCGCAAACCATTGCTGTGATTGGCGAGAATGCCCATTGGGTACAAATTATGGGCGGCGGCAGCTCACAGGTGAATCCGCACCGGGCCGTATCGCCACTGACCGGTATCCACCAGCGCGTGGGAGACGGCGTAGCGGTTGATTATGAAGTAGGAACCTTGATCCATCGGATGCCGCAGTTGGTCCCCTTCGATTGGTGTGCCACAGCCGAGGGACAGCCCGGCCTGACGCTTGATTATTATCACAATTTAGATTTGTCTGGTGACCCGGCCCACACGGGCATTGCCAACAAAAGCGAACTATCCTGGTTTGGCACCGTGAATCCCTTTGTGGACCCGCGCCACTTCTCGCTGCGGCTGCATGGCCTGCTAACGGTGCCAGAAAGCGGCGACTACAAGCTTCATTTGCGGAGCATTGGCCAGGCGCGGTTGTTCCTGGATGGAAATATGGTGATTGACCAATGGGCAGGTGAACCGGATCAGGAAACGGCCGTAACCATCCCCCTGCAAGCCAACAAATCAGTTTCCTTACTTGTCGAATACGTGACCGACCCGGGCAGCCGCTGGCGCACGCTGCGTCTGGGCTGTGTGCCCCCCGTTCCAGCTGACCCCATCCAGGCTGCTGTCGATTTGGCAGCACAAGCGGATGTGGCCGTCGTGGTTGCTGGTCTAACCCGCGAATGGGAAAGTGAAGGGTTTGACCGGATAGATATGAAGCTGGCCGGACAGCAAGATGAACTGATTGCCCGCGTGGCCGCAGCCAACCCCAACACCGTCGTGGTGCTAAACGTGGGATCGCCCGTGGAAATGCCCTGGATAGACGCGGTTCCGGCTGTTTTACAGCAATGGTACGGTGGCCAGGATGCTGGCCATGCCCTGGCTGACGTGCTGTTTGGCGACGTGAACCCATCGGCCAAGCTGCCCACCACGTTTCCCCAGCGGCTGCAAGACAATCCGGCCTATGTCAACTATCCTGGCGAAAACGGACAAGTATTTTATGGTGAGGGCATTTTTGTGGGCTACCGCTACTACGATAAAAAAGAAATCGCCCCCCTGTTTCCCTTTGGGCATGGGCTGTCTTACACCACGTTTGCCTATGACAATTTGCGACTGAACAGCTCAGCGTTCGGTCCTGGGGATGAGATTGCGGTTCAAGTAGACGTGACCAACACAGGTGCCGTGGCCGGGCAGGAAGTGGTACAGGTGTATGTGCGGGATGAGGAGTCGCGGCTGGTACGGCCGTTGCAAGAACTCAAAGCCTTTGCCAAAGTCGCGCTAAAACCGGGTGAGACGCAAACCGTCACACTGATGCTCAACCAACAATCATTAGCCTATTACGATCCGTCGCAGGCAGCATGGATAACGGAGCCAGGTGCGTTTACCTTGCTGGTAGGCAGTTCCTCCCGTGATATTCGGTTAAGCCAGCCGTTTAGCTGGGTTGATAAAACAAGCGAATCTCCAACCATCGATCCTGACCCACGACAATTGTCCACAGTAGCCACGTAGCACCTCCCTCATTTTGCTCAGTTCGCTCAAGTACAGTAGCCATAGTTTCTTATTCCGCTATCATTGTGCGGTAGAAGCTGCGGTTACAATCGGGCAATCAAGAACATTATGTTAATCTGATAGGTGAACAATTGTATGATTCATAGATATTGGCGCTGGTCGTTGGGGAGTTTGTTGGGAACGGCCGTATTCCTGGCCACCCTCTACATTTTGCTCACTTTCACCAGCTACTGGGCTTTTTTATATCTGTTGGCGGTGCCGCTGCTGGTGCGTAACGGAACGGCCGTACAAAACACACAGTCCCCACTAGCCCTCAACCCCCTCCTTAAGCAGATGGTGCTTTCAGCTCTGGCCTTTAATTTGCTCTTGGGAATTGGCCTCATCCTGTAACCAATGTTCAATAGGTCAGTATTCAATGATTAGCAACTGACTCACTGAATACTGGTTCACTGATTACTGACTACCGAATCCGTGCCATAAAATGACTGTCCGCTAAACGGCCGTCGCCAAAAGCGTGCCACCGCTTGGTCCCCTCGATTTCAAAGCCAAATTTGTGGTAGAGGCGGACCGCAGCGGGATTATCTGTATTCACTTCCAGCTCCAGACGCTGCACGTTGAGCCAGTTGTCGGCCAGATCAATGATGGCGGCCATGAGCTGGCTGCCAATGCCTTTGCCCCAGTAGGCGGGATGCACCATCATGCCCATGCTGGCCTTGTGTTGGCTGCGTGGGTTGTCTGATTGAAACATGGAGATGTTGCCCACCACTTTGCCCTCCACCTCAGCCACCAGGCGATGCCCACCTTTGATCTGGGCTTCCACACGCCTCTTGGTTGCGTTTATTTCCTGGCTGGGCAATTGCAACGTGGTGCGTGCCACCAACGGATGCCGAAACAGCTCATACATATCCTCTGTGTCTGCCTGGCGCATGGGGCGAACCATGACGTCTTCTGGAGAAAAATCGGCCAAAGGCGGCGGTTTAGGCGCTGGGGCTGGCTGGTCGGGGCCAGGAAAACGGCCGTGCAGCCGGGCCATCACATAATCATCCAGAAAACGGCCGTTACCGAATATCACTTTTTGACGCATCCCTTCCCGTTCAAAGCCAAACTTTTCGTAGAGATGAATGGCGGACTCGTTGTGGGTGTACACTTCCAGTTCAACCCGACTCAAGTTGAGCCAGTTGTCAGCTATGTTCAAAGCGGCTTCCATCAACCTGCTGCCCACACCCTGGCCCCAGGCATTGGGGTGCACCATCATGCCTAATCTGCCCCCATGCATGAGGCGAGGGCGCATATATTGGGTGATGTTGATGGCCCCAATCACACGGCCGTTCCAATCTGCTGCCAGCCGATGCCGCCCGTTTTGTTCTTTTTCGGCCCACTGTTCTGTTTCTACCAACTCCATGCTGGGCACTTGCTGCAGCAATACAGCGACGCTGGGGTGTGACACGATACCGTATTGGTCAGCCGCATCCTCAGGGCGAAACGGCCGTATCGTTACGTCATTCAAATCAATAAGTAGATGAGACATTAGTACCCCCTTTCGCGCCTGTTTTGCCTGATTTTCACTCTATTTTCACCTGAAAAGGCCATTGTTCGGGCATGATCATTAAAAAGAAAGCAATTTGTTAAGCCGATGATCATATGCTTTAATGAGTAGAAGGCAAGAGAAAATCACTGTCTATGGCAAAAACAAAGGCTTTTCCCACTGAACAAGCCCCACCCTCTTCCCATCCTTCGGCATCTTCCATAACCGAGACGTTGGATGCTAGTCTGCCGCCCCTATCTCCTGCCTTGGATGAGGTTGCTAGTGCTAGCCTGGGCCCGGTGACGTTGGGCTTTACCTTATTCCACTTCTTTTTGGCGGTAGCTTATGCTATTTTTCTGCCGCCGGAAATGATGCCCACCATTGTGCCGCTGGTGGCGGGAACGGCTGTTGTCCTTTTGGCACTTTATGGACTCACCCGAGCCTGGCAAGTGCCGCCTGCTTGGGCACAGCCAATTGGTGTCGCCATTGCCACGCTTTCAATTGTCAACGTTTTTATTCACCTCAATCTCTCAGTCGAACCCCGACAAACCAGCATCATCACCTTTTTACTTATCGGCATCGGTGTCTTTTTGCTTTCGGTTCGCTGGTTGACCTTTGTTTTGGTGGGTACCCTGGCTGGCTGGCTTTTTGTGGTTTATGATTGGCCGCTCTCTCCCGCCCTTGTTTACAATGGCATTTTGCTGATTCTCAGCGTGGGCATTGCGGTTGTGGTGTTTTACGTGCGGCGGCAGTCAGTGGCCCGTTACGAGCTGCTGCGCTGGGAAGATAGCCAGCGGCGGGCACAGCTTCAGCGGCGTGCGCTGCAATTAGAAACCAGCATGTCGTTGGGGCAGCACATTACCTCCATCCTCGATTTGGACACACTGCTGCAAACTGTGGCTGAACTGATGCAGGCTCAGTATGAATTGTATTATGTGGGTATCTACCTGCTGGATTTGCAATCGGATGGGTATCTGATGCGTCGCATTGGGGTGGGGGGACAGACAAAGGGCCAGAAGCGGTCCCAGATGCGCATCCGCGTGGGACGTGAGGGCTTGGTTGGTTGGGTAGCGGGAAACGGCCGTGCTTTGTTAGTCAACGATGTACTGCAAGATAGCCGCTACATTCCCCACGATCTTGTCTCCCAAACGCGCGCTGAGTTGGATTTGCCGCTGCGCGCCGGGCGTCGCCTGATTGGTGTCCTCAGCCTGCAAAGTGACAAAACGGCCGCTTTTGATCAAAGAGATATTCCATTTTTGCAATCGCTGGCCGACCAGGTGGCCATTGCCATTGATAATGCTTCGCTGTATCAGGGGGAACGCTCGGCGCGACGCCTGGCCGAAACGATGCATAAAATGGGGCGTGCCCTTACCGGTACCCTGGAATGGAACGAGGTTCTGGAGCTGATTTTGGCCCAGCTTGAAGAACTGGTTGTGTATGATCGCGGTTCGGTTTTTGTGCGCAACGGGGATTATTTGGAGTTGGTCGCCGCACGAGGTTTTCCCAACGAAACGGTCCGGAATCAACTGCGCATCTCATTGGAAAATGACAATATCTTCCGCGAAATTTACGAAACGAAACGGCCGTTGTTTATTCCCGATGTGTTACAACGATCCGATTGGCAGCAGGTGGAAAGCTTGCCAGTGGCCCGTGCCTGGCTGGGCGTGCCCCTCATTCACGGGGAGGAAGTCATTGGTATGCTCTCGCTGGCTAGGGAGACAACCGCTCCCTTTACCGATGAGTCCCTTGCTCTGGCCACAACTTTTGCCGCGCAAGCGGCCGTAGGGCTAGAAAACGCCCGCCGCTTCGACAAAACTACCCGCTTTTCGCAGCAGTTGGAGTACGAAGTGGCTCAACGCACCCAGGCCATTCAGGATGCATATGCTCGCCTGGAACAGCTTGACCGGGCAAAGTCTGACTTTATCGCCATTGCTTCCCATGAGCTGCGCACGCCGCTCACGATTTTGCGTGGCTACAGCCAGATGTTGTTCCAACAGAACAGCGTGCAGAAAGATGAGCAAATTGAAAATCTGGCTGCTGGGATTCAGTCTGGGGCGATGCGCTTAGAGGAAGTTGTGAGTAGCATGTTGGAAGTGGCTAAAATAGACAATCGGGCGCTGCAACTTTACCTCAAACAAATTTCTTTGGCGGACCTTTTTGAACACCTTCGGGAAACGTTTGCCGATGCCCTGGCCGAGCGCCAGATCACTCTCACCATTGTCAACGTGGATAATTTGCCACTAATCGATGCGGATCCAGATGCATTGGAGAAAGTGTTCTACCACCTGTTGGTGAATGCGATTAAATATACGCCAGATGGCGGCGATATTCATGTTTCTGGGGTTGTTCACTACGTTAATGGGCAACATAATACGGCCGACAAGGTGGAAATAATGGTACGCGACAGCGGTATCGGTGTCGATCCAGAGATGCACGAGCTGATCTTCTCCAAATTTTACCAGACGGGAGAAGTGGCGTTGCACTCATCGGCCAAGACTAAGTTTAAGGGAGGCGGGCCTGGCCTGGGGTTAGCCATCACCAAGGGTATTGTGGAAGCACATGGGGGCCGAATCTGGCTTAAAAGCGCAGGGCATGATGAAGAGACGTGTCCTGGCACAACATTTCATGTATTGCTGTCGTTGTCACATAACCATACTGTTACAAGCGTGGTCGGGGAGCAGGAAAGAGTAAGAAGTAAGAAATGAAAAGTAAAAAGTGGCGTTTTTATTCATAAATCCACCGTTCATTATTCCCGATTCACAATTCGTCAGTTTTTCTCTTGCGGAACCAGTTTAATTTCAAACAGCGTAGGCCAAAATTTACCGGTGACAAAGAGACGGCCGTTTCCCTCATCGTAAGCAATACCATTTAACACATCTACCCGCTGCGTAACTGTGGCTGGGTCCAGCAGGCCAGTCAGGTCGATACTGCCAATGACCTGTCCATTGGCCGGATCGATGCGCACGATGCGATTGCTTTGCCAGACGTTGGCCCACACTTCCCCGTTGATAAATTCCAATTCATTCAGCAGCCGCACCGGGCCGTTTTGATCCTGCACAGCAAGGCGGCCCACTTCGGCAAACGTTTCCGGATCGCGAAAATAGAGGATGTCGCTGCCGTCGCTCATGATGAGGCAACGGCCGTTGTGGGTGATGCCCCATCCCTCCGTTTCGTATGGCCACGTATCTAATCGTTCAAAGCTGGCGCGATCGTACACAAAGGCAACGTGCTCCTGCCAGGTTAGCTGAATGAGCTTATCTTGCCATAAAACCAGCCCTTCACCAAAATAGTCATCGCCAGTTAGGATCATTTGCTGCACCTGCCCGCTGGTTAGATCGACCTGCCGCAAGGAGGAGGGGGTGCCCACGGCTCCCGTGCTCTCATACAAGATGCCATCCACAAAAAGGAGTCCCTGGGTAAAAGCGTTGGGATCATGGGGGTAGCTGTTGATGATTTCATAGCCATAGGTTGGTACGCTGCTGGGCGGGGCGACAACTGGTGTAGTGAATGGATCGCACGTGGGTGCGGGGGTGTTTGTTGGTAGTACCGTTGTGGCGGTGGGTGCTGGGGATAAGGCCGTTCCTGCCGCAGCCACCTGGGTCGGTGCAGTTGCCGTTTGCGGCTCCTGGGTGCAGGCGGGGATGAGGAGGAAAACGGCCGTTAAAAGCACAACTAGCCAAAAGAGGCGATGGGAATAAGACAATTTCATAAGGTCATAACTGGTTGCCTGCAAAACAGCGTGCAGCGTCAGGGCAGAATCCTTACCGCCGCTCCAGTTCATAATTGCTTTTGGTTTTTTCATACGCTTTTTACCCGTCTTTATCCGTCGCTGTTTTCACTTATGGGCTGCAGGCCAAAATAGACGGCATCATGGAGCGGATCAAAATTATCCAGGTTGACAACTGGTTGAGCTGGGAATTCATAGCCTGCTACCTGCCGCAGGAATAATGCCTGGTAGCCCGTTGTTTGGCAATTTTCTAGCTCGCGGGTGGGGAAGTTGGCTTGCCCCTCTTCATTTGTTTCTAATTGGGTGCCGTTTTCTGTGGGATTTTCTTGCGTGGTAACCATGACCTGTACGTTTTCCAGCGTGGGTTCATCGGGGTCTGGCACGCCGTCTTCATTCAGATCGCCCCACACAATAACCAGAATGCGCTGATCGCATTCAGCCAGGCCTGGATCGGTGCGGATTGGTGTAGGCTCTGCTGCTGTTGTGCAGGCAGTCGCAAGCCACACCAGCACTGCCAGGCTAAGAATAGTCCATTTCTGTTTGTAGGTTTCTTCTATCCATTTCAAGATTTACCGCCCTTCTCAAATCGCTTTTGAAGCTAGGCTCCCAGTTCAACCAGCGCCTTGGTGACATTGCCATACACCCAACCATCAATCCTCGGTGGTTTAACGCCGAGAGCGCTGAGCATGCTCTTGATTTGTTCCCGATGTTCAGTTGAATGATTAATGGCCTGCACCATAACTACCCAGGGTTCGATAGCATAGCCATCATACTGAAATGTCTGGCGTAATTTGCTAGGTTCATTTTTAGCCAAAGCTAGCAACCCTTCTCCTGTGAGGGTTGCCGCCCATTCTAAGGTGGCAAAGTCAGGAGGTGTGGCCCAATTGAACTGTGGTTCTACCCCGGCTACCTGTGTCCAGTAACTCTGCTGCGACTCCATCATGTGCTGCAAAGTGGCCCGAATGCTGCCTTTGGTTGTGCTGTCCGGCTCCGCATCCAGCTGTTCGTCGCTTAAGGTGGAACAGACCTGAAGAATCTGGAGATTGGCCCAATGGTTATGCTCAAATAACTTTGCCAGTACGCTGTCGGTCATCTGTAAACTCCTTAATCAATCGGTTTATGAAGCTACTTCGCCGCATTAGAGAGTGTCGTTGATTTTTGCGCGGCTACAATAATAACCACATTTCCTTTTTTACGCCCTGTATCAACATACCTATGTGCTTCGCTAATCTGTTCCAAGGGATACTGCCTATCAATAACAGGTTTGATCCTGCCCGCCTCAACCAGCTCAGCAAGACAGACCAAATCAGCCGCAGTTGGTGGTGGTCCTCCGCCAACTGTTTTGCGATGGCTGGTTAAAGAGGTCCACCACATGCGCAGGCTGATGGCCGGGCCAGATACTGCTTGTAAATAAGTGCCAGCCTCTTTGAGTGCGCGCATGGCCGTAGCGTAAGGGATTTTGCCCACGGTATCAAAAATAACATCGTATGGCGCGTCACTTTTACTAAAATCTTCCTGCGTGTAGTCAATCACTTTGTCCGCACCCAGGGATTTTACTAACTCCAGATTCGTCGTGCTGCAGACGCCAATCACGTCTGCCCCAAAATGTTTGGCGAGCTGGACGGCAAAGGTGCCCACGCTGCCAGAAGCGCCATAAATCAGCACTTTTTGGCCGTGCTGAATGTTGGCTTCTCGGAGAAAGTAGAGGGCGGTACGTGCCCCGACGGGCAGGGTGACCGCTTCTTCGCTGGTGAGGTTGGCTGAATGTTTGGCCAGCAGCCCGTCTTCAGGAAAACATTTGTACTCGGCATAGGCACCAAACCCATGTTCAAGTGTGGAGGCAAACACCCGATCGCCCGGCTTAAATTGCGTCACGTTTTTACCTATCGCTTCTACCTTGCCTGCTAGTTCCATGCCCAAAATGTTATTTTTGGGCTTGCGGAGGCCAAGGGCGATGCGGGCCGGGAGCCAAAAAGAGAGCGGGACGGTGAAGCTGCGCATGCGGCTGTCCCCGGCTGTGACGCTTGTGGCCGCTACTTTGACCAGGACTTCGTTGTCTTTGGGTGTGGGTTTAGCCATTTCTTGCAGGTGCAGCACGTCTGGTGCGCCGTACTTTTCATAGATCATTGCTTTCATAATGGTTACTCCTGTTAAGAAACTGGATTGGATAACTTGGCTGATGAAGTGCGCTGGCGGCGAGACGGCCGTTTCCAAATCACCCATTCCGCCACGAGGATGTTGATCACCCAGCCTGCCCCCATCATCACCGCGCGGGATAGTTCATCCGGCGCGCCGCTATCACCTAAAACAAACCAGGGGATGTGGGTAAACACCTGCGTGCCCGCCCCCAGGCCGATGGCATAGGCGCGGAGCATCCACGCGCCGTGCTCGGCAAACTGCCGCCGTCGCACGGCCAAACCGCCACGAATAATAAACAGTAGCATTGCCGTACCGAAGAACAGCCGCTGCCAGTAAAGCAGCACACCGTCCCCGGCAGGCCAGGGGTAAAACCGGGCCATCCACAAGCCAGAGAGCGCAGCGGCTACGCCAGATGGCACTAAAATCCATCTCCCCAGCCCACGATGCCAACGGGGTCGCCAATGGCGTAAGCTAGCGCTGAACTGAAATGCGCCTAGCAGCGAATAAAGCGTGATGCTGATAATGTGCACCACTACTGGCAGCGGCGAGGCAAAGAATCGAGCGTTGTCTTGAGTGATTTCTGCACCGCTGCCTAGTTCAACGAGACGCATGCTGCCAGCAATGACCGGAATGGCGCTTAGCAAGAGCAGTCCGGCGGGTATAAGCCAGGCTTTCCAATGTGGGGTCTTCTTTCTTGATTTCATTTGGTATCTCCTTGTTTGTGTTTAAAACAGGCAGCATCACACCGTTGACCTGCGGCCAACAAAACGCGTAGCGCAACCCTATTTACTAAATTTTTAGCTTATGTGTGGATGTTAGTTTGCTATTTGTGTACCAGAAGATTTACAGATATTTGTGTCAGTTTAAGTTGATTTTGTAGACAAAGTAGTGATTGCCGACGGGTTAAATCCTTTAACAATCAACCACACAGCAAAAACCATTTCTTGCAGGGCGATTGGCAGTGCTGCCAGAGTCTCTACAGTACCGGGGAGCAAGCCAAATAATGTTAGTAACCCTTCTGCAAAATGCAATGTAACGCCAATAAATCCCCATGCCGATAACCATCGTGGAACAAGTTTTGATTGATACAGTAGATAGTTGAACAGCATCCCACCCAGAGGAAACACAATTTTCAATATATGGTTGATTTGCTGGTTGCCATCTAGTAATAAAGTGCCCACCGTTTGGAGATTTAAGGTAGTTGGGGCGCCTGCTTTTACATATTCCTGACTTAATCTGATGAGCAACAGCCAACTAATAACCGTGGCTATATAGGTAACGGTTTCCAATGCTCCCCTGAAAATAACGTACCCTAGTGCCAGGGCTTCATTTTGTTTTTTCAGGATGGGAAACATCATGACAGGAACCATAGCCAGAGCCAGCCCCATTGTTAACACAAAGAGTGCCGCTGCTATGAATTGACTTTCATTTGCTGAAATCTTGGCGAGATTGTCAGAAACATCCAGAATAGATGATGACAAAACAACACTGAGAACGCCTGAAACCGTCCCAATAATAAATAATACGCCGACAATGACTGCTGTTTTTCTGTTTGTATCCATTTTTATTCTTCCAAATTTTTCCAATCCAGGCAGCGCCATAGAAGCGACCGATGGTCGGTAAAAAGGGGCGCGGCCCAACTTGCTAAATTGTTAGTTACCTGAGATTATTTTGAGGCGTTGTTCTTCTTGTAAAACTTATGCAGCTTACCTAAACTGAATCCTCTTTAGGGTCGTAAGAAAACACTTCTTCTAATGGCGTGTCAAAAACGTAAGCAATGCGAAAAGCCAATTCGAGGGAAGGGGCGTATTTTGCATTTTCGATGGCCACTATGGTTTGTCGCGTGACGCCCACTTTTTTGGCCAGCTCTTTTTGGGTCATCTCATCATGAAAAAAGCGCAGCTTGCGGATGTTATTGCTAATGGCTTTATTACTCATCTTAGAACCCCCTCCGATACAGCAGCAAGCGGGCAGCATCCCCCACAATTTGGGCTGTTACACTGAAGAAGATGAGCAAACTAAACATCACCAGCGGTGATTGCCCCAGGGCAAAGGTGAGCATGGCCAAGAAAGTTCCCAGGGAGGTGACCGTATACGTTATTCGGGTGCCGCGCAAATCAATGAGCTTGTCTCGTTCATCGGCCAGGTCTTCGATTTCTGGCTCTTT
>JBNKLQ010000031.1:0-33016 GCA_050292445.1 Promineifilaceae bacterium (SeqCode) | reverse complement strand
ACGGCCGTATCCTCCGGCGAATTTAAGCGAAAGCCCAATGGCTCTAACCACGCGCGCCACAAGTCGATGAGGTAGCTGGTTTGCTGGGCTGATTTGGCCCGCAGTGCCTCCATTCCAGCCTCCAGCAGTAAATCCACACCAGGTTCAATAAGCGCGATAGACAAAATGGGCGGTGTGCCGGTGAGGAAATGGCGTAGGCCGTTGTCCCGCTGGTAATCCAGGGCAAAGTCAAACATCGCTTCATGCCCCATCCAGCCGGTGATGGGATTGCCCAATTTGGCCTGCCACGCGCGCTGCACGTACAAAAAGGCGGGCGAACCAGGGCCACCGTTCAAATATTTGTAGGTGCAGCCGACGGCGAGTGGGGCATTGGCGGCGTGCAAATCGGCGGGAACGGAGCCGACAGAGTGGCTCATGTCCCATAGCATCAGTGCCCCCGCGTTGTGGGCCAATTGGGTAACGGCCGTCATATCATACGTGTAGCTGCTTTTGAAAACGGTGTGGCTCAAGGCCACCAATGCCGTGTCGTCGTCGATGACCTCGGCCAGCGCCTGTGTTGGACCGTGAATGCCGTCTGAGGGCACGATTTGTACTTGCAACGGCCGTCCGGCCAGCTGGGCCACGCCTTGTAAAATATACAAATCGGAGGGAAAGTTGAGGTCATCGGTGATGATTTTGGAACGGCCGTTATTATACCGAATGGCTGCCAGCGCCAGCTTATACAAATTAATCGACGTCGAATCGGCCACAAGCACTTCATCAGCATCAGCACCGATAAGCTGGCCAATTTTGTTGCCAATCTGGGCTTGCAGCTCAATCCAGCCTTCGTTCCAGCCGCGAATCAGCCGCTTACCCCACTGCCGCTCGATTAAATTTTGAGCCGTGCTGCTAGATTTCTTGAGCAGCCGACCTAACGAATTGCCATCAAGGTAAATCAAATCTGGATCGTCAATTACAAACTGATCGCGGAATTGAGCCAGCGGATCTTCGGTATCTAGTTGTTGGGCATAAGCGATATCAGTGAAATTTGGCATGGGAAATCCTTCAATAAGGGTGTGAATGGATCGTTAGCTAATCTTAACGCAATTTTCCATTGGCATCGAAAGCAAGACCATCAAACCTGCCAGGGCTTGCCTACCCGATTGACCAGTACCCAAAACGGCCGTTCTGCGCCATACTTAACATTCATTTGAATACTAACCATAGAGTTCGCAGAGTTTTTGCGCTTTTCTCTGTGGCTTGGCTTTTTTGGAGGATTTTATGGGTTTTCATGGTGGCGGCTGGTGGGCCTACATCTCACACGACGAAAAACAGGAGCGCCCCGCCATTACGCGGGAGCTGCTGTGGCGTGTTTGGGCATTTGCCAAACCATATCGCCGCAAAATTATCTTTCTACTCATTACCATTCTGTTAATCACCGGCTTATCATTGGTGTCCCCGCTGCTGGTGCGCTCCTTTATTGATAACGCGATTCCCAACCAGGATTTTCGGCTGCTCACCTTGCTGGCGGCGGGCATGGTTGCCATTCCCATTGTCAACGGGGGGATTGGTGTTTTGCAGCGCAGTCTTAACTCCCAAATCGGCGAGGGCGTCATTTACGATTTGCGTCGTGCGTTGTATGAACACATGCAGCGCATGTCGCTGCGCTTTTTCACCCAATCGCGCACTGGTGAGCTAATGTCCCGACTGAACAACGACGTCATCGGGGCGCAGCGCGCCATTAGCGATACGATTGTCACCATTATTTCCAACATTGTTTCGTTTGTGGGCACACTCATCATCTTGCTGACGCTGGAGTGGCGGCTGACGCTTCTAGGGCTGGCCATCTTGCCCCTGTTTGTGTTGCCTGCCCGACGGGTGGGGCGCATTTTGCGTGATTTACGCCGTAAGTCGCTGGAAATCAGTGCTGAGATGAACGCCACGATGAACGAGACGCTCAATGTGAGCGGGGCGCTGCTGGTGAAGCTGTTTGGTCGCCAGGAGCGGGAGATGAAGCGCTTTGCCGATGATGCCGCCGAGGTGCGGGACATCGGTGTGCGTTCGGCGGTGATTGGCCGCTGGTTTTTTATGATGCTGGGGATTATTGGTGCGGTGGGAACGGCCGTTGTCTACTGGGTCGGCGGTTATCTGGTACTGGAAGATGCCTTCACCATTGGCACGATTGTGGCCTTTGGCAGTTATTTGTCTCAGTTGTATGGGCCGCTCATGGCATTGACCAACGCGCCGGTTGAGTTTGCCCAAAGCATGGTCAGCTTCGAGCGTGTCTTTGAAGCGCTGGATATTCCCGTGGAAATTGAAGAGAAGCCGGATGCCAAGGTGCTGGAACGGGTGAACGGCCGTATCCAATTCCATGACATTTCCTTTACCTATACCGATGAGGATAAAGGTGGTCTGCGTGAAATCACCCGCTTCAGCTGGCGCGGCGGCAGCGAGGCACTGCTCAAGCGCGGCAAAGCCAAAGAGAATGGGGACGAGGCATTAGCTAACGGTGATGAAGCGGAAGAGCCAGAGCTGCGCTGGGCGTTGCAAAATATAAACTTCACGATTGAGCCAGGGCAATTGGTGGCTTTGGTAGGCCCCAGCGGTGCGGGCAAAACCACCATCACCTACCTGATTCCGCGACTGTATGATCCGACAGACGGCCGTATCACCATCGACAACCACGACCTGCGTGACGTTACCCTCAACACACTGGCCCACAACATCGGCATGGTCACCCAAGAGACCTACCTCTTCTACGATACGATTCGGGCTAACCTGCTCTATGCTTGGCCAGAGGCTACCGAGCAGCAAATGATCGCTGCGGCCCAGGCCGCCAACATCCATGACTTCATCGCCCAGCTTCCCGATGGCTATGATACGGTGGTCGGTGAACGCGGCTACCGGCTTAGCGGTGGGGAACGTCAGCGTATCGCCATTGCTCGCGTGGTCCTTAAAGACCCCAGCATTTTGGTGCTGGACGAAGCCACCTCACATCTCGATTCACTTTCTGAAGCGCTGATTCAGGAAGCGTTAGGCAAGGTGATGAAAGGTCGCAGTAGCCTGGTGATTGCCCATCGGCTCTCCACAATTTTGGCAGCTGATAAAATTTTAGTGATGGAAAAAGGTCAGCTTGTGGAACAGGGCACTCATGAGGCGTTGCTGGCCCGGGGAGGCCTGTACACAAATCTTTACGAAACGCAGTTTAAGCCAACTGAAACTGTTTGAAAGTTTGCAAGTGGCAAGTTTGCAGGTGGCAGGTTTTTACTTGCAAACTTGCCTACCTGCTACTTGTAACGTGCTTAGTTTCCCCGATCTTGCAACTGGGGAATGATAATAGCGGCAAGAATCAAAAGTAAAATAAGCAAGAAAAAAACAAGCCCAATGGGATCCATCAAATGCCTCCGTAAAATTTAGCCATTTTGTAATTTCCCCCCAATTTTAGAGCAGCCTCCCTGAAAAACAACCAAAAACCCGCATAAAAACGATTTTGCCATTTATGTGAAAAATAGCGCAATTCGATCGGTGATATTTGTCATCGGTGAGAATGTACTTTGTCACTGTCTGGTAAATGAAGCGCTTCCTACAATGGTCAAGGTTGTGTCATCCCATTTTATTGGGGGAGAAAGACACAGGCTCACCTTCCCACAAAAATCTCCCCCAAATGCACATAAGACAATCAAGCTTATTGATAGCTAATTTATATTCCATTGGGAGGAATAGACTCATGACATCTGCAATGGCTCCAGAAAGAGAGCTGAAAACTAAAACAAATCAGAAATATGTTTACCTGTTTAGTGAGGTGAACCAGGCCGAGAAACACGTTGACGGCTCTTGGGAAGCCGTTCGTGGTTTGTTGGGTGGCAAAGGTGCCAACCTGGCCGATATGACCCGTTTGGGCGTACCTGTCCCTCCAGGATTGACCGTTTCAACTGAAGCATGTAATGCTTATTTGGCTGCTGGTGAACAATTCCCAGAAGGTATGTGGGAACAGGTTCTTGAAGCCTTGCAAGCGGTTGAAAAGGCAATGAACAAGAAGATTGGCGATTTGCAAACACCGTTGCTCGTTTCTTGCCGTTCTGGCGCTAAGTTCTCTATGCCTGGCATGATGGACACGGTTCTCAACATTGGCATGAACGATGCCGTGGCTGAAGAGATGATTAAGCGCACTGGCCCCCGGTTTGTTTATGATATTTACCGCCGTCTTATTCAGATGTTTGGTAGCGTCGTAATGGGTGTGCCGGATGAGGTATTTGAAGCGGTAATCGAAGCACAGCGCAAGGCCGCTGGTGTCAAAAACGATGCTGAAATGGATGCCGATGACTGGAAGTTGGTCACCGAGAAATTTAAGCAAATTTACAAGACCTATACCAGAGAAGATTTTCCCCAAGACCCGTATGAACAAATGAAGCGGGCCACGGAAGCGGTCTTTAAGTCATGGAACAGCAAGCGGGCTTTTGCTTATCGTAACGCCGCTGGGATTGCACATGATCTGGGAACGGCCGTAAATATCCAAACGATGGTCTACGGTAACATTTCTCCAGATGCCGGTACCGGTGTGGCGATGTCCCGCAACGCCTCCACTGGCGAAAAAGAGCTGGAAGGCGACTTCCTCATGAACGCTCAAGGTGAAGACGTCGTGGCTGGTATTCGCATTACCCAGCCCATCAGCGACCTGAAAGTGGAAATGCCAGAGATTTATGCTCAATTTGAAGACATTGCCCAAAAGCTGGAAAAACATTACCGCAACATGCAAGATATGGAGTTCACCATTGATCGCGGCAAGTTGTGGCTGTTGCAAACGCGTGATGGCAAGCGCACCGCTCAGGCTGAGGTTCGCATCGCAGTTGACCTGGTAGAAGAAGGGCTAATTACCAAAGAAGAGGCCGTCTACCGTGTGAAGCCGGAACAGGTTGACTTCTTCCTGCATCCGCAGCTGGATGCCGTAGCGATTAAAGAAGCGACCAAGATTGCTACCGGTTTGAACGTATCGCCAGGTGCGGCCGTTGGGATCGTCGCTTTTGATGCCGATACGGCCGAAAAATGGGCTAAAGAAGAAGGCAAGCAGGTCATCATGGTGCGTCCAGAGACAAAGCCCGATGACGTGCATGGCATGCTGGCTGCCCAAGGTATCCTCACCAGCAAGGGTGGCCGTACCAGCCACGCCGCATTGGTAGCCCGTCAGTTTGGGAAACCCGCCGTTGTTGGCGTTAGCGAACTAGAATTGGACCTGGTTGGTCGCCAGATGACCGTGGGCGAAGAGTTAGAAATTCACGAAGGTGACTGGCTGTCATTGGATGGTACCCAAGGTATCGTTTACCTGGGCAAATTACCCACTGTTGTACCAGACATCAAGAACCCATATCTGATCAAGTTGCTAGGCTGGGCCGACGAAATCCGTAAGCTGGGTGTTTGGGCCAACGCCGACTACCCGCGTGATGCTGAACGCGCCCGCGAGTATGGTGCTCAGGGCATCGGTTTGTGCCGTACAGAGCACATGTTCTTTGAAGCCGAGCGTATGCCCATCGTGCAGAAGATGATCATGGCTAAGCATTCTGTGGATCGCAAAGATGCCCTGGATCAGTTGCTGCCGCTGCAACGCGGTGATTTTGAAGGTCTATTCCGCGCCATGGATGGGCTGCCGGTGATTATTCGCTTAATTGATCCGCCACTGCATGAGTTCCTGCCTTCCTTCGAGGAGTTGGTGCAAGATTTGGCTGACCTAAAGGTGCGGACACAGCATTACCACACCCTGAGCGAGATTGATTCGGCGCTGGCCGAAATTCGCATCAAGCAAGATTATCTGGAGCGCGTAGAAGCGCTGCGCGAGATGAACCCGATGCTCGGCACACGCGGTGTGCGCCTGGGTATCATCATCCCCGAACTGACCAGAATGCAGGTGCGGGCTATCTTTGAAGCGGCTTGCAACTGTGCTAAGGCAGGCGTAGATGTACATCCTGAGGTGATGATTCCGCTGATTTCTCACGTGAATGAGTTGAAGGTGCAGCAGTCGGCGCTAGAGGCTGAGGCTAAAGCGGTGATGGAAGAGCAGGGTATCGAAATCACCTACAAGTTTGGCACGATGATTGAGATTCCGCGTGCGGCTTTGACGGCTGGCGAGATTGCTGAGGTGGCCCAGTTCTTCTCCTTCGGCACCAATGACTTGACGCAAACCACGTTCGGTATTTCGCGTGACGATGCTGAATCTGGCTTCCTCATGGAGTACCAGCAGAGGGGTATTTTGAAGGACAATCCGTTTGCTTCGATTGACCCGAATGGGGTTGGCCGGTTGATGGAGATTGCGGTGCAAGACGGCCGTTCCGCCCGCCCAGGCCTGGAAGTTGGCATTTGTGGTGAACACGGTGGCGACCCCAAGAGCATTGCCATTTGCCACAAGCTGAACCTGAACTACGTCTCCTGCTCACCGTTCCGTGTGCCGATTGCTCGTTTAGCAGCGGCCCATGCAGCGCTGGCTGACAAGGAGTAGTTGCTTCATCATACTCTTGCTGGTTTTCAGACCATAGCCAGTGAAGCTGGACAGTAAAAAGATTTTCCCAAGAGGCGCCTTCAAATTGGGGGCGTCTCTTTTTTGCGTGCAGACAAATAAAAAACCAGCGTCCAGTGACGCTGGTTTTGACTAAAATTTGTAAAACTGTTTATCGGAACGTGTGATTAGCTGTGTGCTGCACTGAGACGGCCGATTTCTCGCCATCTTTCTGCTGCACCGGTGCGGAATAGGGCTGGGTCAAAGTCGGCCAGAGCTTCCCAACCTTCTACACTGGCTAATTCCCGTTCCTCATCAGTAAGTTCAATTTCCAAAGTACGGCCGTCTGTAAACATCTGGATGGTCAGCAAAGGATTCCCATCATCTATAACCTCGCGGATGCAAGGCCGATCATACCCTTGGGGATGACGAATGAATGCTGCTGAACAGCGCTGACAATAGGCCAAATTCGTGTCACAAAGGCCTCGATCAATGATAACTTTCATGATTACCTCCAGGGGTTCCAGTTATCGAATAGCGAACAACAACTGATAAGATATTGTTCCATACTTCAGTATACAAAAGCTGGCCTTCTTTCTATCAGGGCCAATTGTCATTGATTTCAGAGATACCTGTCATAAGCCCGTAATGACATTCTGCATGGGCATAAAGGCCGTTTGTCACTACAGAGGGACGGCCGTTTTCAGGATACTTGGAAAGGTAATCTCACCACTATTTTGCTGGCCTTTAGACCACCATAGATTACCCCAACCGCAAAATCGCTTCCGTTGACAGAATGAACGAAGGAGAACCGATTATGACCAAACAGATGATAACCATCGATGGCAACGAGGCGGCTGCTAGAGTCGCCCACAAGATAAACGAAGTCATTGCCATCTACCCCATTACGCCTTCATCCCCAATGGGCGAGTGGGCCGACCAATGGTCGGCAGAAGGCAAGCCCAACATTTGGGGTTCCACGCCGCTTGTTGTGGAAATGCAGGCCGAAGGCGGTGCTGCTGGTGCAGTGCATGGCTCCTTACAAGCCGGAGCCCTCACCACCACCTTTACCGCTTCTCAAGGTTTGCTCCTGATGATCCCCAACATGTACAAGATTGCCGGGGAGTTGACCGCCACCGTCTTCCACATTGCTGCCCGATCCGTTGCGGCGCAGGCGCTGTCCATTTTTGGCGACCATTCCGACGTAATGGCTGCCCGTAACACTGGCTTTGCCATGCTGGCGGCCAATTCCGTACAAGAAGTGACGGACTTTGCCCTGATTGCCTCAGCCGCTACGCTGGAAGCTCGTGTACCTTTCCTGCATTTCTTTGACGGCTTCCGCACCTCACACGAAATCAGCAAGATCGAGCCGTTGGGTGATGACGTCCTGCGGGCACTGATTAACGACGAATTGGTGCGCGCGCATCGGGCACGCGGCCTGACGCCAGATAATCCAGTCATGCGTGGTACCGCCCAAAACCCGGACGTCTTTTTCCAAGCGCGTGAAAGCGTGAATCCATTCTACGACGCCTGCCCTAACATTGTGCAGGCAGCAATGGACAAATTTGCCGGACTTACCGGTCGCCAATACAAGCTGTTTGAATACATTGGTGCCCCGGATGCTGAAAAAGTGATTGTGCTGATGGGTTCCGGTGCAGAAACGGCCGAATCTACTACCAGATATCTGGCTAATCAGGACGAAAAAGTTGGTGTGGTCAAGGTTCGTTTGTATCGACCGTTTGCCTCCGAAGCGTTTATTCAGGCTCTGCCACCAACAGTGAAAGCCATTGCAGCCCTGGATCGCACCAAAGAGCCAGGTGCCTCTGGCGAACCACTCTACCTGGATGTGATGGCGGCCGTGGTCGATGCAGTTGCCGAAGGTAAGGCTCCTTTTGAGACAATGCCACGCATCATTGGCGGGCGGTATGGTCTTTCTTCCAAAGAATTTACCCCTGGCATGGTGAAGTCCGTTTTTGATGAGCTGGCTAAAACCAGCCCGAAAAACCATTTCACTGTTGGTATTAACGATGATGTAACTCATACCAGCTTGACCTGGGACAAAACGTTTGATATCGAAAGTGAAGATGTCGTGCGTGCTGTCTTTTATGGTCTTGGGTCAGACGGTACCGTAGGTGCTAACAAAAACTCCATCAAAATTATTGGCGAGGACACGCCCAACTATGCCCAGGCTTACTTTGTCTATGACTCTAAGAAAGCAGGGTCAGTGACCGTTTCGCATTTGCGCTTCGGCAAGCAGCCTATCCATGCACCGTACCTTATTGAGAGTGCTAGTTTTGTTGGTGTACATCAATTTACCTTCCTAGAACGGTACGATGTTTTGCGGCTGGCGGCACCCGGTGCCACCTTCCTGCTCAACAGCCCCTATGGACCAGATGAAGTATGGGACAAAATGCCGCGCAGTACGCAGCAGGCAATTGTCGATAAGAACCTGAAATTCTATGTGGTAGATGGCTATCAGGTGGCCAAAGAAACAAAGATGGGCCGCCGCATCAATACAATTATGCAGACCTGCTTCTTTGCCCTTAGCGGTGTGCTGCCCACGGATGAGGCCATTGACGCGATTAAAACGGCCATTAAGAAAACCTATGGCAAGCGGGGCGAAGTGGTGGTGGAACAAAATTACGCCGCTGTGGACGCAGCACTGGCTCATCTGCATCAGGTGACTGTGCCAGAAAGCGTGACGAGTGATTTTGAACGGCCGTCTATCGTTCCTGATTACGCGCCAGAATTCATTCAGTCCGTTACTGCCCGTATCATTGAAGGCTTGGGCGACCAACTGCCCGTAAGCGCTCTTCCAGTGGATGGCACATATCCCACCGGCACGACCAAGTGGGAAAAACGCAACATTGCCACCGAAATTCCCGTCTGGGACTCGGACATCTGCATTCAGTGCGGCAAGTGTGCTTTTGTTTGTCCGCACGCTGTCATTCGTATGAAGGTGTACGATCCGGCTGAGCTTGAAAATGCCCCGTCTACGTTCAAATCAACCGACGCTCGCTACAAAGAGTTCAAGGGTCAGGCATTCACCCTCCAGGTAGCCCCGGAAGATTGCACGGGTTGCTCGCTTTGTGTTGAGGTTTGCCCAGTAAAGAACAAGAAGCAACCGAAGTTCAAAGCAATCAACATGATGCCACAGGCGCCGTTGCGCGAGCCAGAACGGGAAAACTGGAATTTCTTCCTCGATCTGCCTAGTGTGGATCGCACCAGCATTCCGTTGAACCAGGTGAAATACAACCAACTACTCGACCCGCTGTTTGAGTTCTCTGGCGCGTGTGCTGGTTGTGGCGAAACGCCCTACCTGGGTTTACTCAGTCGCCTCTTTGGTGAGCGGGCTGTTATAGCCAACGCTACAGGCTGTTCTTCCATTTACGGTGGTAACTTACCCACGACACCCTGGGCGCAAAATGCGGACGGCCGTGGGCCAGCCTGGTCCAACTCCCTATTTGAAGATAATGCTGAATTTGGCATGGGGATGCGGGTAGCGCTGGATCAGCGGCTAGAAGCAGCCACCAACACGCTGCGTGAGATGCGTAACGTATTGGGTACCGTTCTGGTGGACAGTATTCTTTATGCCGATCAAATAACGGAAGCCGACATCCAGGCACAGCGAGGCCGGATTGAAGAGCTGAAAGAGGTTATCAAGAACCTGCTGTCTGGCAAAGAGCATGGCGTCGGCAACTTCCAGGGACGTTTGGCCAACCTGCTGAGTATGGCTGACATTCTCGTTAAAAAGAGTGTTTGGATTGTGGGTGGTGATGGCTGGGCTTACGACATTGGCTTTGGTGGTCTGGATCATGTGCTGGCTTCCGGGCGAAATGTAAATGTACTGGTGTTGGATACTGAAGTGTATTCCAATACGGGTGGGCAAATGTCTAAAGCAACGCCGCGCGGTGCGGTAGCCAAATTTGCCGCCGCTGGGAAGCCCATGCCCAAGAAGGATCTAGGATTGCTGGCCATCAGCTATGGCAACATTTACGTGGCGCGGGTGGCGTTTGGTGCCAAAGATGCCCAAACGGTACGTGCCTTCCAGGAAGCGGAAGCGTATGATGGACCATCGCTGATTATTGCTTACAGTCACTGCATTGCTCACGGCTACGATTTGAAGTTTGGTCTAGAGCAGCAAGCAGCGGCCGTTAATAGTGGTTACTGGCCTCTCTACCGCTTTAATCCTGATCTGGCTGAGACGGAGCAGAATCCCTTTACACTGGATAGCCGCCCGCCAAAGCAATCGCTGGAAAGCTATATTTACCGTGAAGGTCGCTACCGTATCTTGCAGCAAAGTAACCCACAAGCAGCCGAACGGTTGCTGGAACTAGCTAAGCAAGATGTGGAAGCTACTTGGGTAACATACAAACAGTTGGCCGGCATCAACGGCTCATCTAAATAAAGAAAACTCATGGCACAAAACCTTCCGCAGGTTCCTTGTGGTTGAAATCTTAAGGAATTGACCTGCGGGAGGTTAGGTTAGCCAAGTAGGAGACTGAAATGAACTTAAAGACGAATTATTTAGGTCTAGAATTAAAAAACCCGTTGGTGCCATCGTCGTCCCCGCTGACCCGTACGCTAGATGGACTGCGGCAAATGGAAGATGCTGGGGCCAGTGCCGTTGTGCTGTACTCGCTTTTTGAAGAGCAGATTTTGCAAGAGAGCCACACACTGAATGAGCATTTGCTCCAAGGAACGGAGAGTTTTGCCGAGGCACTTGATTATTTTCCTGAGGCACCAGAGTACAAGTATGGGCCGGATGAGTATGTTAATCATATTCGTCGGGCCAAAGAGGCATTGTCGATTCCGATTATTGCCAGTTTGAATGGCGTTTCTGCCGGTTGGTGGACACGCTATGCTAAAGATATTGAGCAGGCTGGTGCGGATGCTCTAGAGTTGAATATTTATTATTTGCCAACGAGCCTGGATGAATCTAGTGCTGAGGTGGAATCGCTGTATCTGGATGCGTTGGCAGAGGTGAAAACGGCCGTATCGATTCCGGTAGCCATGAAGTTGAGCCCATACTTTAGTGCAATGGGTAATATGGCCAAGCGGCTGGTTGGGGCTGGCGCTGATGGGTTGGTACTCTTTAATCGGTTCTATCAACCAGATCTTGATTTGGAAAACTTGGCGGTTGTGCCGAATTTGGTACTCAGTTCGCCAACAGAGATGCGGCTACCGATGCGCTGGATTGCTATTTTATACGGCCGTCTCCAAACCGACTTTGCCCTTACTTCTGGGGTACACAACGTGACCGATGTGCTAAAAGGGATTGCTGCTGGCGCATCTGTAACCATGTTGGCTTCTGAACTGCTGCGCAACGGGGTCGGTCGTCTGAAAATTATTCGGGCCGGGGTTGAGGCATGGCTGCAAGAGAATGAATACGAATCCCTGGATCAACTGCGCGGCAGCTTGAGCCAGATCAATTGTGCGGAACCGGCTGCATTTGAGCGGGCCAATTACATGCGCGTTCTCAGCTCTTACTCAAATGATTACGGTATGCGCCAAATGCCTGTGACCTTTGATTAATTAATTTTACGCTTTTACCGAGCAACGATTGCTTGTTTGTGTTTGTTCCCTCCTGTTTGCTGCCATCCGAGTTTTTCGGATGGCAGTTTTTTGTTGTTTTTGGGTCGGGTGTTGAGATAATAAACATATGAGGTGAACATTTTTGATGACAACAAAGAGACTATTAATTTCAATTGGCACGGTTTTGGTTTTAAGCATACTGGGGTATTGGGGCTATCTACGATTTTTGGCCCCGGTAAATGGTAATGGCGGGGATACGGCCGTATCCAATTCCACCACCAGTCAGACTGAACCCACCACTATTACTGCTGAAGGGCAAATTGTGCCCTTGGCCCAAGCAAATTTAACGTTTGCCAGCAGCGGCACCGTGACGACTGTAGCCGTTGCGCCGGGTGACTATTTAGAAAAAGGAAGTACGTTGCTGACGCTGGACACGACCGAGCAGGAGATTGCACTGCGGCAGGCAGAAGCGGCGTTGGCCCAGGCAGAGGCTAATTTGCAGATGGCAGAAGCAGGTGTATTGGCGGCAGAAACGGCCGTCTCCGCCGCAGAAGTTGGGGTTTCCGCTGCAGAAGCCAATTATGCGCGCTTGGCTGCTGATCCCAGTCCGGCCATGTTGGCTTTGAACGAGGCATTGGTAGGCCGGGCAGTGGCCAACGTGGGGCTGGCACTTGGTAGCCAAAGTGTGACGCTGGAAGGCAGCAGTTCAGCCCAAATTCAGGCGGCAGAAGCAGCCGTGGCTGCGGCTGAAGCTGCTTACATTGCCGCGAGGGACACTTACGAACCCATTGTACAAAGTGAAAACGCCAGCAGCCAAGACAAGGAGCAGGCCCAACTCCAACTCAATGCGGCGTTGGCTAATTTGCAATCAGCGCAGGCAGCATTGGCGGAAGCGCAAGCCGGGGCTAGCAGCGCAGAACAAACGGCAGTGGCCGGTGGCGTGCAGGCGGCACAAAATGAACAAGCAGCGGCCGAAGCGGAGCTGGCGCTGCTGCAAGCGGGCACGCAGGCAGAACAGCTTGCCGTGGCTCAGGCAGAAATCGCGGTGGCGCAGGAGCGTTTGGCAGAGGTCATGGTACAAGTAACTCAGGCGGAAACGGCCGTTACTCAGGCAGAAGCGGCCGTTGCTGAAGCGCAAACACAGGTGGACGCGGCCCAGCTGGCCCTGGAAAAACGGGCATTGCTGGCCCCATTTAGCGGTACCGTGGCCGATGTGCTGGTCGATGTGGGCGAAACGGTGACCGCAGGCCAGCCAGTAGCCATCGTGGCGGATTTGTCTGGTTGGCAGGTAGAAACCACCGATCTGATTGAGGCGGATGTGGTGGACTTGGCGCGTGAGGATGTGGCACAGGTGGCGGTGGATGCCTTTGCCGATGCGCCGCTGACTGGGCGCGTGGTGGAGATTGCTGAACTGGCCGCCGAAGTGCGCGGCGACCAAACTTATGTGGTTACGCTGGCGCTGCCACAAAGCGATCTGCCGCTGCGCTGGGGTATGTCGGTTTTTATCACTATTGAGCGGAATCAGTGAGGGGATGGGAAGTGAAAAAAATTAGAGAGGAACACAGAGATGCACAGAGGTGGCACAGAGGGGCACAGAGAATCAGGTTTTTTCTCTGCGAACCTCTGCGTTTCAATGCAGCTTTCTTTGTCTTAATGACGTTCATATTGTTCACCAATGGGTCGGAAACGGCCGTTTTCGCCGCACCCACTTCCCAAACCGGCCCGGACATTGTTTCGGCTGAGGGGCAGCTTGTGCCACAGGAGCAAGTGGCGCTAGCCTTCCAGATTGGCGGCACGGTGGAGACCGTTTTTGTGGTCGACGGGGATGTTGTCCAGGCAGGCGATCCGCTGCTGCAACTGGATTCAGCCGCAGCCGAACTGGGTTTGCAGCGGGCGCAGGCCCGCTTAGCGACGGCGCAATCTGGCTTAGCGGCGGCGCAAAATGAACAGGGGTTGGCAGAAACGGCCGTGCAAACCGCCCAGGCTCAACTTGAAGTGGCGCGGGCCAACCTGGCGCTGGTGCAGGCCGGTCCACAGCCAGAACAGGTTACGGCCGCCGAAAGCCGCGTGGCTGCTGCCCAAGCGGCCGTTACGCAAGCGGCGGGCAATCGAGATGCCGCGCTGGATATCGCTGATGCGTCCGACATTTTGGCGGCGCAAGCGGCCGTTGCTGCCGCGCAGGCCGAGGTACAACTGCTAGAGCAGGCATACCAGGATATTTTAGACAGCTGCTTTGAAACACCACAGGGAGAGGTGTGTCCGCTCTTTGGTCCGGTCGAGGAGCAAACGCGGCAGCAGCTCAACGCGGCGCGATTGAACCAGGAAGCAGCTCAGGCAGCCTTGGATGCACTGCAAGCGGGCGCAACATCAGCGCAGCGGCAGGCGGCCAACGCCAGCGTGGGCGTGGCCCAGGCAAACTTGGCTGTGGCTCAGGCGCAGCTGGATTTGCTGTTGGCGGGAGCCACGCCGGAGCAAATTCGTCTGGCGGAAGTGGCCGTGGATCAGGCACAGGTAGGCGTGCAGCAGGCGGAAGTACGGATTGATCAGGCGGTGGCGGCGGTGGCTCAGGCGGACGCGGCCGTTTCGCTGGCAGAGTCTGGTGTGGAGCGTGCAGAACTGGCCGTAGAGCGCACTTTCCTACGTGCTGCGTTTGACGGCACGGTGGTTTCCGTGGCTTTGAGCGAGGGTGAACTGGCCGTGCCTGGCTTCCCGGCACTAACGCTGGCTAATTTTGGCCGCTGGCAAGTTGAGACCACGGATCTGACGGAGTTGGACGTGTCGCTGGTGGCCGAAGGCGCGCCAGTAACCGTGCGGGTGGATGCTTTGTCGGATGCTGAGTTGGATGGGGTGGTTACGGCCGTTGCGCTTGTGCCCAACGTGGCGCGGGGTGATGTTGTATACACCGTCACCATTGATCTGCCAGAAACGGCCGATCTCCCTTTGCGCTGGGGCATGACCGCCTTTGTAGACATTGAAACCGATTAGGCATTGCTTGTCATGCTGAATGCAGTGAAGCATCCCTACGAGGACAAAACTGATAAGACCTTGGCTGAACTGAAAACAAATGCTTTGGCAGGTGAGGTTTAGAGGGATTCTTCGTTACACTCAGAATGACAATTTGAGGGTTGGGGTTAGAGGTTGAATTCGGCTAGGAGGGGGAAATGGTCGGAGGCGTGGCGGATGGCGGGATGGTCGTCTACGACGCGGCAGGCTTGCAGCTTAGGCAGCATGTGTGGATCGGCAAAGATGTAGTCGTAGCGGGTGGTGGGGTTGATGGTCCACCAGGTGAAGCCATCCTCGTGGGGGTGCAGGTGGCGGAAGCAGTCGGTGTAGCCAGCGCGCAGCAGCCGGGGGATGGCCAGCCGGAAGATGAGGCGGAACTGGAGCAGCATCACGCGCCGCATGCGGGCCGGGTTTTTGTGCTGCAAAACGCGGTCGCCCGGGCCAATCGCATTCACATCACCAATGATGAGATGGGGCGTCTGTGGCTTCTCGCGAATAATCTCTAGCAGTTTTCCTACCGCCTGCCAGCGGCGGATTTCAAACGGCAGCAGCAAAAAAGGCAAAAAGTGAATGTTGTAGACGGTAAGTGGTCCGTTGGGCGTGTCTAGTTTTGCCTCCAGCGCGGCCTGGGTTAGCGGCGGCTGGTTGTAAATCTGCCACGCTTTGATCGGGTAGCGGGAGAGCAGGGCGATGTGCCGCTCGCCGCTGCCGTGGCCCCAGGCGTGGTGCATCGCCAGCCGCTCGGCCAAAATCTTGACCACCTCGTGGTCATCTGCTTCGGTCAAGCCAACCACGTCGGCGTTGATGCGGGCGAGGACGGCGTGGATGCTTTCTATTTGCTTGCGTCCGCCGAATTCGAGGTTGTAGGTGAGTACTTTGAGTGAGTTCATGGTTGTTAGATTATTAGAAGAAGTGCCTGGCATGGGTCAAAACACCTTCACAAGCTAGAGTCATACGATCCGTGCCAGGCACTTGGCATTTTAAATTTCCATTTCTTGATGCCAAAGCTGGGTGGTTAGGATGCCGGTGAGGATGCGGCTGTGGTCGTTACGGCCGTTCCCATGCAACTCCCGCAATTTTTGTACAATTTCACAATCAAAGTAGCCAGTTTCGCGTAGCGAGTCTGGCTGCAAACAGTCTTCGGCCCAGGTGGGTAAATTTTCGCTGCGCCACCAGGCGGCGTGCGGGGTGGCCAGGCCTTGTTTGGGGCGGTTGGTTACGGCCGTTGGCAGCAAATCCTTCATGCCCCGACGCAGCAACACTTTGTTCATCGCTGAATTCAGCTTGAAATCGGGTGGTAGGGTGGCGCAAAATTCCCACAGCTTGTGGTCGAGGAAGGGTGGCCGCGCTTCGACGGAGTTTGCCATGCTCATTCGATCCACCTCAAAATTAATGAAATCCACCATGCGCGTTTGGGCTTCCAACGCCAAAAACTGGTTGAGCGGATGGTTTTGTGCCACAGAGGACACAGAGGAAAAAGAGTTTATTTCTCCGCGTCCTCCGCGCTCTCTGCGGTTAAAAAGTTCTTGCAAAAGCGCGGGCGGTGTGACCTGATGCCAGAGGGCAAAGCGGGCCAGCGGGTCGCGGGTGCCGTGGGTGAGGACGCGCTGTCCGGCAGTGGAACCGGGTAGGGGGAGGTGGCTGAACAGTTGGCGCAGGGGTTGAGGAATGGTGAGAAACGGCCGTATGCGCCGGTCACCATCGAACCAATGGTAGCCACCCAGCAGTTCATCCGCCCCTTCTCCGGTGAGGATGACTTTGAAGCCTGCCTCGTGGCACGCTTTGTAGAGCAGGTAAATGGGAATGCTGGTGGCAGAGCATTGCGGCTCCTCTAGCTGGCGCACGATTTGAGGCAGCAAATCAAACGCTTCGGGACCAAAATGCAGCGTATGATGTTGGCTGCCAATGCGCTTGGCGACGGCTTCGGCATAGGCAGATTCGTCGTGACTGGCGGCGCTGAAGGCGATGTTGAAGGTGTGGATGGGCTGGCCGCCGATCTCGGTGAGCAGGGTGGCCAGGGCGCTGGAGTCGATGCCGCCGCTGAGCAGGGAGCCGACGGGCACGTCGCTCATGCGCCAGGCGGCGACGGCATCACGCAGTTGGGCCATAAATTCGTCTACGGCGTCATCCTCGCTGATTTGCCGGTAGTTGCCATCTTCAGGGAAGGTAAGCTGCCAGTACGGCCGTATCGACATTTGCCCGTTTTCTATGATGAGCATGTGAGCGGCTGGCAGTTTGTAAACGCCATCAAACATGGTGTGGGGCGTGGGGATGAAGCCGTGCTGAAACAGGGCGGTGAGCGCTTGCTGGTTGGTGCGTTTGGGCAGCGTAGGGAGGAGGTGGAACAACGGCCGTATCTCCGAGGCAAATGCCAGTTCATTGCCAGATTGTGCATAGCAAAGCGGTTTAATACCAAAGCGGTCACGGACGAGGATGAGGCGTTGGGAACGGCCGTCCCACAAGGCAAAGGTAAACATGCCGCGCAGCCGCACGAAGGCGTTGGTGCCCCATTCCTCGTAGGCGTGGACGATGGTTTCTGTATCGGTGCGAGTGCGGAACTGATGCCCGGCGGCTTCTAGCTGGGCGCGTAGGACGGGCGTGTTCATCACCTCGCCGTTGTAGGCAATCCAAATGGTGCCATCTTCATTACTCAGCGGTTGGTGGCCATGCGCCAGGTCAATGATGCTGAGCCGTCGTGCTGCCAGCCCAATGCCGTCGGCCACAAAAATGCCTGCATCGTCTGGCCCACGATGGTGCAGCAGGTCGTTGGCCTGTTGCAGCCGTTGGCGATCAATTTGCAAAGAGTAAATTCCGGTGATGCCACACATGAGTGGGGGATGGTATACAATTTGGCTGCTATGGGCAATTTTGGTTTTATAAGCGGTCAGACCCTAAGGGTTTGGCTTTCGAAAAGTTCTGGTTAAAAGCTGATGAAACCCTTAGGGTCTTTGAACTTTACGCCTCCGCGCCTCCGCGTAGATAATTTTGGATCGGCCGTCCTCTTCTTAATCTCCCTGGTAGCCAGCCTGGCTTATTTGCGGGTAGGGTTGGCCCGCGTTTTTTACCCCTATGCGCTGGACTTTATTGAAGAGGATATGGTGATGCAGGCGTGGCGCGTGGCGCAGGGTTTGCCTGTGTTTGTGCCGCCGAATGCGGAATTTGTGCCGCAAGTGTACATGCCGCTGTTCACTTGGCTGAGCGGCCAACTTTTGCGCCTGACGGGGTTCGCCTTTTGGCCGCTGCGGCTGATTTCGTTTTTGAGTACGGTGGGAACGGCCGTTCTCCTTTATTTTGTGGGCTGGCGAGAAAGTGGGAATAAAACGGCCGCTTTTGTTGGCAGCGCACTCTTTTTAGCTGGGTATCGTCTGGTGGGCGGCTGGTATGACTTGGCGCGGGTGGATGCGCTGTTTGCGTTTTTGAGTTTGGCGGGGCTGGTGGTACTGGTTTATGGGGGGAGAGGAACGCAGAGCTACGCAGAGGCAGCACAGAGGGGCGCAGAGAGAAATATTGTGTTTGGGGCTGTTTTGTTGGGATTAGCATTTTTGACGAAGCAGAATGGTCTGTTTTTGGCGGTAGTGGCCGGTTTGTTTTTATTCACCGCAGAGAACGCGGAGGGCGCAGAGAAAAAGAAAAAATCCGTGTTTACCCGCGTGCCATTTCTTTATATATTCACATTTGGGATCATAGTCGGATTGCCGATTTTAATGTGGCAGTTGGGCAGTGATGGCTGGTTTGGTTATTACGTGGTGACGATTGCCTATGCCAGTCCGCTGGATTTGGGGCGGCTGTGGAACATTTTTTTGTGGGAGTTGGGGGCAGGGATGGGGGTGTTGGTTGGATTAGGTATGTTGTTGGTTTTGCGGCAGTTGGTCGGTGTTTTCAGGAGACTAGAAACTGGAGATTGGAGACCAACAATCTCTAATCTCCAATCGCTAATCCCCAAAAATCCGTGGCTGGTCTTTGGCGGAACGGCCGTATTCATCTCAGTCGCTGGTCGTAGCACGGTAGGTGGCAACCTGAACAACATGCTGATCGGCTATGCGTTTTTGTGTCTGGTTCCGGCACTTAGCTTTGGTTCTTTTTCAAAGATTACGCAGATTAAAAAGATTAGGAAAAAATCTGGAGAATCTGCGAAATCTGTTGATAGAAAAGTTCCCAGATTGCTTTGGTCAGCCCTGATGTTTGTTCAGTTTGGATTGGTGACGTTTCCGTTGAACGCGGGACTACCGTCGCAGTTTTTGCCGACGGCCGAAATGCGGGCGGCGGGGGATGCGTTGCTGGCGCGGGTGGCAGCGGAACCAGGCGATGTGTGGCTGCTGTTGCATCCCAGCTATGCGGTGCGGGTGGGGAAACGGCCGTATGTCCATCTACAATCGTTGTGGCACGCCCGGTATCGTGGAGCTGACCCGCTGCCAGCTGACCTTGTGGCGCTCATCGAGCAGCAGCAGTTTGCCCAAATTATTTCTGATGAAAGTGACTTTTTTGAGACGGAACCGGCGTTTTTGGCGCTGCTTTTGGCATATTATGAAGCGGAAAAAACGCTGCCACCAGAACAAGCGCCCTCGACCCTTAGCGGACCAATTGTACGGCCGTTAACCGTCTACATTCCCCGGAGATGAAGTCAGGAGTTAAGCTAATCACTGATCCCCAATCTCCTTCTTGGGCCAGCGCAGCATGGTTGTGTAGCCTCGCCAATTTTCGTCATCTTCGTAATACGGCCGTTCCGCCAGCACCAACCAGGCGTGTCCCATGATTTTTTTGACGTTTGGCGCTGCACCCGTGGCAAATTTGGCCCCAAAAATGACGGTCACTGGTACGTCCAGTTCGTGCAGGTAGCGGTAGCGCAGCAGCGAGCGGCGCAGACACAAGCCCAGTGGCGAGTGACGATCTAGCAAAGCAGCCAGATCGGCCAATTGGCGGGTTTTGTTTTCAGGTGGGAGGGGAAACGGCCGTTGCACCACCATTGTTTCTAGCTGGGCCATCGCCTGGGGAATAGGCTGTTTTAGGAAGTCAGGCAGTTGGCGACCAACCTGGCGCATTTCAGCCAGGAGCTGCCGCAGGTGGGCGTTGGTCAGCAGGCCGGGCAACAGGCGTAGGCCTAGCCACAGGTGGAGTAGGCGGGTGAGCAAGGCATGCATGGTGTGGTTATTGAATAACGATGAGGCTGTCTTTGGCCATTTCTTCAGCCAACTCCAGTAAGTCAGCTACCACCATGCTGGTTTCCACCTCGTACTTGTTGGCGATGACGGTGGCATGCTGTTCGATGGTTTGTATGCCATCAAGCATTTCCCAAAATTCAGTGCCCACTTCATTGAGTGAAAAATAGGTGCCGGTGTTAATGTCGATTAAGATGGCTTCATCCGCCACAACTTCAAAAGTGACGTTTTCAGCCCGTTGCAGAATGGAATTTTTGTCCAAGTTTGCTCCTCACTTTATGGTACGCAGATTTGCCTGATTCACCTGATCAGGCAAATCTGCGTCCTATTCGTCTATGCTTTCTGTTTGGATGAGCTTTTCAAATCACCGTGCCTAATCGAGCATGAGGTTTTATACTCTGGCTCATGAACAGCTTGCGGTGGCAGTTTCACGATCTAATTATCGAAGGGAATGCAGATGACGCAACTTTGTGGCAGGGATGGTTGAAATCGTTTGGTTCGCTGCCTCAGAGTACGGCCGTCCCCCACCTCACCGTTACCTTCCAAACCATGCCTACCGTGCCCGCGCCGCCCAATCGCCCCCCTGATTTTCAGCAGGCTGATTTGCTGCATTATTTTGTTGATGATGAGCAAGTGATTGCTCATTTCCCCCGTTATGGTCAGCTGCATCTGGATTTGGCTGCAGGGCAAACGTATGGCCAGGTCGTGCCTGCCGCCGGGCAAACCTACGCCATCTTGGAAGACCTCATTGCTATCGGCCTGTCACCCCACCTGCGCCGTCGCCACAAGTTTTTGCTTCATGCCTTTGCCGCAGCCTACCACGGCGAGGCGGTGTTGCTGGTGGGCGGGACTGGCGCAGGCAAAACCACCACGGGACTCTCTTTGCTGAACGCTGGCTGGCAATTGCTTTCTAATGATTCACCGGTGGTTGTGGCAAACGGCCGTATCCAGCAATATCCTGGCGTGCTGGCCGCTTATCCGGAATCATTTGCCCACTTCCCGGCGATGGCTCATTTGGTTGGGGAGGGTACGGAAGGAAACGGCCGTCAAAAAATCAGCGTGACGGCCGAATCGCTTTGGCCAGATGTATGGCTAACAGCAGCACCAGTGCGCGCTATCTGCTTTCCCCAAATTGAAGCCCGCCCTAATCATGCGCTAACTCCCATTGCCAAACCGGTTGCTCTGGCCCGCTTGCTGCCCCACGCTGTGGAGCAGTGGGATAAAGCGATGATTCCCACACATCTGCAAATTTTGCGCCAACTGGTTGAATCTGCTCCAGTCTACATTTTGCATTTATCCCCAGATATTTTGTCCATCCCGCAGACGATTGCCCAGGCTTTAGAAGGCAAACAACTGTAAAAAACAGTTTTGGCTGGCCGAAGCTGAGAAATAGATGAGTGGGCAGGGTTTTTCCCACCAAAAAATTCTGACAGTTCTCCTGTCCAAAGATGTAAAAATGTCGTGAATTGGTACCAGTTAGGACTTGCGCACTATTGTTTGCCCGCTGGTGATCTGGTGAAATGTACTCGTCTGAGCCGCAAAGGAGAAGTTGCCTGCTCAGACCAGAATAAGCTATGACATTAATCTCAAACATGCCCTAAACCCGTTCTTTTAATCATCAACCTGTTTCGTAACCAAATCTACACTGCCCTCACACACGTCCTTCCGTTTGATTTGGTTACCCACGCAGGCAGCGCACTTTCGTTTGCCTGGCAGGAGTGTTTTAATGCGTTTAACAAGCTTGAAGAAACGAATTCTCTTTTTTTTGATTGGATTACCCGCTTTGGTGGGGTTGATTTTATTGGGACAGCGTGGAGAAACGGCCGTTTCCCCCGTAGCTGCTGGCAGTGCCGAATGGCCTACCGTCGCGGCTAATCCGCAACGTACCTCATGGACGCCAGAAGAAGTCGGCGGCCAACTGCGGCCAGAATGGGTCAAACCGTTCGAGCCGTTTATTCCTCAGCATGTGCAAATCATTGCTGCCAACAACACCCTCTACATCTCCACCGCCAGCGGCCTCTACGCTATAGACTCCACCACTGGGGCTGAAAAATGGATCTATGCTACGGAATTCCCTTTAGGCCATTCCCCCACAATTTATAATGGCGTCGCTTACGTTGGCGGCCTGGATCGGAAAATCCACGCCATTGACGCCACAACCGGAGCGGGCTTGTGGACCTTTAGCGGCGGTGGTGGCTTTGAAACCAACCCGCTTGTGGTTGGCGATACGCTGTACGCCGGGAACCGGGATGGCAAGATGTACGCCATTACCATTTCTGGAGCCAACACGGGTCAGCTCAAATGGAGCTACCAAACTGACGGCCCCATTCTTTACTCAGCAGCCTATAACAGCGATGTTATCTATTTTGCTTCAAATGACAGCTTCGCCTATGCCCTGAATGCTAGCAGCGGTTCCCTGGTTTGGAAATCGGCCAAGCTGCCGGGCGCGGGCTTTTTCTCGTACTGGCCTGTGGTGTATGAAAACAAAGTGATCTTTTCTGGCAGCAATGCGTACAGTACGGCCGTTAGTTGGCCGGGCAGTGGGCAAATGTCCAAAATTGAACTTCAAGACCTGTATGTCAATCAAGGGGTGCCCCCGGGCAACCCCATCGGCAGTGTTAGCACAGCAGCAGGCGATTGGACATCGGGCACGCCAACAATCAATGCTAATCGCATCTACAACTACTTTGATGATAAACCGTGGCGGCGTACTGTTTTTGTGCTAAATCAATCGAACGGGGCTGAAGCCTCCACTGCCCCTGTGCTTTGGACCGGGACAGCCAGCGGCACGCGCTACCCGCCCGTCATTGGCGTGGATGGCGTGCTTTACCAACAAAACAACTATCTCTCGGATGCTTCCATTGCCCGTGGCCATGTCTCTGGCTGGCAGCCGGATAATCCCTACATTACCAATATCAGCGGTGACGTGGCGGCTGTAGATGAGCCGCATGCCGTGTCTGGCGGTGGCAACCTGATTTACTGGAATCTATGCTGTGACCGGCAGGCTGGGTCGATGGATATTACCAAGCCCAACAGCAGCTTCCCCAACGGCGGTGTTGATCCCAATCGAGAATGGATCTATTACGGCTACAACCTGCTCACTTGGGCACCAGGCTACAACTATTTGTACTACACAGCCCAGCCCGACAACTACACCAAACCATATTCCAATTTTGGTACGGTGAACGGGGTCTATGGCTTTCATGGGGATGTTTCGCCGCCAATTCCGTATAACGGCCGTGTTTATATGCAGCACAGCAACACCATCATGGCCTTTTCCGCCAGCGGTAACGGGGCAAGCCCGCTGCCCATTGCCACCAAGCGCACGCCGCCTGCGGCCAACGTCAACATTCCAGATCAGGACGCACTGATTGCTGAGCTGGAAACGGAAGTGAGCAAAATTGTAGAAGCGGGTCACCTGCGCCCTGGCTTCATGAGTCATGGCTTGTTCGACAACAGCGCCAAAAACACCTGTGGTGATAACCTGACTGCTTACTGGAGCAATCCTGGCGATACGCTGTACACGCTGCTCATGGCGCTGCCGCATCTTTCGCCAGGTTTGCAGCAATCGCTACGGACCTACCTGCAAAGTGAGTACGCCAGTTATCCGCCGTACCAATACAACCATACTGGCTGGAATAACGGCGCACCGCGTGAAGCGTATACCATGCCGCCCGAAATTGCGGCTGCCTTGAGCGGCCCGGAAACCCAGAACTTCACATTGGAAAACAACGGAGGTTGGGGTGGCGAAGGTGCTTGGGGACGAAACCCATTTGCCTGGTATGCCTTGTGGAAATATGCTGAAGAGTTCGGTGGGGCCAGTGGCATCTTGTCTGCCAGCCAATCTGCCTTTCTAGACGAGTTCAACGGCCAGCCATCAGACAATCTATTGTTGAAGATGCCGCTGATGCACAATGCTTATATTGCGGGCTACATTGGCTATACAGAACTGCAAAAGCTGGCTGGGCAGACCGTATCTAGCAATGTAAACAACGAGCTGAACCGTTTGCTGGCGCTGCGGGCCAATAACTTCACCAAAGATACCGCCTACCGGCTGGTGTCTGATGGCGGTCCGTACTGCCGCACGTTAAATGTGGCCAGCAACTTCATGTATCTGGTGCCGGAGTTGGCTGAGTATTTGCGCAATAATGCGTTGTCTGATGTAAACAGCGCCCTAGCTGAATATGAAACGGTTGCGCCGTACTGGTTTGTCACCTTTTTCTCTGGGGCCTATGCAGAAAATGCCATTGTGCCGCTGTATGATGCTCATTCCATTTTCATGGCCAAGGCACTTATCTTGGAAGAAAATGGTGCTGAACTGGCGCAATTTCTGGATGAACCAGGTTTTGCCACAGGCGATCTATTCCATATCCAAAAGCTGGTAGCCACGATTAATAATCAAGTCTATGGCTTTTCGCTTACGGCGACCCCTGCTGTGGCCAATGTGGATACGGGTGGCAGTGCCAATTACCAGATTTCGGTAGAGGGTACGGGTGGCTTTGTGGCTCCTGTCGATATTCAGATAACTGAGAGCTATAGCAACCTGGTAGCCAGTCCGTTGTCCACAACCATTAACCCACCTGGTAGCGTAACGGTGACGCTGGACGATAATGCCACGGGCGATGAAGCGCGCTGGTACACGGTAACAGTGACCGCAACTGGTGATGATTCTGAGATCATCATTGAGAAATCAATCGAAATACGTCTGCTAGTCAACGGCGAAGAGGCGTTCCTGCCGATTGTGCGCCGGTGAGATGGTGAAAAAGGTAATTAAATGAAAAGTGTTATCCGCTTACTTTTACTAACTGTGTTTTTTGGCCTGCCGCTGGTGCTTCTGAATGGGCGTTCAGGGGATACGGCCGTTCACGCCGGAGCTGCTACCACTCGCCGGATCAATATTCCCTTTACAACGGCCGTTGAACCCGACATTCCCGCTGCTGAACGAGGCATCCTTTGGTTTGGCGAAGTGGGACCAACCACGCAAAGCTACTCGGACGTGCGCATCATTTACAACAACGAGAAGCTGCATGTGACTTTCCACATCATCGACCGCTACCTGTACTACGATGACACACCCACGGCAGGTGAGATGGCCAATTGGGATGCCGCTACGCTGTATCTGAATCTGACCGGCAACAGTGGCAGCATGCCAACCAGCAGCTCGTATCGCTTTATTGGTCAATTGGATGCGCTAAATGCCAACCAACAAGATCAGCGACCAGATTATGATTTTGCTTACGTGGGCAACGGGTCTGGCTGGACGCAAACGGGGTTGGATTTTGAAACGTTCGCTGCCACCCAAACCACCACTGGCCTCAACAACCAGCAGGACGACGCCGGTTGGAACATCACCTTCCGCATACCGTGGAGCAGCTTGGGGCTGTCTGGCCCACCGGCTGAAGGCACTATTTGGGGCCTGGGCCTCACCATGCACGATGAAGACGGTACCGCTCATGAAAACCGAGACTGGCCCGAAGGGTTGAGCAGCACGTCTCCGGCTACCTGGGGAGAACTGCACTTTGGCTTGCCCAGCTACACGCCACCTGCCGGGGTAACTGGCAGTGACACCATCACCATTCGCCACGGTGAAAATGGGGCCAATGTCCCCGACGGCCACGTCGGCGGAGCCACCAACTGCGGTGGTTATCCACCATTGTGGAATACTTGGGGCAATTTCAACTACGCTGGCGACTACCAGATCAATATACAAAATCAGTGGAACCTGGGCGATTGGGGTTGTTTCTCCAAATATTTCGTTACCTTCCCACTGGATGCCTTGCCGTTAGACCAGGCAATCGTCTCTGCCGAGCTGACCATGTACCATTTTGGCAACTCACTGCCATCGGAAGCGCAGCCGTCGCTGATTCAGGTATTCACTGTGGACGAAGATTGGAACGAAAGTACGCTGGTATGGAACAATGCGCCAATTGCAGTAGAGAATGTCGCCCGAACCTGGGTTGATCCGCTGCCGTTGGGCGGGGCAGGCAAGTATGCCACGTGGGATTTGAGCGGTGCTGTGGCGGAAGCGTATGCCAATGGCCAGCCGCTGCGCCTGGCTCTTTACTCGGCCGACAGCGCGCGCCACAGCGGCAAATACTTCAGCTCGTCAGAAACGTTTGTGCCGGACCGCCGACCAACGTTAGAAATCAATTATGGTCCGGCGTATGGTTTTGCGTTAAACAGTGCCCCCCAATTGCAAACGGCCGATCCCGGCAGCTCTGCTCAGTATCAGCTCAATGTATCGCCGACGGGTGGGTTTGATACGGCCGTAACTTTCCAGATCGACAATGTGCCCCCAGACGTCAGCGTCAACCTTCCTTCTGGCAGTGTCATGCCACCTGGCAATAAAACCATCACTATCACGCACACCAACCCCAGCCAGATAACTGGTGGCTTATATGCCGTGCCCGTCACAGTCAGCGGTGATGGTGTTCAGCGAACCATTGAATTGTATTTATTGGTCAATGGTTCGCAGCAATTCTTGCCTATCATCCAACGTTAATCGTTGGTCAAGATTTCAATCTTGACCTACTGAATAGAGACGAATGTCCACCGACATTCGTCTCTTTTGGTTTACGCAACCATCCGCCTGGGCTATAATCCTTTCGCTAAAATCTTAACTTTAGGAAGGTCATATGCCCAAAGCATTAATAACAGGCATCACCGGCCAAGATGGCTCTTATCTGGCTGAGTTTTTGCTTGAACAAGGGTACGACGTCATCGGCATGGTGCGGCGTACCAGTACAATTAATTTTCACCGTATTTCCCACATTCAAGACAAAGTCACTGTTGTTCCCGGCGATTTAGGGGATCAGGTTTCTATGATTCACCTGCTGGAAGAGCATCGCCCTGAAGAAGTTTATAATCTCGCGGCTCAATCCTTTGTGCAAACCAGCTGGAACCAGCCCGTCTTCACCGGGGATGTGACTGCCCTCGGCGTCACGCGCCTGCTGGATGCGATTCGTTTTGTCGATCCCAAAATTCGCTTTTACCAGGCTAGTTCCAGTGAAATGTTTGGTAAAGTGGTAGAGGTTCCCCAGCGGGAGACGACGCCGTTCTATCCGCGCAGCCCGTACGGCGTGGCCAAAGTGTACGGCCACTGGATTACCATCAACTACCGCGAAAGCTACAATATGCACGCCACCTCTGGCATTTTGTTCAACCATGAATCCCCCCGGCGCGGGTTGGAATTTGTCACCCGCAAAATCACCCATCACGTTGCCAAAATCAAGCTGGGCCTCACCGATGAGCTGCGCCTGGGCAACCTGGATGCCCGTCGCGATTGGGGCTTTGCTGGTGATTATGTCAAAGCGATGTGGCTGATGCTGCAACAGGATAAGCCAGACGATTTTGTCGTGGCCACTGGGGACACTCATTCGGTTGAAGAGTTTCTAAACGTGGCGTTTGGTCATGTGAATCTGGATTGGCACGATTATGTGGTTCAGGATGAACGGTTCATGCGTCCAGCAGAAGTGGATCTACTCGTGGGCGACCCTAGCAAGGCTGGCCAAAAGCTTGGCTGGGAACCAGATGTCTCCTTTGAGCAGCTGGTCCAAATGATGGTCGATGCCGATATTAAATTATTACAAGCGGGGCGGGTCGCTGTTTAATTAGAATTTACAACTCAACTTTCCGGAGGTTTTTGTTGATTAAGAATTTAGCCCGTGTTTAGCAATTTCTGCTTGTCACTCCCGCGAAGGCGGGAGTCCAGGCGTATGGATTCCCGCCTTCGCGGGAATGACAGTGAATCACCAAGTTATTTTCTTAAGAGGCAAACATCTACTGGAGGTTTAGCAGATTCAGGAGAGCAGAATGACAACGATTAAATTTGGAACGGATGGTTGGCGCGGCCGTATTGCCGAGGATTACACTTTTGACAATGTGCGTCGCTGTACGCAGGGCTTTGCCAACTTTATGCAAGCGCAAGGGCTGGCGGAAAAAGGGGTGGTCATTGGTTACGACAAGCGTTTTCAGGCTGAATTTTTTGCGGCCACGGCCGCAGAAGTGATGGCCGCCAATGGCATTCACGTTTGGCTAACAGAAACGGCAACGCCAACCCCTACCATCTCCTATTCTGTGGTGGACAAGCAGGCGGGCGGGGCGATTAACATCACCGCCAGCCACAATCCGCCATGGGACTGCGGCTTCAAGGTGCGTGATGTGAACGGCGGGGCGATCCCCCCAGATGACTTGAAGAAGATTGAAGCGGCGATTCCGGATATTACGGCCGTAAAAACCACCAAACTCGAAGATGCCAAAAATTCTGGCCTGGTAGAACTTTTTGATGCCGCCCCCGCCTACATTGCCCAGCTCAACCGACTAGTAGATATCGAAGCCATCAAGAATGCAGGTTTCACACTGCTGGTAGACTGCATGTGGGGCAACGGCGCGGGCTGGTTCCCCCGGCTGCTGGCAGGCGGCAAAACCACTGTCAAAGAAGTGCATAACGAGCGCAACCCGCTCTACCCGCACATGACCCGCCCCGAACCGATTCCGCCGAACGTCGATCATGGCCTGAGCTTCACCAAAGAGGTTGGGGCTGATGTGGTCATCATCAACGATGGCGATGCCGACCGGGTGGGTTTCGGCGATGAGAATGGTAATTTCATGGATCAGCTGCGGGTGTACGGGCTGATGGGCTATTACCTGCTGGAGGTGCGCGGCGAGCGTGGCCCCATCGTTAAAACGGTTTCCACCACGAAAATGCTGAACAAGTTGGCCAAGCTGTACAATGTGCCGGTGCATGAAACCGGTGTTGGCTTTAAGTATATCGCGCCCAAGATGGTGGAAGTTGATGCTCTGATTGGTGGTGAAGAAAGTGGCGGTTATGCGTTTAAAGGCCACGTGCCGGAGCGTGATGGCATTCTGGCTGGGCTATTTATGCTGGACATGATGATGAAAACGGGCAAAAAGCCATCAGAGCTGCTGGCTGACCTGTTTGAGAAAGTGGGCGCGCACTTTTACAACCGCATCGACACTTACTTTGACAGTGAGCGCAAAGCAGAAATCCAAAAAAACGTGGCCAATGCCCGGCCAGAAACCATTGGCGGCCTGAAAGTAACCGACATCGTTACGATTGATGGGCACCAGTTTGTGATGGAAGATGGCGGCTGGCTGCTGGTGCGCTTTAGTGGCACGGAACCGGTCATCCGCGTTTACTGCGAAACGACGCATGAAGACAAAGTCCAGGCCATCCTGGACGACGGCATGAAGCTCGCTGGACTAAAGTGAGTTTTTACATTGACAAGCAACATCACCTAAATTGTCATTTTGAGCACCGCGAAAAATCCCTCTAAACGTTGCCAGTTGAGCTCTTTGGTAATCGTCAAGACTTTATTAACTGTGCGTTACAGGGATGCTTCGTTTCACTCAGCATGACAGGGTGAGGCTGACTTGTTTTTTTGAGGTGTGATGAAAGCGTTTCAAGATTATTACCCGGATGATTCAAGTTATTGTTATGGCTGCGGCCGTTTAAATGAGAAGGGCCTGCAAATCAAAAGTTATTGGGATGGTGAGCAGTCGGTGGCTCGGTTTGTGCCACGGCCGGAACACATGGCCATTCCTGGCTACGTGTACGGTGGCCTGCTGGCTTCACTAATTGATTGTCATGGGACGGGAACAGCCGCTGCCGCCACCGCTCGTGCCGAAAACCGAGAGATTGATTCTGAGCCAGCCATTCGCTTTGTCACCGGATCGCTGAAAGTGGATTATTTACGTCCTACGCCGCTGGGGCCAGAGTTAGAGCTGCGCGGCACCGTTCGTGAAATCAAGCCGCGCAAAGTGATCGTGGCTATTGACCTGCTGGCTGATGGTGAGGTGTGTGTGCGTGGTGAAGTAACGGCCGTTCGCCTGCCAGAAAATTGGGGCCAATAATTTGCTCATCGACACCCACTGTCATTTGGATTTTGACTCTTTTGACGAAGATCGAGACGTTGTTGTAATACGTGCTGCTGAGGCAGGCGTGCGGCAAATTGTGGTGCCTGCGCTTGATCTGGACAACTGCCGCACTGTTTTAGCATTGACAGAAAAATATGAGGGCGTTTTCGCCGCCGTTGGTGTTCACCCAAATTCTTCAGTAGATTGGCAAGACAGTTGGGTTGGCGTGCTGCGTGATTTGGCGCGGCATCCCAAAGTGGTAGCGATTGGTGAGATTGGCCTGGATTATTATTGGGACAAGTCGCCCAAGGCGGTGCAACACCGGGCGTTGGGCTTGCAATTGGAACTGGCAGCAGAGTTGGAGCTGCCGGTCATTATTCACAATCGAGAATCTAGTGCGGACGTGATTCAATTGTTGTCCGAATCGTCGTTGCTGGGCCGTGAGAATCCGGGTGTATTGCATTCGTTTTCAGGTGATTGGGATACGGCCGTGTCCGCCCTCGATCTTGGCTACTATCTAGGCTTCACCGGCCCCATCACCTTCAAAAAAGCAGACGACCTGCGCGAAATCGCTAAAAAAGTGCCTGATGATCGTATTCTTGTTGAAACCGACGCGCCTTTTTTGACGCCACACCCATACCGGGGCAAACGGAATGAACCGGCCTACGTGGCCTACGTCGCTGAAAGATTGGCCGCAGAACGTGGTGTGGAAACGGCCGTATTCGCCCAGCAAACAACGGCAAATGCCAGGAGACTTTTTTCCGTAATCGGTGAGCTGTAATCAGTATTCAGTGGGTCAGTATTCAGTTATTAGATGCCGACTGACTGATTACTGTTTCACTGAATACTGACAAACTGTTATGACCAAACCAGACCTCTCCATTATCATCGTTAGTTGGAACGTGCGCGAGTTGTTGCAAAACTGCCTGCGCTCGGTTTTGGTTGAGAAGAGTTTGGCGATGCAAATCATCGTGGTGGACAGCGCTTCAACTGACGGCAGCCCAGAGATGCTCGCCGATCAGTTTCCACTGGTGGAGCTGGTGGCCTGCCAGGAGAATGTGGGGTTTCCCGGGGGAAATAATTTGGGGCTTGAGCGGGCAAACGGCCGTTTCATTCTCCTCCTCAATCCCGATACCATTGTTCACGAGGATGCGCTGGCCAAAATGGTGTCTTACTTGGAACAGAATGCACAAGTGGGCGTGGTGGGGCCGCAGCTGCTCAACGAAGATGGCTCGGTGCAATCCTCCCGCCGCCGCTTTCCTACGCTGCGCACCGCTTTTTTTGAGAGTACTTGGCTGCAACCGTATGCGCCACAGGCAGTGCTGGACGATTATTTTGTGCGCGATGTGGCCGATGGGGAAACGGCCGTTGTGCAATGGGTTATGGGCGCGTGCCTGATGACCCGCCAGGAAGTGGTGGCCCAAGTAGGCGGTTTGGATGAAAAATACTTCATGTATTCCGAAGAATTAGATTACTGTCGTAGGATTCACGAAGCGGGCTGGCAAGTGGTATACTATCCGCAGGCTCAGGTCACGCACTTGTCCGGCAAGAGCAGTGAACAGGCGGTGACCCAGCGCCATATTAATTTTAATCGGGCCAAATTGCGTTACTTTCGCAAATATCACGGCCGTTTAGCGGCAGGCATCTTGCGACTATTTTTGTTAAAAAGTTACAGTTGGCAGTTAATTTTGGAGGCCATCAAGGGAGCAGTGGGGCATAAACGGCCGTTGCGTTGGCAGCGGGTAAAAGCCTACTGGATGGTGTTGCGCTCCGGCTTAAAACCGGCAGGCTACTGATCTATCTGTAAGAGCCACAGAGGCAAAAGAGAGGTGGCAGAACTGAAGCAAATCTCTCAAATCGCTCTGTGCCCTCTGTGGCAAATCAGATATATCTTTAAAATTTCTTGAGGTGACAGGATGAAAAAAAAGATTACATTGGAATTATCAACGACGGATTATAATCTGCTGAAGGATATTGCCGACGCTTGCAAATGGCCTATTGAAGAGGTGGCGATGCAATGCCTGAAAAGCGGTATGCCGCCATCACTCAGTAAAGTCCCGGCAGCTTTTCATGACGAACTGTTAAGCCTCAATGCCCTGAGCGATCAGGCCCTGATGCAAGTGGCCGATGGCAAAGTGCCTGCGCCAAAAGAAAAGAGCGAGCTGTACAAAAAGGCCAACTTCACTGCTTTGCGCCGCACCTATGCCCTTTCCCTGCTACGCTGGCGCGGCCACCCTATCGAACATTACGAACTATTCTAAGCCTGATCAACTAGCTACGTAGTTGCAAGTTTTTTATCAAAGATTACGCAGATTACTAGGATTTTTGTCCCTTCAATCTGCGTAATCTTTGATTTTTATTATCTCTTCAAGAATTATGGTATGGGACTAAAAGTAGGATTGGTTACGGGGGAATTCCCGCCAATGGAGGGGGGCGTAGGGGCGTTTACGGCCGAATTAGCCAAAGCCCTGCACCAACTGGGCCATACCGTCCACATCATCACCAGCCGGGAAGCACGCCCCCCTGATGCGCCGCGCACCTTCACCTCAGCTGTGGAGCCGATTGACCTCGATTTTGCCCAACTGCATCCGCGCATCAATCGTTGGCGTTGGCCCTCGCTGGCTGTCATTGCCGACATTGTGCTGCGCTATGAATTGGACGTGGTGAACATCCAGTATCAGCCTGCGGCGTTTAACATGAACAGCGCGGCCATTAATTTTCTGCCCTGGCGCTTGAAGAATATGGCGAAAACGGCCGTAACCTTCCACGATCTCCGGGTACCTTATTTATTTCCCAAAGCGGGGCGGCTGCGGCAAACGGCCGTTAACTTCCTCGCCCGCTCCGCCGATGGCGTCATCGCCACCAACCCCGCCGACCACCAATCTCTAGAAAAAATTCAACGCAAAGGCGCAAAGACGCAAAGGGAGAAGTTTGTGGCCCAGGTTGCGATTGGGAGCAACATTACCGTCCATCCAACGAATCA
>JBNKLQ010000030.1:0-33306 GCA_050292445.1 Promineifilaceae bacterium (SeqCode) | reverse complement strand
CTTTCAGCAGGCTTTGGCCTTGGGCAGCGTGCGCGAGTTTTACTTTGAAGGGGGCGAGACGTTTCTCTACTACCCCGTTTTGCTGCAGGCCGTAAAGCGGGCCTCAGAATTAGGCTTTGCGACCGGTATTGTCACCAACGGCTATTGGGCCACTACGGTTGAAGATGCGCTGGTTTGGTTACGGCCGTTAGCCGAAGCAGGCCTGGATCAAATCTCTATTTCCTGCGACGTTTTTCACGGCGATGCACAGGGGGAGACGGCCACCCATCCCGGCCTAATGGCGGCTCGTCAGCTTGGCTTAACTGAGGGTTCGATTTCTCTTGAGCCGCCAACTGGGTATCGTGATCCCGAAACCTCGATTCCAGGCGAAGCGATTTCCGGCGGGGACGTGATGTATCGCGGCCGGGCGGTTGAAAAATTGGCCGCTGGCCTGCCCACGCAGCCCTGGGATTCCTTCACCACCTGCCCCTACGAAAATTTAGTAAATCCTGGCCGAATTCACCTGGATCCGTTGGGGAATTTACACATGTGCCAGGGTTTAGTGATTGGTAATTTGTTTGAACGGCCGTTAGCCCAAATAACGGCTGAATATGATCCAGAAGCACATCCCGTTATTGGTCCACTGTTAGCCGGGGGTCCGGCACAACTGGTGCGTGAATACCGTCTGCCGCATGAGGCTGGCTACGTAGATGCTTGCCACCTATGTTACACCACGCGGCAGCAGTTACGGTCACGTTTTCCGCTGGAGCTGGCTCCGGAGCAAATGTATGGCGTTATGGAAGCTGCCTAATTGAGCAGTGCTCAATGACGCTGCTCCCAATATGAGGAGAGTTATGTACATAATTGGCGAGAACATTCATATTATTTCCCAACAAGTGAAGGACGCACTGCGCGAGCGAGACGGCCGTTTCTTCCAGGATTTGGCCGTGCGTCAGGTAGAAGCCGGGGCCGATGCCCTGGACCTCAACCTGGGCCCGCGCAAAAAAGATGGTGAAGAGGTCTTCCCCTGGCTGGTGGAGCTAATGGAAGAAGTGGTAGACGTGCCGCTTTGCTTCGACAGCACCAACCTGCTGGGCATTGAAGCTGGTCTGAAAAAGGTGACCAAGGCCCAACCAATCATCAACTCCACCTCGGCCGAGGCGGAGCGGTTGGAAAAGGTGCCGCTGGTGGCCAAACAGTACAACGCCCGGCTGATTGCCCTCACGATGGGTAAAAGCGGCATTCCCGTTGCCGCCGATGACCGGGTCAACATTGCGCTGGAATCTCTTATTCCTCGCGCTTTGGAGATCGATTTCCCCATTAGCGATCTGATCATCGACCCGCTGGTGCTGACGGTTTCTGGCTGCCAGGAATATTGCCCGGAGCTGATCGAGGCCGTGCGCACGATCCAGTTTGCCTGGGATCCGCCGCCGCCCATCTCGGTGGGTCTGTCTAACGTTTCCAATGCTGTGCCGCATAAAAATCGACCACTCATCAATCGAGTTTATTTAGCCATGCTCATGGGTGCTGGCCTAAAGATGATGATCGCCGATCCGTTCGACGAAGCACAAAAGAACGTGATCCGGGTGATTGAGGAGCGAGATGAGGGAACGGCCGTAAACCGACTCTACCTGGCCATCCATGATCACATCGCCGCCATGGAAGAACCATCCATCGACGACGTAGACATGCACGATCCAGAACAAGTTGCTATTTGGAAGACTGTAGAAATCCTGCTGAACAAAGTCATTTATGCAGATGCCTACCTGCAACAGGAGTCATTTGCCTGATTGTCAGTGATCAGTTGCCAGTAATCAGTATTCTGTTCACTGATTACTGAACACTGACCTCTGAATACTGAAAAGGGGGTCAACATGTTAAAAGATAAGAAGCGCGTTGACATTGATGAGCTGCTGCAAAAAGCACAAAAGCCATCTGCCGACGCCATGCAGTTACATCCGTTTTACCGGGGCAAGGTAGAAATGGCGCTCAAATGCGTCGTTCGTGACCTGGACGATTTTTCGATCTGGTACACGCCCGGCGTGGCCGCACCTTGCAAGGCAATTAATGCCGAACCGGAACTCGTTTACGATTACACCAATAAATGGAACACCGTGGCTGTCGTCAGCGACGGGACACGTGTATTGGGGCTGGGCGATATTGGCCCTAAAGCCGGGCTGCCGGTAATGGAAGGCAAGGCCCTGCTATATAAATATTTAGGCGGTGTCGATGGCGTAGCCATCATGCTAGATACCAAAGACCCGGACAAAATCATCGAAACCGTGTTGATGCTGCAACCGGCCTTTGGCGGTGTTAACCTGGAAGATATTTCCCAGCCGAAATGTTTCCGCATTTTGGATACCTTGCGCGAAAAAGCGGAAATTCCCATCTGGCATGACGACCAGCAGGGCACGGCAACCGTTACCCTAGCCGGGTTGATGAATGCACTCAAGCTGGTGGGCAAGCGCATTGAAGATGTGAGCATCACCTTTGTAGGTAGTGGGGCCTCCAATGTGGCTTGCTCCCGCCTCATCTTTGGCCGAGGGGCCGATCCGACCAAGTGCCACATGGTGGACAGCAAAGGCATCCTCGGACCACACCGGCGTGATTTGGAAATGCGTCGCCACGAATACGTGGACAAATGGCGCTTGTGCCAGATTACCAATGGCGATTTACGCCAGGGTGGCGTGGCGGAAGCCATGGAGGGCGCAGATGTCGTTATTGCTCTTTCCAAGCCTGGGCCAGGCACGGTTTTGCCGGAATGGGTAGAGCGCATGAACAAGGATGCCATCGTGTTTGCCTGTGCCAACCCGGTACCGGAAATCTGGCCGTGGGAGGCACTGGAGGCTGGGGCGCGCATTGTGGCCACCGGTCGTTCCGACTTCCCCAACCAGGTGAACAATTCGCTGGGCTTCCCCGGCATCTTCCGTGGGGCGTTGGACGTGCGGGCCGAGACCATTACTGACGAGATGTGTTTTGCCGCCGCTGAAGCGCTGGCGGACTTCATTGGTGATGATCTGGACGATGAGCATTTACTGCCCAGCATGGAAGATTGGCAAGTGTTTGCCCGTGAGGCAGCGGCCGTGGGTATGAAGGCGCAGGAGCAAGGCGTGGCTCGCCTGACAAAGAGTTACGATGAGCTTTACCAACATGCCTTGCAGATGATCGGCCGTTCCCGCAACCTAACTCAGACGATGATGGAGGAAGGGTTTATTGCGCCAGTTCCTGAGGAGTAGACAGTAGTCAGTAAGCAGTGGTCAGTATTCAGTGACTGATTACTGAAAACTGATAACTGAATACTGGAAACGGAGGTTTGACATGTACGATTTAATTGTCATTGGTGGTGGACCGGCTGGATTAACGGCCGCAATTTACGCGATTCGGAAACGGTTGAATGTGCTGCTCATCTCTGAGGATTTAGGTGGCAAGACCAACTACCATCTCGATCTGCCGGATGTGGCTAGCTACCAGATCATTCGCGGCGTAGAAGTGGTCAACAAATTCAAGAGTGAACTGGAATACCTGGACTTTGCTCGTTTGATGAAGCGGGTGGAGAAAGTGGAAAAAACCGAGGACGGGTTTGTCGTCTTTACCCAGGACGGCGGCGAGATGGAAGCCCGCGCCGTAATTGTTGCCAGCGGTACGCGCCAGGAATGGTTGGATGTGCCCGGTGAACGGGAATATCTGTCCAAAGGATTGTGCTATTCGGCACTGAGCTACGCTCCGTTATTCATTGATAAGGATACGGTGGTGGTTGGCGAAGCCGATCTGGCCCTCCGTTCGGCGGCAGAGCTGTCCGTGGTGGCTCATCACGTAGATGTTGTTGGGCCATCCGCTGCAGCGCTGCAAACACCCCTGGGGCAAAAGCTGGTCCGGGCAGAGAACGTGACCATTCTATCGGATTACAAGGTGACGCGTGTTGAAGGCAACGGCTACTGCAACACCGTGGTGGTGAAAAACAATCACGGTCAAGAGAAGCAGCTGAAAGCCGATGGCACGTTTATTGAGAAAGGGCTACGGCCGAATTCACAAATGGTTGCTCGGTTGGTGGAACTGGACGCCCGAGGCTTTATCAAGGTCGATCCATACAGCCGCACGACAACACCGGGCATTTTTGCTGCCGGTGATGTAACCAATATTTACGCAGAGCAGGTGTTGGTGGCGGTGGGAGAAGGCGTCAAAGCTGCACTCAGCGCTTACGATTACCTGTTACCATATTTATAGTTGATAGGGTGATGGGCACATTCTTGTAGAGTTAAAAATTTGATCGGGTAACCCCCACCCTGACCCTCCCCTCACAGGGGGTTGGCTGGGGTGAGGGTGAAAATTAAAGAGCAACTATGTGCCTATCACCAATTTCATACGGAGGACATTATGCCTCTTTTTACACCGGGGCGGCGCTGGCAGCCACCCTACTATCCCTTTAAAAAAGAAAGCCCTGACGGCCGTTTTTTGGCCTTTGTAGAGCGCGTGACCAAGGGGCCGCTGTTTGGCTGCCGCATGTGTGGCAACTGCCTGCTGCAAGAGACGGCGTTTATTTGCCCCATGGAGTGTCCCAAGGGGGCGCGCAACGGTCCGTGTGGTGGTTCTACGGAAGACCATTGTTATGTGGATGAGACACGGCCGTGCATCTGGTATGAAATCTACGAGCGTGCCTTCAAGATGGGCCGGGAAGAGATGCTGCTGGAAGTGCTGCCGCCGTTAGATTGGGGCAAGGTGGGTACTGAAACGTGGGGAGATGTAGCCCGACAGGTGAAGGAAGTTGGGACGAAGAGAGTGTTCATCGATCTGGTGGCCCGCGACAAGGAAACCCGTGCCGAAACCTGGGATGCCGTCTTCCGCCCGGTGCGCCAGCCGGATTGGTGGGAAGGGGATGCGGAGTATCACGCCCCTGCCTACGATGAGCCGGTATCCGAGTTGGAACGACGCTTGCGCGCTGGGGAGTTTGTGGTGACGGCCGAAGTGGCCCCGCCAATGAGCGTGGCGACGGGCAAGATGGGTCGAAATGTGGATATGGTACGGCCGTACGTAGCTGCTGTTAACTTTACCGACTGCCCCTCAGCCACACCACGCATGTCTTCCATTGCCTGCTCTAAGCTGGCGTTGGAGCGCGACGCTGAACCTGTGCTGCAAATTGCGGCCCGCGACCGCACGCGCACTGGCTTGCAGGCCGAAGTGATTGGCGCGTCGGCGCTGGGCATTCGCAATATTTTGTGCCTGTCTGGGGACAGCGCCAACCTGGGACCGCCGCCAAAGGGGCGCATGGATGTCATTGACATCGACTCGATCCAGATGCTGTGGATTTTGCGCCGGATGCGGGATGAAGGGAAATATCTGGACGGCCGTTCCATCAAGTTCCGTCCCCAATACTTCCTGGGAGCCGCCGGGGCACCGTTTGCTTCGCGCCCGGAATTCCAGGCGATTCGCGAGCACAAGAAGATCAACGCCGGGGCGCAGTTTTTCCAGACCAACCTGGTTTACGATCCGGATGGATTGGAAGTGTGGCTGAACGAATTGGCCAAGCGCAACATCCTGGACAAAGTGTACATTCTCATTGGCATCACGCCGCTGAAGAACTTGCGCGTAGCCCAATACATGCACAATGAGGTGCCCGGTGTCTTCATTCCCAAGCAGATCCTCAGCCGGATGGAAGCGGCCGGAGACGGCGCAGAAGAAGAAGGCGTGCAAATTGCCCTGGAGCTGATCGAAGCGATTAAAGATAAGCAGGGCGTCAACGGCATTCATCTGATGGCGGTTGGCTGGGAATCGATTGTGCCGCGCATCGTGACGGAAGCGGGGCTGGCACAGCCAGAATTAAGCGTAGCTGAACTGTGTCTGAACGGACATTAACCGGTCTGGCAGGTCGTGTGCAGGAACTGCGGGCAGATTTGGCCCAACGTGATCTGTCTGCTTTGGCCTCTGCCTGTGGCGCAATGGTGGTGGACGGCCGTTTGCAGATGAAGGTCTGGGAAACGGCCGTGGTTCTTTCTGCGCCTGAATTTGTGGTGCGTGCTGCCGAGACAGGAGAAGCGCTAGACTCACTGACCCAGGCGCTGGTGGCTTATTACCTGCACACGGCTGACGGTGCCCCACCGACCAGCCACTGGATAGCTTTTACCGAACTGCCGGATGGCCGTTTTTACACGCAGGCTTTTCAAGGGTACACGGGGCGGGAGCTCGCCCAGACCTTTGGCAATGGTGTGGCGCGATTTGCGGAAACGGCCGTGGCTCTAGGTGGAACGGCCGTGACTTTCGCTGATGCCGCTTTTCGCTTTCAAGCCCTGCCGCATGTGCCCGTGTTGGTTGTTTGCTGGCAGGGCGACGAAGATTTCCCACCCTCGTACAAAATCTTGTTCGATGCCCAAACCCCACACTATCTACCGACTGACGCCTGTGCCATTTTGGGCAGCATGCTCACGCGGCGGTTGTTGAGGTAAAAAGTGAGATGAATAATTGGCAAACCTATCTTAAAGGAGATGCTGTTAACTGGCTGTTGGAAGAATCCAATCCGTCTGTTCGCTATTTCACCCTGCGCTGGCTGCTGGATAAACCTGAGGACGATGCGGATGTGGTGGCGGCGCAGGAAGCTGTCGCCCAATCGGAACCCGTGCAAAAGCTGTTGAAACGGCAACGTCCTGAAGGGTATTGGGGGTCTGATCCGCGCCCGCTGCATGGCACAGGTAGGTATTTGAACATCCTGTTCTGGTTGGGTTATCGTGGCAATGGGGACGTGCAGCGCGCTATGGAATATCGAATGGCTGGCGGTCTGCTGCCGGATGGGGCTTATGGCTACGAAATCAAAGGCCGCTTCATGAAGCTTCCCTGTCATGGTGCCATTTTATTGCAACATATGCTCAGGTTTGGCTATCGCGACGACCCGCGCGCAAAGAAACTGCTCAACTGGATTGTTCAGCTGCAAGAGTCGGATGGTGCCTGGCCCTGCGTGTCCAAAGTAAGGCCGTTCTCTTGTTCGTGGGCTACGGCCGATGTGCTGCGGGCTTATCGTGATCTTCCTGCGGATTGGGTGACGCCCCAGGTAGCTACCTCTCGCCAAAACGCCGTGGAGATGTTCCTAGAGGCAAACATTTACCAATATGGCAAGAACAAACCTAGCCCGAGATGGTTTGAGTTTGGCTTCCCAATCGAATGGGACAGTGATATTCTTGAAGTGCTGGCATTGATTGGGCCTTTTGTTTCCCCGAATGATGAACGGATTCAGGAAAGCCTCGCGTTGGTGTTGGACAAGCAAGACGAACAAGGTCGCTGGCCCTGTGAAAAGCACCCGAAAGGGGGTCGGTGGATGCAAAAGTTCTTCGAATTTGAGGAACTGGGCCAGCCTTCAAAATGGGTAACGCTTCATGCAATGAAGATGCTGAAGAGTTTGTTTGCATCAGTTGAGGTTGTGAATTGACATAATGAAATTAGCAATTAGTGGAAAAGGTGGTGTGGGCAAAACCACATTGGCAGCCTTGCTGGCCCAGGCGTATGCTGATGCCGGGCAGCAGGTACTGGCCGTGGATGCCGATCCCTCGCCGTGTTTGGCAGGCGCGCTGGCCTTCCCCGATGACCTGCGCGCCCAACTCCACCCCATCGTAGAAATGGAAGAACTCATTGCCGAGCGCACCGGGGCCCAGCCGGGCACGATGGGCGGCTTTTTTACGCTCAATCCGCGCGTGGATGACATTCCTGAGCGGTTCAGCGTGGTGCATCGCGGGGTGCGGCTGTTGGAAATGGGCGCGGTAGAAATGGGCGGTTCCGGCTGCATCTGCCCGGAGAGCGCCATGCTGAAAACGCTGTTCACTCACCTGCTCTTCCGCAAAGATGACGTGCTCATCCTGGATATGTATGCTGGGGTGGAGCATTTGGGTCGGGCCACGGTGGATTTTGTCGATGCCCTGATTATTGTAGTGGAACCGACGCGTCGCAGTATGGGTACGGCCGTTCAAATTCAGCAGCTCGCTCAAGACATTGGCCTGACCCGGCTCTGGTTGGTAGGCAACAAGGTGCGCAACGAAGATGATGTAACTTTCTTGCAGGGCAACCATTTGCACATTCCCATCCTGGGACTGTTCCCGATGGATGATGGCGTGGCTAAGGCGGATCGGTTGGGTACGGCCGTTTATGACACAGTCCCCGCTTTAAAAGAAGAAACGAAAAGGATGATAGAGAGACTATGACAACAACCATTGCACTCGCGGGTAAGGGAGGCGTAGGTAAGACCACCATTGCCGGGCTGATCATCAAAAATTTGGTCGAAACGCAGCCGGGGGCCGTCCTGGCCATTGACGCCGATCCCAGCAGTAATTTGAACATGGTGTTGGGGCTGGACCTGGACTGGACAGTGGGCGACATCCGCGAAGATTTGTTGAGCCAGGTAAAGCAATCGCTGACGGCCGGTGGTGCAGCGATGGGCACCGTGGCCGGTGGCTCCACCAAGCAGGAATACCTGGATTACCAGATTCGCTCGGCGCTGTCCGAGGGGGACCGGTTTGACCTGATAGCCATGGGGCAGCCAGAGGGGCAGGGCTGCTACTGTGCCGTGAACCACAATTTGCGACAGGTGGTCGATTCCATCAGCAAAAATTATCGCTACGTGGTGATTGACAACGAGGCGGGGATGGAGCATCTGAGCCGACGCACCACGCGGGCGGTGCAGCATCTGCTCATTGTGTCCGAGCCGACGCTGCGCAGCATTGTGGCGGCGGAACGCATTGCTGCTTTTCGCCATGAGCTGGACATCGAGATTGAGCACACCGGTTTGATCCTCAACCGGCTGAGCGGCCCGGTGCCTGACGTGCTGCAAGCGCACATCGACAAAATGGGGATTCCTTTGCTAGGGGTGGTGCCACCAGATGAAGAACTGGCAGCTTTGGAACTAGCGGGACGGCCGTTCATCGAACTAAACAATCACTCTTTGGCGGTTACGGCCGTTGCCCAAATCATGACTCAGTTAAACAACATCAATTGACATAATATTCTTTTCTGTAGGGGAGAATCTCAGAAGAAAGGGGTCATGAGTATGATTGCATTCTGGCATGCGTGGCGGCGATCGTTGGTTCCACTGCTGCTTCTGCTGTTTTTTACCGCCTTTCATTATGCCGTTCAGGCAGCCCCGTTACGCCGAACCACAGACGAGCCTGCTGCTTACATCCTTATTGGCCAACTGCTGGATGCCCAGGAACAGCCGGTTGATGCGGCCACCGTGCATGTGGGCGAGGCGGAAGTGGAAAGCCAGGAAGATGGCTCGTGGGCGCTGGCGTTGACCCAACTGCCCGCTGCCGGGACGGACTTGGTGATTGAACGGCCGCATTTCACCACCCTTACATTGCCTCTGGATACGGCCGTACGCCAACAGCTGCAAAATAACGGCGCTTACAACATTGGCTCCCTGACGATGGAGCGGCACATTACCATTGGCTTTTGGGTGGCTACCCTCGCCTTTATCCTCGTCTTGCTGCTCATCGCATTCGAGAAGCTGCACAGCACGACGGCCTCCCTGGTGGGGCTGTCAATCATTTTTATCAGCACCTTCATTGGCCGGGCCTTTGCCCCCAGCTGGTTTATCTTCGATTTTGATCGGGCATTGGAATACATTAATTGGGAAGTGATTTTTCTGGTGATGGCGATGATGATCGTTATCGCCATTATCGAGGAGACGGGCATTTTTCAGTGGATGGCGTTCCAGGCTTACCGGCTGAGCCGGGGGCGATTGTGGCTGTTGGTGTTGATTCTGATGTTGATTACGGCCGTTGCCTCTGCCTTGCTAGACAACTTCACCACCATGCTGCTGATGGTGCCTATCAGCCTACAAATTGGCATTGCGCTGGGCATCAATCCTCTGGCCCTGATTATTCCCGAAGTGCTGGCTTCTAACGTGGGCGGCATCACCACCCTCATTGGCACGCCGACCAACATCCTCATCGGGGCCTACGCCGACATTGGCTTCACCGATTTCCTGGCCAACCAGACGGTGGGGGTGCTGATTGCGCTGGCTTTTATGGCCGCGTTTGTGCTTTATCATTATCGGCAGGATTTGTTTAAGGAGAGCAGTGGGATTTCGCCGGTTTTGTACGGCCGTTTAGAACAAAACGCTCGCATCGAAAAGCCCAAAGTGCTGGCCCGATCAGGCGTTGTTTTTCTGCTAGTCCTGATTGGGTTTGTGGTTGGCGAACGGTTCCACGTTGTGCCCGCTGTGCCCGCCCTGCTGGGGGCCACGGTGCTGCTGGTCTGGCTGAAGCCGGACATCCAAAAAATGATCAAAGCGGTGGATTGGACAACGCTAGTATTTTTCATGGCCTTGTTCATTGTGGTCGGCGCGGTGCGCGAGGTTGGGTTGATCAGCGCCATTACCCAGGTTGTCAGCGGCGTAATTGGCGACAGCCTGCCGCTGGCGGTCTTGTTTGTGGTGTTTGGCGTGGGCACGATGTCGGTAGCCGTGGCCAATATTCCCCTTACCGCTTCGCTGTTGCCAGTAGTGGAATTTCTCTCAGGTACGGTACCCGGAGCCAACAACAAAGTGCTGTATTATGCCCTGTCGATGGGGGCAGCGATGGGTGGCAATGGCTTTTTAATCAGCGCCGAAGCTAACCTGGTCACCGCCGGCATCACCGCCCAGGCCGACTCCCCCATTTCCTTCAAGGAATTCATGAAGGTTGGGCTGCCGGTCACCTACCTGACCTTGCTGGCCGGTTTCCTGTGGTTGGCCATTCGCTTTGCCATTTTTAGTTCATAAGGAGGACCCATGCCTGTCATTTTATGCCCCACGCGCGGCGGCAAATCTAGCATTCTCAACCAGCAGTGGGCCATCCGTTTGGCCAAAGAACGGAAGGCGCGCCTGATTTTTCTCTACGTATCCGATGTGCGATTTCTTGATAATCTCTCCAGCCCACTGCTGGTAGACGTGGCCCACGAACTGGACGAAATGGGAGAGTTTTTGCTGGGGATGGCCCAGGACCGAGCGCGTAAGGCTGGCGTTGATGCCGACATTATGGTGCGGCAGGGGGTCTTCCGTGAAGCGCTGGCTGAGGTAATTGCTGAAAAAGGAGTTGAGATGGTTGTCATCGGCAAGTCGAGCGAGGGTGTCGGTGTAACTGACGAGCGCTATCTGACGATTCTGGCCAAAACGGTGAAGGAAAAAGGCGTGGAGATGCTGGTGGTAGAAGCGGGTGAATTGGTGCGGCGTTACGCCGTAGATGACGACAATACGAACCCACCTGCAGAAATCAATTAGTCTGTTTTACAATCGGCCAATACCCGATCAATAAATTCGTTTGCTGTGCCCAAATAGGCAGCTTCTTCGCGTAGTGTCTGCCAGTCAAGAGGCACGGCCGTTTTCTCTCGCACTACATCCACCAGATGCCGATTTTCTTGCAGCACCACCTGGCAGGCGGCCTTTACTAGCTGCTTGGCCTCGGCGCGGCTCATGTAGGTGGGGGCCAGGGCAAAGGTGATGGCTTCAGCTAGCATCAGGCCATTGGACGCCGCTACGTTTTGCTGCATTTGAGCGGCATCAACGACCAGGTTTTGGCTAAGGAGGTGAGCTTTGTTGAGGGAAACGGCCGTTAATCCCACCATCTGCGGCAGCGTCAGCCACTCCATTTGCCAGCCATGTGTGGCCCGCTCGTGCTCCTGCACCAACGCCTGGTGCATGGCAGACAGCAGCGAGGCATTGGTCCGTGCCGCCGCAATAATTAACTCGCTGATAATGGGATTGTGCTTTTGCGGCATGGTGCTGGAGCCGCCCCGGCTGGAATCGGCCGTTTCGCGCACTTCCGCTACTTCCGACTGGGCCAGCAAAATAATGTCCTGCGCCATTTTGGCCAGACTGCCGCTCACTAGCGAGAGCCAGCTGGCCAGCTCGGCCAGATTGTCTCGCTGAGTATGCCAGGGAGTGGGTGGCACGTTGAGGTTGAGTTCTTGGGCCAGGGCGGTTTGAACGGCCGTACCCCCATCCCTCAATGCCGCCAACGTCCCAGCCGCCCCGCCAAACTGAACCACGAGCAGCCGTGGGTTCATTTCGGATAGTCGCTGCCGATGGCGCAGCAGCGGAGCCAGCCAGTTGGCCACTTTCAAGCCAAAGGTGATAGGTAGCGCCTGCTGGGAATGGGTGCGCCCGGCCATTACGGTGTGCCGGTGCTGGTCAGCCAGTTGAGCCAGGTTGGCAATCACTTCTTCAAGAATTGGTTCAAACAGAGCCAACGCCGCCTGAATTTGCAAAACGCGGGCCGTATCTACGATGTCCTGTGTCGTGGCTCCCCAATGCACGTAATCGGCGGCTTCTTGCCCGACATGCGCCCGCAACTGGCGCACCAGGTCAATCACCGGCACGCCAGATTTTTCTAAGCCTGCCTGAAGCTGCTCAATATTTACGTCTAACGTTTTGGCACCAGCCACAATCTGGTCAGCCGCTTTGATGGGGATGATGCCCAACTGGCCTTGTACCGCAGCTAGGGCCGCTTCCACGTCCAGCATGGTGCGCACAAATCGCGCATCAGAGAACTGCTCTGCGATTGCGGCATCACCGAACAAGGGGGCAAACAGGTGCGAATCTGTAGGCGAAAGAGCCATCTATGTAACCTTACGAAGAGATCTAATCTCCCCAAACCTCCCGAGCAATATTCACAATCATCTCCAGTTTGGCCCACTGCGCGTCTTCTGTCAGTTCATTGCCGTGTACCGTGCTGGAAAAGCCGCACTGTGGACTGAGGCACATATTCTCCAACGGCATGTAGTTGGCTGCCTCCTTAATGCGCTGGATGATGTAATCCTTGTCTTCCAAGTCGCCCGTTTTGGAGGTAACCACGCCCAGCACCACGGTCTTGTTCTCCGGCACAAAGCGCAGCGGTGAAAAATCACCAGACCGTTCGTCGTCGTATTCCATGAAGTAAGCATCGACGTTCATCTCGTTGAACAACACTTCGGCCACTGGTTCATAGCCGCCCTGGGCAAACCAGGTGCTACGGAAGTTGCCTCGGCACATGTGTACGCCAATGGTTAGGTCTTCGGGACGGCCGTCTATTACCGAATTGATCAGCGCGGCATAGGTGCGCGGCAGTTCATTGGGATCGTCACCGCGATCAATCGCTCCCTGACGCATTTGAGGGTCGCACAAATAGGCCAGATTTGTATCGTCCATCTGAATGTAGCGGCAGCCCGCATCATACAGCACCTGGATTTCGTCTCGATAAACTTGTGCCAGGTCTTCGAAAAACTCATCCATGTCTGGGTAAGAATTGATGTCAATTGCAGCCCGCCCGCCGCGAAAATGGACCATTGTCGGTGAAGGAATGGAAACTTTTGGCGTGGCGCTGACCTGCGATTGTAGAAAGTTAAAATCATCCACCTGGATATTTTTTGTGTGTTGCAACTTTCCAGTCACAGCCAGTCGGGGGGGCGTAAAGCCATCTTTGGCTGGTTTGGCATCCGGGTTAGCTTCAATGGCCCCACTGACTGTGACGCCCCCCACCTGCTCCAAAAAGTCAAGGTGAAAGTAGGTGCGCCGAAATTCGCCATCTGTGATGCTTTGTAAGCCGACGTTTTCTTGTTTTTTTACTGCGTCACGAATTGCCTTATCTTCGGCTGCACGCAACTCCTCGGCGCTAATATCCCCACTATGATAACGGGCGCGCATGTCTAATAAGGATTTAGGTCTTAACAGGCTGCCCACATGGTCAGCACGGAATGGTGGGTTTGTCCTTGACATGATTTGCTCTCCTTCAAAAATGTGGTCGATTTGTCAAACTGTTCTACTCTGGACTGAAAAATACGGTTTCCTCCTCCCCTTGTACGTGAATATCAAAGCGATACGTTGAATCATCGCCAGATTGTTCCGGTATGGCAATGAGCGTATGCCGACGGTTGCTGTCTACCGCATTCAAGACGGGATCGTCGGCATTGGCTGGTTCATCCGCAAAATAGATGCGGGTGAGCGCGTGAATTAACATGCCACGGGCAAAAACGTTGACGTTGATATAAGGCGCTTGCCCATCCCGGCTGCCCGGCTTAATCGTTTTGAATTCAAAAACACCCTCGTTGCGTGTTTCTGCTCTTCCAAATCCACGAAAATGAGGATCAGCCTGCGCGTTCATGGGATCAGTTGGGTGATTGTAGATACCATTTGCATCCGGCTGCCAGATTTCTATCATTGCATCGGGAATTGGCTGGCCATCTCCATCTCGCACCACACCAGCAATTTTGATGCGTTCGCCAACTGTCTGCTCCTGCAACAGGTCGTTTTGTGCTTCGCCATAAATCAGCCCAATTCTCAGGTAAGGGCCGACCGTTTGACTTGCTGATTGTTTCATAATGTCCTCCTCTCCAGTTACTCGAATGGTGTCTGGCGTGGGCCACAGACAACAATATCAAAGCGGAAACCCAGTGCCCATTCTGGCTGAGTGACGTCGTGATCGTAGACAGAAATCAACTGATTACGGGCATCTTCATCGGGAATGCCATTGTAAATGGGGTCCAACGGCAGCAGCGGATCACCGGGGAAGTACATTTGGGTCACTAGCCGCTGTAAGAAGTTGACGCCAAAGACAGAAAAATGAATATGGGCTGGTCGCCAGGCGTTGGAATGGTTGCCCCAGGGATAAGCTCCAGGGCGAATGGTGGTGAAGCGGTAAATGCCGTTTTCATCGGTGAGCATCCGGCCCGCACCATGAAAGTTGGGATCGAGGGGAGCGTCGTGCTGATCAACTTTGTGCATGTAACGGCCGCACGCATTTGCCTGCCAAATTTCGATTAAGGCGTTAGGAATAGGCTTGCCCTGATCATCCAACAGCCGACCGGTGACAATGATCCGTTCGCCTATTGGTTCTCCGGTTTTCACCGAGTTTTTCGTCAAATCGTTATCCAGTGGATCAATCTCATCTTCACCGTAAACCGGGCCGGTTAATTCTGAAAGGGTTTGCGCCAGTGGAATCAAGGGTCGCCTAGGGGATCGCTTCACCGTCGATTTATATGGCGGGTGCAGATAGGGTGGGTGTCTAACCCAATCCAGCGGGTTGAAGGTTACCAGTTTTGTCATTATTTTTTTGCCTCCTCATCAAGCTCAATATAAATTCGTTTGGCAATGGCCATTGCCGTATTGGCGGCAGGAACGCCTGCGTAAACGGCCACTTGCATCAGTACCTCTTTGACTTCGTCGGGCGTTACACCTGTATTTCGCGTGGCGCGAATGTGCATAGCCAGTTCATGTTCTTTGCCCAGTGCTGCCAGAATGGCAATGGTTAGCAGGTGGCGTGTTTTTCGGTCCAACCCTGGTCGTGACCAGACGGTGCCCCAGGCTGTTTCGGTAATGAACTGCTGAAAATCGGCATCAAACGATGTTTTGTTGGCCTCGGCCCGGTCCACATGGGCATCGCCTAACACGGCCCGCCGCACTTTCATGCCTTGTTCAAACTTGTTTTCACTCATTGTTTCCTCAAAAAGGTTCAACTATGCTAGATAGAATTTACCGAATCAGTGAGCAGGGCGGCAGCGGTAGCGTTGCCAGGGAGAGCGCATGTAGAAAAATGACGATCATATAAATTGAGCGATATGTTGGGCCATGATGTCTGGCTGTTCGATGCAGGGCAGGTGCCCCGCATCGGGAATTTTCTGGTATTGGGCGTGAGGAATCAGTTCACATAGTCCGTGTACTAATGCAGGTGGGGTGGCCATGTCTTCTGCTCCGCAGAGAACAAGAGTTGGCGCGGTGATTGTTTTTGCCGCTTCTGTTAAATCGGCGTCGCGGATGGCTCCGCAGGTGCCGGTGTACCCTTCAACGGGCATTCGCGTGAGCATGTTAGCATATCCCTGGTAAGCTGCTGGCTGCTCTGTGGCAAAAGAGTTGGCAAACCAGCGGGACAAAATCATATCGCTGAGGGCACCCATGCCATGTTGGCGCAGATTGGCAATACGTTCGTTCCAGAGAACGGCCGTTCCTATCTTCGGCGCTGTATCACTTAGCACCAGCGACTGTACCCGCTCCGGCCAGGTCGCCGCGAAATCCAGAGCAATCATGCCACCCACAGAAATGCCGACCAAGATGGCCTGTGTTACTTCCAATTGATCCAGCAGATCAGCCAAATCTGTGGTGTGGTCCCGAATCGAGTACGGTGCTGGCGGACAATCTGTCAGGCCATGCCCGCGCTTGTCGTGACGAATGACGTGGTAGCGTTTACTAAAATGGGGCACCATATCATTCCAGATGCGCAGGTCTGTACCCAGCGAGTTAATAAAAACGAGGGGAGTGCCTTTGGCGACGCCTTCGCTAGTGTAATGCACCGTGATGTTGTTAGCGGTTGTAAATTTCATTAAATCTCTAATGAATCCTTCTTACGCATGTTGTTTGCTGAGCTGAATGGTGTTGATGGAGTCGTTCACCCAGATCAAATCAGACCGGTGGGTAAACGGCCGTTTGTAAACCAGAAGATAACCAAGGCTGATACTTTCAGTCATAGAGACCTTTTAGGGGTGCCTAAAGCTAGCAATCATGATTGCTTCCAAGGTTTTTGAAACTTTTCGAGATTTGGTTAGCATGTCTTCCGTGACACACGCTAATAAAAAAGATGTTGTTGAGGTTGAATCGATTGCGCTTATTGTATACATGAATGAGCAAAATTGGCAAACTTTCACCAAAAAACCCACAAAAAATGAGCAATAATTAGGCAAAATGAATAAACTCCTATAATTTTGTATACATTGGAGGTCTAAAATCGGCAGGCTTGATAGCTGGAAGTGAACCGTCCACCTAAATCAAGAGAGTAGTAATGTATACATGAAGCATACAAGTTGCATACCCTTGGAAAAGCATGTGCCAGTGGCACACAAGGTTCAATGTATAGTTGGGCCAGACGGCCGTACCCTAATCGTTTTTGCAATTGGGGGCAATCAGATGCAAAAAACGACTTTTACCCATGAACAATCATTTCCCTTGAATGCCTGGTATGTAGCAGCGTGGGATGTGGAGTTGAAACGAGAGCTGCTGCCGCCACAACTTAGATGGAGGAAACGATGTCTTCACAAACCATAAACGCACTCATCACTTTACGCGAGCAGATTCTAAATGGTGAATTGGCTCCAGGAGAACGCCTGTTGGAGCTGTCTCTGGTGGAACGGTTGGGTGTCTCCCGCACGCCTATTCGCTCGGCGCTTACCCGGCTGGCGGAGGAAGGCTTGCTGGAAGAGATGAGCGGCGGCGGCTATGCTGTGCGCGAGTTTACCGTGCGCGACATTGAGGATGCCATTGAAGCGCGTGGTAGCCTGGAAGGTATGGCGGCGCGGCTGGCTGCAGAACGCGGTGTCAGCCCGCTGGCTTTAAGAAAAATCAAAGAATCGCTGGAACAGTTTGATAGATTGTTAGACAAAACAGACCTGGAAAGCAAAGATATTGAACGCTATTTTGACCTGAATGAGCTTTTTCACAATCAGCTCATTATGTTAACTGAAAGCTTTGTCATTGAGCACGCCTTGCGCCGCATTAACGCCCTCCCCTTTGCCTCCGCTAACGCATTTGTCATGGCTCAATCAGAGCTTGGCAACGCCTGGAAAGTCTTTTTTGTGGCGCAGGAACAACACAAGGGCATCGTCGAAGCAATAGAAAATCGGGAAGGGGCACGAGCCGAATCCTTGACGCGAGAACATGCGCGCCTCTCTTTGAGCACACTAAAAACTGCCCTAAAAACAAAGGCCGCTCTGGAACAGGTTCCGGGACTTAAGCTGGTTTACACACCGAATTGATACCGGGGGAAAGATGCGCTTTAAAAACGTTTGGACCCAGGCAAAAGTTATGAATATCATGGATGTTGCGGCTAATGTGCGCCTGTTTGAGCTAGAACCGGAAGCGGGTACGCAGTCTTATTCGGGGGGGGCGCACATTGATGTATCTGTTCTGGTTAACGGGCTGCCACAAATTCGCAGTTATTCACTTGTCGGCAGGCATGGGCAAACAGGAGGGCGGTATCACATTGGTGTGAAACGGCTGCCAACCAGCCGGGGCGGTTCGACTTATATGTGGTCACTGGCTCCGGGCAATACGTATGCTAGATGCCCTCGGCCTGGCTGGCATCGATGTCATGTCTGACTGCCAAATAGGGGAATGTGGCCTTTGTGTGGTTGATGTTTTGTCTCATTCAGGGGTTGTGGATCACCGTGATGTGTTTTTTAGCGATCAGCAGAAAGCCGAAAACAAAAAATTTGTGCTTGTGTGTCTCGTATTGCCAGCGGCGATGTGGTGATCGATACAGCTTATCATGGATCGATGCTTGCTCGGTAGCCGCCCAACGCTACGCCTTTACTCGCAAAACTTTCCCGCCTTTAATTTCCTTTGTCCTCATAGAGAGTAAAGCCTCATTCGCTGCTTCTAGCTCAAATTCTTCTGTTTCTGGCTTGATCGGAATTTCAGCGGCCAGTTCTAGAAACTCGCTAATGTCCTGGCGACTGACGTTGGCCACGCTTTTGATTTCCTTTTCGTGCCACAGATGGGTGTGATATTGAAGGTTAAGCAAATACTCTTTATCCACACCCTCTTTGCGAATGGCATTGATAACCAATCGCCCACCTGGTGCCAGGTTTTTCATGGCTTCCACCACTGGCTTCCAAACTGGTGTGGTGTCGATGATGCTGTTTAGTTTTACCGGGGCGGCTTCTGTGGTGTCGCCAGCCCAAACCGCGCCTAGTTCTTGGGCAAATTCTCGTTCCTTGGGATTCCGGGCAAACACAAAAACCTCAGCGTTGGGGAATTTGTGCCGAACCATCTTCAGCACCAGATGGCCGGAAGCGCCAAAGCCAGTCAGGCCCAGGTTTTGTCCATCGCTAAGCTGTGTCAACTGCAGCGAACGGTAGCCGACGGCCCCGGCACACAGCAATGGTGCCGCTTCTACATCGCTAAAGGTGGCGGGAATGGGGTAGGCGTAATCCTGAGAGATTGCCATATATTGTGCATAACCCCCATTCGCGTCTCGGCCGGTGGCTTTAAAGTCAGGGCAGAGATTCTCATGACCGGACAAGCAGTAGGAACAGGTACCGCACGCTGAATAAATCCAGCCTATGCCCACCCGGTCGCCTTGTTCAAAACGCTGGACTTTAGCACCACAATCGGCCACGGTGCCCACAACCTGGTGGCCAAGCACCACCGGCAGGTGGGGTGGCGGGGTGCGGCCTTCGATTTCATCTAGCTCGGTATGGCAAACGCCACAGGCGGACACCTGCACCAGAATATCATCTGCTTTGAGTTTGGGTTCTGGCAAATCCGCCAGCGCCAGCGGTGTTTTATTCTCTTCTAAACTGCCAAGTTCGTGTAACAACATTGCTTTCATTCTGCTGATTCCTCCTCAACAAAAGTAACCTCCGAAAAAATTCGCTCAAGCCTGTCTGCTTTGAGCAAATCGGTCAATTCATACGACCCGAAAAGTTGGGCCAGTTCCACCCGGCTCACTTCCCGAAATTCTAAATCGCCATTGCGCATGCCGCGATAGACGTATACGACCTCTTCATCCGGCAGATCTACACTGAATTCAGCACTAAATGTGACGACAAAAGCAAGTGAGTCAGTATCGTCATTTACCACAACTTCGCTGCTGACATAGTTGTTGAACAATGCTGCGTCACAGTGATGATTATTTTCCCGGCACCAATCTTCGCCTAAGATATCATAAGTCTGGGCCACTAACTCCTGGCGCGCTTGCCACAATGTTTGATGTGGCTCTATAGGAAAAATGCGCAGGCTTTCTTGGGTGTCTGGATCGTAAACGCTTATTAAAGCATAGTGGGTGGGGGAAAAATGAATGATACCTTCATTGTAAACGGCCGTTCCATCCGCAAATACAGCCCGCACCCGCCCAAATAAAACGGTGTTCAGCTCTAGCTCTGGTGTCAGAACGGCCGTCCATCCAGCAGATGGATTGGAATGCATGTAAGCAAAATAAAAATAAGGCGTCTGCAGGTAATCTGTAATCACACCCAAACGGTAACAGACAGAAGGATGACATGCCTCTCCCACTGGCCGTTCCGGCTCCTGTAAAGTTGTGCCCAACCAGGATTGAGTTGCCTTGTCAAATCTTAGAAAATGGAGTTCATTTGGCAATTCGCTATTCTCTAGGGAATCTACAAAATATCCCAACAGAAAGGAACGCTCGCTGTTTAACGGTTCAAAAGCAATGATTCTTTGCTCTAAAACGTCGGCGTCTAAACCAGCCGGAGAAACGCCAGCTTCGGTGATGAAATCGCGAACTGTTGGTCTGGTTGGCAGCAAAAAGGGCGTTGGTGTTGGTTGTGTTGGAATGGTAGAAGGGGTGGAAACGGCCGTTGGTGTAAGCGTTGCTCCAGTAACAATCTGAATTTCTGGCTGTTTTGCACGGCAGGCAAATAACCAAAAGAAACAGATTGCTACTAGAAACGTCATGAAACGGGGGAGTTTATGGCTAGGCATAGTGGCTATGGTGAACATCGTCTTCAACTTACTTATGGCATATGACCCCGCTCTATACTGCTGGGGTTTACATACTATGATAGTACCCCAACATGGTATCTGTCTACCAAGCTACCCTGGCAGGACACCAATGCCGTAGCCCAAGTTGTAAAGCACAAAACCAACGCGATTCAGGCTCTTTTCATTGGCCAGTTCAAAATCAAAGCTGTTCGCCAGCCGATTGATGGTGCAGAAGACGAAACAAATGTAAATGGCTTCTTCAATGCCACGCTGGCTGACGCCTGCCTCTTTCATGGGATTGAGATCGTCCTGCGTGACGAGATCAGGGGTGCGGGTTAGTTTCTCCAGAAAACCAAGCGTGGCGCGTACTTTTTCGTTGACGGGTGCTGTGCGCCAATCTTGGATGACGGCTTGAACAATGTTGGCCTTGATACCCTGGCTGGTTACGGCCGTATGCGATGTCAAGCAAAATGGACACTTGTTGTGGTGTGAGACAAAAGCGGCAAACAATTCTGCCTCCGACTTGTGCCACGCCGTTGTTTTGCGCAAAGCGGTCTGTACAGACTCATTAAACTGCTTGCCAAAAAAGTTTGACCGGTAAGACAGTGCCGGAATCGGTCCTGGCACATGGTTGGCCATCACTTTGCGAATTAATCCCATTTGCAATTTTTGTAGGGGGGAGAGTCCGTTTTCTATTATTTGTAATCTCATGATGATCTCCTAATTATCTAGCAAGGCCAGCCCATGATTCAGGCGGGCCAAACCAGCGCCAAAAGCAGCACTGACGGTCAATTCATACAATTCATCTTCGCTATAGTCAGCCGCTTTCAACTGGGCAATGTCGGCATCCGTAACGCGATAAGAATGCATGGCTACCTTAGTGAGATAGGGCAGCAATACCGGCGGGATTTGCTCGTTGCCGGGTATGGGAGCGGCCGCATACTCAGCGACTTCGCGCCGCAAGGTTGCTGCCACATCACCAGGGCCATCCAGCGTTTGCAAGGCTAATCGTTCTACCATTTTTGAAAAGTCAGTTTTCATCGTTTACCGTCCTTAAGTGATGCGTGGGCTGAAATAAATCATGTTTCACGCGTCACGAGCTTGGGATTTCGCAATTAAATTTGTTCAGTTCTGCATACCATTCATCATCATCGTGCGCTTTGCGGGCGCGGAAATTGATGCCCATCGTGCCAAAGCTGTCGGCGCTGCTTTCCTGCGGGGCACCGCTAAACACGTCGGCACGCCAGGTGATTTCAAAATCGACAAAGCCAGCCTGTACCACGACCATCTGTAACTCTGCTTCCAGCAGAGCGCCAGCAATTCAACCAGTCCAAAGGTCAATGTTGCGTTTGGCACCGTCTGGCACGGCTCTTTCTACCAGGATGTCGGCGATTTGCAGCCGCCCACCTGGTTTGAGTACGCGGGCCATTTCTTGTAGGCCGGTCAACTTATCCGGCATCAAATTTAGCACGCCGTTGGAAATGACCACGTCGGCCCATTCATCGGGGACGGGCAGGGCTTCGCCATACCCTTCGCGAAACTCGACTTGTGCCATGCCGGCCTCAACGGCCGATTGGCGTGCTTTGTTTAGCATGGCTGGGGTCATATCTATGCCGATAACACGGCCGTTTTCCCCCACCATTTTGCTGGCAACCAGACTATCAATACCCGCCCCGCAGCCGATGTCTACTACGTGCTCGCCCGGCATGATGGGGCCCAGGCTAAATGGGTTGCCCGTCCCGGCAAAGGAGGCAATGGACTGTTCGGGAATGCCTTGCAGCCAGGCTTCTTCGTACTGCAGAATGCGAGCTAACGGCCGTCCCGTGTGAAAGTGAAAACCTTGTTCAGGTGTGGTGGCGACGACATTGTATTCTTCCCGAATGGCGTCGCGTAGTTCATCAAGTTCAAAATCAAAGGTTTGGTTCTTCAAGGTATTCATAATTAATCTCCTGATTCGAGATGTTTACTTGTTTGCCATCTTGTGTTGCGGTTAGTTGTTGGCAGAATACAGGGGAACCGTTCCCTTAACGTCCCCAAAAACGTGCCGCAACTTTTTTAGGCTGAGGAAAAATATTGGCTCACTTGCTCTATCACCCTGGCCAAAGCACATTCACTTTATAATTATTTCGTACCATTCGTGATGTTCTTCGTAAATGAAACGGCCGTTCCTCAATATCTAACACGCTTGCCACTTTGCTAAACTCAACACAATCAGGACGAACCGATATGAAATGGGTACCCCAATTCGGTTTCCCACCCAGGCTTTGGTCTGGGTTGCTTATTGTGTGTCTGCTGACTGTCAGCGCATGGTTGGCTGTTGCCTGTGTGTCCCAAAATAATCCAAATCAGGTTGATTCCAATAAATTTAGCTGGTTGTTTCGCGGATTGATTGCCCTGGGTTTATTGGGCATCGTCGTTGGTGGCTACTGGTGGCGGCTGCGCAATATTCAGCGGCATAACGAAGAACTACAAACACAGGCGGCCAAGCGAACCACGGAATTAAGCGCTTTGTATACGATTACGGCCGTTGTTAGCAGCACGCTTGATTTGCATGAAACGTTGACGGCAGCCCTCGATACGACTTTGGAATTAACTGCCTGCGATGCCGGTGGCATCCATCTATTTCAGGGTCAAACCGCCTCGCTGCAACTGGTGAAAGGCTGTTGTTTGAGCGAAGTTACCTTATGTGGTTTGATGGAGTTAGCCACGACAGATAGTTTTGTAGAAGCGGCCGTTAAAATTGGTGAACCTTACATCCTCACAGATTTGTACAACCTCACCACCATCCCTTTTCAGTCCGATGGGTTTAACTGGATGGCCGTTATTCCCCTAACTGCACGCGGGGTTGTTTTGGGCACCTTCTTCATTGCCAAGCAAGATGCGGAATCATTTTCAGCTCCTGGCAATGAGCTATTGGCTTCAATCGGTAATCAAATAGGTGTGGCCATTGAAAATGCCCGCCTGTTTTCTGCCGAGCAAAGGCGAGCCGAGCAGTTCCAATTGATCACCGAAGTCAGTCACCGGTTTTCCTCCATTCTAAATATTGATGCGGTTTTAGCGGAAGTGGCGCGGCTGATCCAGCAAACCTATGGTTATTACCATGTGGCGATAGGCTTGATTGAAGGGGAATACGTTGTCTATCGGCAGGGTGCCGGATCATTGTGGGATGACCCTGAGTTTGATTTTCAACCTGGTCGGTTAAAAGTGGGTCAGGAAGGGTTAACGGGCAGGGTAGCGGGCAGTGGGCAGCCACTGATTGTGCCCGATGTCACCCAAGAACCTCGCTATATTTTAATGCAAGGCAGCGCGACTCGCTCGGAATTGACCGTGCCATTAAAAGTAAAAGACCAGGTCATTGGCGTGCTCGATGTACAAAGCGATCAGCTGGATGATTTTGATGAAACAGATCTGATGGTGATGCAACTGTTGGCTGGCCAGGCAGCTATCGCTGTGGAGAATGCTCGCCTGTACAAGCAGGCCCAGCAGCTGGCCGTTATGGAAGAACGGGGCCGTCTGGCGCGGGATTTACACGACTCGGTGACCCAATCCATCTACAGCCTGACGCTGCTGGCTGAAGCAGGCCAGCGCATGATTCAAGCCGGGGACACGGCCGTTATTCAGCAAAATCAGGAGCGATTAGGAGCCATTGCCCAACAAGCGCTGCAAGAAATGCGCCTGCTGGTGTTTGAATTACGGCCGTTTGACTTGCGGCAGACCGGGCTGGTAGAAGCAATCGAACACCGGCTGGAAGTCGTCGAGCGACGTGCTGGGGTCGATGTCACCATGACGGCTCCCGGCGATCTTGATCTGCCCGAAGAGGTGGAGGACGCTCTCTACCGCATTGCCCAGGAGTCGCTAAACAATGCGCTAAAACATGCCCAGGCTACGGCCGTATCGGTCACCATCCGGGCCACAGCAGACAGTATCATGCTGGAAGTACAGGACAACGGCCGTGGCTTTGAAACGGCGCTGGCAGAACGCTTGGGAGGGTTGGGCTTGGTCAGCATGCGCGAACGGGTACAAAAGTTGCACGGCCATTTTGCCATCACCTCTACCCCAGAGAAGGGTACAACTGTTTGTGTTCAGATACCGGTCACGCTGCAACAGGAAACGGCCGTAACCAAGGAGTTGATCTCATGACTGAATTGGTCCAGGTGCTGATTGCTGATGACCATGCCGTGGTGCGGGAAGGTTTGCGCACCTTGATCAATACAGAACCGGGCCTTGAGGTGATTGGCGAGGCGTCTGACGGCCGTGAAGCGGTGCAGCAAACGCGTCAGCTAAAACCGGATGTCATCTTGCTGGATATGGTGATGCCTCACCTGGATGGCCTGGGGGCCATCAAAGCCATCAAAGAAGAACAGCCGGAGGCCAAAATTTTGGTACTGACCAGCTTTGCCGATGATGACAAGGTCTTCCCGGCCATCAAAGCGGGGGCTTTAGGCTACCTGCTCAAAAACTCCTCGCCGCAACGACTGTTGCGAGCCATTCGCGATGTGTACCAGGGTGAACCTTCCATTTCACCCGACGTGGCCAAGAAGCTCATGATGGAGATGCAGCGCCCTGCCGATTTACCACCCACGGCCGATCCGCTCACCGAACGGGAAGTTGATGTCCTGCGCCTGATTGCCAAAGGATTAACCAACCTGGATATCGCCGCCCAGCTGGTGATTGGCGAGGGGACCGTGCGTACCCATGTCAGCAACATCTTATCCAAGCTGCATCTGGCCAACCGCACCCAGGCCGCCCTTTACGCCTTGCGCGAAGGCTTTGCCTCTTTAGATTCCTGACGTGAATGTTGATCTTTTAACCACGAAGCTGCACATTCCCCAGCAACGGCCGCCTTTGGTACCACGCCCTCATTTATGGCGCCAGTTAGATGAAGGGGAAGGGCTGGGGCGCAAGTGGACACTCATCTCAGCCCCAGCAGGCTTTGGCAAAACGGCTTTACTCAGCAGTTGGGCGGCTCAATGTGATACGGCCGTTGCCTGGTTGTCTCTGGAAGCCAGCGATAACGATCCCCAGCAATATTGGCGCTATCTGTTTGCTGCTTTAAGTCAGATACGCCCCCCGTTAACCGCTGAAGCGCTTGCCGCCCTCCGTTCACCTGAACCGATTGCCATTCGCTCCTTGCTCACCACTCTCATTAACCAACTCGCTGCGGTCGATCTGTCGTTGCTGCTCATCCTGGATGATTATCATCTTATTGATAATGTCGAGATTCACCAGGAGATGATTTTTTTGCTCGATCATCTGCCGCCGCAGCTTCATATTTACATAACCACGCGATCTGATCCGCCTTTTCCTTTGAGCCGTTATCGGGCCAGAGGTGAACTGGTTGAGTTGCGTACGGCCGATTTGCGCTTTTTAGATGCAGAAACGGCCGTTTTCCTCAATGACAACATGCAGCTAAACCTGCCCCAGACAGCGGTCCAGGCGCTGGCTGAACGCACCGAAGGCTGGATAGCTGGCCTGCAACTGGCCGCCCTCTCCTTACAAAAACAGCCCGGCGATCAGGCAGACACTTTTATCGGTGCTTTTTCCGGCAGCCACCGCTACGTCTTAGATTACCTGACTGACGAGGTGCTCAAGGATCAGCCGGAGACCATTCGCCACTTTTTGTTGGAAACGGCCGTGTTAGACAAATTATGCGGACCATTGTGTGATGCGGTTTTAGAAACCACACAGTCCCAAAAATTGCTGGAAGAATTGGAAGCCGCCAACCTGTTTCTCATCCCACTGGATGACAAACGAAAATGGTTCCGCTTTCACCATTTGTTTGCCGACTTGCTGCGCCAGCGACTCTACCAGCAGCAGCCGGAGCGTGTGCTGCGCCTGCACGGGCGAGCCAGCCGCTGGTATGCAGCAGCCGGTTTTGCCAATGAAGCCATCCACCATGCCCAGGCCGCTGGCGACGAAGCCTGGCTGGTGAGCCTGGTTGAACGGCACATTTTAAAAGCGATTTTCCGCAGCGAATTTGTGTGGGCAAGGCAATGGATTGAGACCATTCCGGCAGAGAAGATTCAGGCCAGCCCAGTACTTTGCCTGGCGCAGGCCTGGCTTTCCCTTCGCCAACACACCGTGGCGCAAGCCGAACGATTAGTGGCGTCCGCCCAGTCTGCCCAACCCGCCAGCCAACAGTTAACCCCCAACCCGGTTAGCGGCCATATCTTCACACTGCAAACAATTCTTTCCCGAACGCGCGGCGAAGCGCCACAAAGACAAATTGAACTGGCTGAACAAGCTCTCGCGGTCATCCCCGAAGCAGAAATAGGTTTGCGCAGCATGGTGGCGTTTCGCATTGGGCTGGGGTACCTGGATTTGGGCGCTGAAGATAAGGTTGACACTTATTGCCAGCAGGCGGTGGCGTTAGGCGGGCAAAGTGGTACGACGTATGCCATGTGTGGTGCGGTCTATGTGCAAACGATAATGGCACTGCGGCGAGGGGAATTGCGAGAAACGGCCGTACGCTGCCGCCAAACATTCGCATCCATGCCAGAAATGGAACAACAGCTACCCATCGCCGGGGTACTGCCCATTTCCCTTGGCCAGATTTTGCTGGAATGGAACGAGCTGGCCGAAGCGGAAATGCTGTTACGCCCGGGCCTCACCTTAACCGCAGGCGGCGGTTTTAAAGAGGCGCAAATTAAAGGGGCATATGCCCTGGCCCGCTTGCAACTGGCCCGGAATCAGCCGAATGACTTGCCAGACCTGGTACAGATGGCTAGCCCATCTAGCCCAGATTTGTTTGCTTACGCGGCGGCTTTGCAAACTCAGCTCCATTTAATCGCTTTAAAGAAAACCGGTGAACCGCATCATTTGGTTACGGCCGTTTGCTGGGTAGAGGCACAAACATTCCAGATTGAAGACGCTCCAGATGCCGACTGGCGCATTCTGGCCCACCTGGTGCATGTCCGCGTTAACCTGGCTCAACATCGTGCCGGACAAACCGTTGATTTACGGCCCGCTTTGCATACCATTCAACAGCAAATACCATTTCTCAAAGAGAGAGGTTGGCGTCATTTCTGGCTGGAGGCGCTGCTTGTCACGGCCTTGCTTTGGCAGTCGCTGGGACAAGAACAAGAAGCATTGGCCGCACTTACTCAGGCGCTTGCGTTGGCCGAAGCGGAAGGTTACCGGCGCATCTTTCTGGACGAAGGCCAGCCAATGGCCCAACTGCTGTATGCGGCGCTGGAAGCCAACATCGCCCCTGACTTTGTGGGGAACCTGCTGGCAGCCTTTGCTGCTGAAGCTGCTCCGCCACCTCAACAGGATTTAGTCGAGCCGTTGACCGAACGTGAAATTGAAGTGCTGCACCTGATTGCCAACGGCCGTACCAATCGGGAAATCGGACAACAGCTATCCATCTCCTTGGGCACCGTGAAACGACACACCGCCAATATTAATGGTAAGCTCAACGTCCATAACCGCACCCAGGCCGTTGCTCAAGCCCGCTCCTTGGGTATCCTCTCAGATTCATTCAGTTGAATGACAAACATCGAAGTGTGCGGCCGTTTCCTGAACACGCACACTTCGATAGGCTCAGATTTGCAGTTTTATAGCAGAATCAGGTTCTGAAGAAGGTTCGTTTGTGAACGCCGCCTGAATATTTATCCTCGAGTTCATCCCACCGTTGCAAGATGGTGATCTGTTGGCATTGCGGTCCCCTTTTTTCCACCTGATGCAGATCTTTTAACCGGACCCATTCTGCCTTTACCTCAGGATGGTCAGTGAAATACTGCTCAATCTGATTAACAACCGGAGCAATCGTGCCGTGGCGGTCAAACAAGATTTTTCCATTGCAGAAGATGTGCAGCAAATAAGGCACGGCCTCCTGATTTTGAACCAATGCGGCAAAAGTGGTGAAGAAATATTGAACTTCGACCCCATCTACAAAGCGGTTGACCAGACCTGATTCCGGTTCACAACTCTCGTAGATGAAAATGAGATCAATATCCGATTTCCAGGTATGCGTTCCCAGGGCCAGGCTGCCAAAGAGGATGATCCCCAGCAGATTTTCATCTGCCATTTCCTGAGCCATCACTTTGTCCAGAACAGCTTCCTGCAGATACGATTTTCGCTGGATTTTTCTGGCCTGCTGCGCCACCCAAAGGAAAATCGGATGGTCTCTGAAGGTCGGCATTTCGGTCTTTATAATGCTCTCGTCAAAGGTAATCATTTGTTAAGTTCTCCTTCAATCGCTAGGGCGACATCACCTAATAAACCGGTCCAATAAACACCACCACAGTCAGAGCCATGACGAACCAGAACCAAATCAGCTGCTGGGTACACATAGATGAACTGGCAAAAATTGCCTTCAGCGTAGTAAGCCTCATTCTCAACATCCAACCACCAGTAGTTCTGGTAGTAATAGGCGTGGTCTGCACGAGCAGTGTAGATTGCATTGGTCGCATCTGTAACCTGTGCCACCCAATCTTGCGGTACAACTTGCTGCTCACCGACCTGGCCACCATTCAAGTACAGCCAGCCCAGTTTGGCGAAATCGATTGCACGGCCGTTAATACCCACCGACATCCGCTCAAAGCCAGACTGTTCGCTATCCAGGTCCCAGGAACCATCCGCCTCAGCGCCCATTGGTCCCCACAACCGCGTTTCCAGGTATTTAGAAACCGACATGCCGGTAGCCCGCTCCAGGATCAGCCCCAGCAGCTGTGGGTTGTAATCGTTGTAATGGAATCGTTGGCCGGGTGCCTCAACGATCTCGGTGTCCAAAGCTGCCTCCCGCATGTCCGGGGAATGAGATGTGATGAAGTCATCGCTGAAGGGGTCAGAATCATCCTGCACAAAGCGTAATCCAGATGACATCGTAATCAGGTGCCGAATGGTGATCTCTGAAAAGCGCGAATCACGCTCAAGCAATTCAGGAATGTAGGCCGTAACCGGATCCTCCAGGCTGGCGATGAACCCTTCTTCAAGAGCAATCCCTACCAGGGTTCCCACAAACGACTTGGCCGCAGACATCGATGACTGGGTTGCCTCGTGGCTCGAACCGTTGAAGTAACCTTCGTACAGTAGCGCGTCGTTATGCAAGACGATAAAAGCGGTGGTATTTGTGGCTTCCAGGTAATCTTCAAGCAAACGGCCGTCGATAGCAAAATCATCGAAAAGATCCGTTTCTTCAACTTCGAAATAAACGGGTTTCTCACTGGCGTGCACCACCCTGGAGGGAAAGCGCTGCCAATCATCAAAATGGGAGCCACCCCAAATTAATCCGCGTGCGGCCAAAGATGTATCGGTCGATAAGAAAGCCCAAAGGTACACACCACCGATCAGCAGGGCCAACACCAATAACCCGATCAGGCAGATCCGCAATAATTTGCTCAGAATCTTCTTGGCTTTTGGTTTTTTATTCATCGTGTTTTCCTTGATTTCCTCTAAAAAAGGTTGTGTAAGGGAGGGGTTATTTTCAGATTGATTCATTTTCATCTCCTCGATTGACATCCGGCCGAACACTTTTTTGAAGATCGATCCGGTTGACGGATAAAAGCGGCATGCCTGAATCGCGAATACGAATCAGGATTCCGAACAAGGCCGCCTGGTCGATTGCTTCTGAAGAAAGTATCGTGTGACCATCCGGCATGAGCGTTACTTCCCAACCGGCAAACAGTTTGGCTCTCTGGCCGCTTAGATGGCCACAGATTTTGACTCGGTATGGGTGTAAAGCTGCATCAGTCATAATCACCTCAAACCTCCTTGATCAAGCAAGCATCTGCATATGTGCTCGCATGCTAAAGGGGAAAGGGTTTACTTGTCATACAACCTAGGTGGTATTTCGGGGGTTTATTCCGGCAAAACGTCCAGATTGAAGAAGAAAATAGGGGGATCGAGAGGATCTACTTTAGCAGGCCAAGCTCTCTTGCCTTGATTATGGCCTGCGTGCGGTTTTGAACTGCCAGCTTGCTGTAAATATTGTTGAGGTGTTTCTTAACGGTACCAACAGCAATGAATAGCACTTCTGCCAGCTGCCGATTTGAAAGCCCTTTAGCCACCAACCTCAGCACTTCCATCTCGCGTTCAGTCAGTGGATCAATAAGACCGGCAGCTGCTGGATTTGGCTCAGCCTGTGCTCCCACGGCAACCAGCAACTCATCCACAAAATCAGGTGCAGTTGATCTGACCTGGGGAAGGAGTTGTGTGATTGTCGGTCCATCATCTAGAAAGGCACGGCCGTAATTCTCCGGGGCTGCAAGTTTTAGGGCATGGACAATCTGCTCAAGCGCCTTTGCTCGGTTCTTTTGCGCTAGATGGAGACACGCCTGGAGCAGGTGGATGGTGATCAACTTTCGTGCCCTGCCCCCTTGTTGAGCGGCACGCTGCATAGTGTGCAGTAAGGTCTGCGCTTCCGCCAGACGCTCCTGAGCCAGTAACAAACGCATGAAAGTAAAATAAGATTGCTCATCCCAATGTCGTGGATCATCGTTAGCTGAATATCCGGCTGTTTCGGCCCATTGAGCGGCTTTGAAGATATGTCCTTGAAGGAGATATGCCTGGGCTTCCAGGGCAAGCAGCCAAGCGCCATGAAGCGATGCCCGACCTGCCTGTTGAGCCAGGCGGATGCCTTTTTGCGTCAGGTCAAACAATGGTTCAAATTCGCGCCGGGCTAAATGGATGCGCGCCAGAATGTATTGGCCCCAAAGAATCCCTTGCGCGAAATTTACGGCCGTTAACATATCCAGCGCCTGCTGCGCCTGTTCCCGGGCCGTGTTCAATTCGTTTGCCTCCAGGTAAAGCAGGCTGCGAGGGAGAGCTACAGCATCCGCCAAGGAAAATCCTTCCACAGTTATAGAGTCAATTTCTGAAGCGAGTTGATCGCACAGGGCCAGCGCTTCCCGGCGACGCCCCAGTTCGTTAAGGGAAAAAATCAAGTTTGTGAATACAACCAGGGCACCCAGCTGGTCCCCCATTCGCCAACCAGAGTTGAATGCCTGATCGTAGACAACGGCCGCACCAGCCACATCCCCCTTCAATTCTAAAACCTGTCCCAAGATGTTAAAGGTAAGGTTGCGGAACGACAGGTCGGATTCTTCCAGGTATTCGATAGCCTCTCTGGACAAACGGATACAGTCATCAAAGCTGGCCTGGCAAAGGGCCATGTGGGCTTTGAGGCTTAGAAATCGGCCAAGGACGAAGGAGGGTGTCGCTTTTGTAAGGCTTTTTTCGGCTGCTTGCAAATAAGGAGGAACCATTTCTTCAGACTGGGCCATGAAAAGGGCAAATCCTTTGAAAATCGACAGCTCGATATTGGTTAGCACCAATTCTTCTGGAAGGGCATTGAGCCAACGCAAAAGAATGTTTAGAGAACCCTGATTGAATACCGCTGGCGCTGTAAATAAAATGGCCTCTTCAGCTGTGTTCAAATCTCCTGAAGCCAGGGCGTGTTTAACACCTTCGGAATACAACCCCTGGGCTAGAAACCATTTGGCAGCCCGTTTGTGTAGATTCGATACCTGCTCTTCTTCAAGTTCAGCGCGCAAAAAATCGCTAAAAAGCTGATGGTAGCGATACCATTTACGCTGTTCATCCAGGGGGAAGAGAAAGAGATTGTTATCCTCAAGCAGCCGTAAGACGGCCGTAGAATTTTCCCCGCCTATAACGTGATCACACAAAGCGGCCGTAAAGCGGTCCAAAATTGCAGTTTGCTGCAAAAAGTGGCGTACCTCTTCGGGCTGTTGAGACAATATTTCATCTGCCAGGTAATCAATGACAAAGCGGTGGCTGCCACTAAATGCCTGCACAAACGCTGAAACATCTTGCTTACCCCGCAAAGATTGGGCGGCCAGTTGGAGGCCAGCGATCCAGCCTTCGGTTCTTTGCGCCAGCGCATCAATCTGATCCACATTCAGGTGCAAACCCATCGTTTCATTGAAGAAGGTCGCTGCTTCAACGGCCGTAAACCGCAAATCCGCCTGGCGCACCTCGACAAGCTGCCCTCGCGCACGAAGCCGACTGAGAGGCAAAGGGGGGTCAGACCGGCTGGAGAGGAATAGGTGAAGCTTTGGCGGCAGGTTATCAACCAGAAAGGTCAGTGCAGAATGAATCTCTGGAGCATCGATGACGTGATAATCATCAAGAAACAAGAGAATGTCATTTGGAATCCGGGAAAGCTCGTTGACAAGCACCGTAAGAACATTTTCTAGGGACGAATGAGACGTGGCCTCCAACATAGCCAGTGAGGCATGCCCAACATTAGACACAATCCCTTGCAGGGCAGTCACTAAATAGGTCATGAAGATGGCATGATCATTATCGTCACCACCCAGCGAAAGCCAGGCCACAGGCAAACCGCATTCGCGTGCCCAGTTGCTGAGGAGGCTGGTTTTGCCAAAACCAGCTGGAGCGGAGATAAGCGTTAATTTGGCTGCTGTGCCCAGGTTCAGCAACTCCACCAACCGGGGACGCTGAACCAGATTGGATCGTGGGGGTGGGATAAGCAATTTCATCTGCAAAAGCGGTTCAGACGCTGCGTAAGTGTCTTGCCTGGATTTTGGTCCGCTGCTCATGATCCTTCCTCACTGAAGCGGGGCTTGTGCCTACGCAGCCATTATACAAGGAAAATGCGCCTTTGAAGGCAAAAACCGGTCACCCGCCAGCCTCAACCGAAGCACGGGCACATATCAACTCCCAGAAAATACAACCCATATACAACCTTTGGCTGATGATGTTGATCCCGCTGCTTGATACAGTGATGCTAAATGAATTTCAATCAAACCAAAGGAGGTACAAAGATGAACAAAACACCATTGATTTTGGGGATTATTTCCCTGGTCGTTGCCCTGGTTCTGTATCTGCTGAACCTGAACGTGTATGAGGATGTGGTCAGCGGCGTGAAAGTCTCTATTTATGCCACCTGGTTCTTCGTTTTGCTGGGCGGGCTGCTGATTTTACGCTCTTTT